>JARLHC010000064.1 GCA_031292455.1 Ignavibacteriaceae bacterium
TAATTCAGCACATAGAAATAAACCCCGCTGGCAAGTTTCTTTGCATTCCAATTAATTGAATACCGTCCCTCTTTGTAATTACCGTTAACAAGTGTTTCAATCTCTTCCCCTAAAAAGTTAAATATTTTTAGAGTTATATATGATGACCGCGGTAGAATAAACTGGATTGTAGTCGTAGGATTAAAAGGATTGGGATAGTTTTGGCCTAATTCAACTGTATGAGGAATAATAGGATTGTTTTGAATTCCTGTCGTGGTAAAATTAAGAACTATATCGTTTACCTGAGTATCGATCGCTGTTATATTCACAGTTCCTGATGTAGCATCTGCATATCCGATTAATTGTCCGATAAGTTGATAACTTCCGTAAGGAAGATTATTTACTGTAAATGTTTTCCCCTCTATGGGAATTGCATAATTAAATGGGATATTATAGTTAGTAGATTTAGCATAAATAACTATTCTCTTATCAGGTATAATAGATCCGGTATTAACTGCACCGGCAATAATTCCTCCTCCTATTGATGAATCTCTTTCCATGGAAATGTTTTTATTAGTAAGAGCTGTATTAATTTGTACCGAATCTCCTTTCTGCCAGAATACTGGCGATGGACCGGATTGTTTAAAATAAGATGGTACATAAAAATCAGAAAAGGATTGAACGAAATAATATCCGGCCTGAGGAATATTCTGCAGGTTGTAATTACCGCTGGCATCTGCAAAAACTGAGTAGGATTGTGCCGGTATAGTGTCCTGTGGCTGGATCTCAATTTTTGCAGGATTATGGGTTCCTTTTCTTATTACTACAACCGCTCTGTCCACAGTAAATTGCGATTTGAGATCCATGACTGTTCCCGAGATTGAATAGCCCGTAGAAATCATTTTATTCATATCTATATTCGCGGTGCTTAATGAATCCCTGCTGATGTGAACAACCGTTGATGTAAATGGATCAAATTTCTCCCCGAAAAAAGTAGTATAAAATGAATCCTTTTCTGCTGCAACAATATAATTTCCGGGAGGCAGTTGTGCAGAATAATTCCCATAACCATCTGAATATGTTGAGTTTATAAAATAATTTCCTCCTAAAAGAAAACGAATATGCGCATTAGCAATAGGGATTCCGGATGACAAAGATTTTATATTTCCATTAATGCTCCCTAAACCATGGTTGGCTTGAAAGTCTATCTTGATCTTTATTGGCTCTACTGACTCAACCCCGCTATCATAAACAAACATTGTGTCTACTGAATCTTGCTGTGAAACAAAATAATAACCCGAAAGGATGCAGTCCATATGTACTGTATCATTAGGTGCAAGTGTAATCGGGTAATAACCGTATTTATCAAATCTGATAAAGTATAGTTCAGGCTTTTTGTAGGTGATATTAGAAATGGTTATTGGTGCATTACCCGTATTTATAAACTGAACATCAGCTATCCTGTTAAATATACTCTGAAATTCTAAATGATCCGGTATTACCTTCAAAATGCCGCTGGAAGTTTGAGCTATAGAGGCAAAACACAATATTCCGGCTAAAAATACAGTATATGTTAATCTTTGCATACTTGGTTTATAATTTTAGAATAAGTATAATATAAGTAATTATTAATCTGAAAAAGTGACATCGGTTGAAATACGGCCATTTAAACTATGTAAACTTTACTCGTAATGAATTAGAAGAACTATTTGTTAATTCAAAAAACGGGGACAACCAGGCTTTTGAGGCACTTTCGGGATACGTTCGTCATATCTCCTTTAGCTATTTCCAGTCAAAACAACGGTCCGGCAAGATCTCTAATACCGAAGATGTCGATGACCTCACAAACAATGTCTATCTCTCCTTTGCTGAACAATATCATAAGATCGATAATCTTGAATTTTGGCTAAGGAGAGTCTTATTTCTGAATTTTATCAATTGGTATAAAAAAAATAAGGGCAACAGACTAATTGAACTCGACAAAGCTAATTATATTCAGAATAATGGCTTAAGTTCCGAGGATAAAATCGATGCCGGGAAAATCCTTTCCTGTCTCGATACGCTTAGCGAAGAGAAACAGAAATTAATTAGAATGCGCTTTTGGGAAGATCTTAAGTTTAGTGAGATCGCTGAATACTTAAATAAATCCGAAGATGCTGTTAAAAAAATGTTTTATAGAACCATTGAAGAACTGAAAGGTATGATCTGAATGTCACCTTTTAATTATTTTTTTTACTGTTGTTAATGAAAGTAAATATGGTAGATCATGGAAAATTTTGATTATAATGATGATAAGATAAAAAAAATAACAAACATTATTAAGGATTCTTACCATCCATCAGGCGAAGAGCTGGGAAACTATATCTTGTATAAAAACGGTATTGATCCTGAGGATCAATCCTTCATCAGGCTTGTACCTAAAATTGAACTTCATTTAAGAAAATGCTCCCCTTGCAGAAAGCTCTTTATGGAATTAAATGATGAATATGCCTCCCTTGATAATTTTCTGATAGAAGAAAAGTCCAAAAGAATTGTAAAAACACCTGATCCGGTTTTAGCTCTGCCGAAATTTTATTTCTTTAGATATTCTGCAGTCACTCTTATCGCTGTCTTTATGATAGTTTTGGCCTCTTTTTCTGTCTCCCGGATATTTACCCCGCTTTCTTATAAATATGCTGACTTGGAAAATCAAACTGACCTTTATCAGACTAGAGGTAGAATTACTTATGACTTTCAGAAAAGTTTGATGGCCCTTGAAATTAAGGATTATGAAAATGCGGTTAAATTCCTGAATGAAGATATTATGAATAACCGGGGTGAGGAAACAATTTTTTATTCATATTATCTCCTCGGTGTTACTTACCTTGAATCCGCTAAATCTGAAATATTAGGACTATTTCCCTCATATGATAAAATCAAAGTTCATAATGGAGTTGCAGCTCTTAATAAAGCCCTGGAACTGAACAACTCCGGTAGGTTCCGGAATATAAATTTTGATATTTATTTTTTCCTTGGGAAAGCTGAACTTATGCTTAATAATAAAAAAGGTGCAAGTGAATATTTTTATAAGGTGTTAAAAGAAAAAGGCTCTCATATTAATGAAGCTAGAAATATTCTTTCAGCCATAGATTAATTATGTAATGAATAATGCAAAAATTATTAATATTAATCCTATTGTTAGTTGCTGCCCTCTTTCACCCTGCTGAAGAGAATAAAGATCATGAAAGTAATAATAATTCAGTTTCCACACTACTCGACTCTATTCGTGTAAACGTAAGCCACAATAGGTGGAATAATGCTGCCCTTTATTCTTATTCCTCATATCTGCTTAACTCTTTTTCTTTAGATATCAATAAAGAAAATGAGGAAGTCAAAAAACTCCCGGCCTCATTTGAAAAAACTTTCCTTTTTGCTCTGCTTTGTAAAAGAGAACTAAAATTTAAAGAAATGTTCGATTCTCTTTATTCCGTATTAAACAATTCTCCTGATTATCTTTACTACTATGATGAATTAAGCTTCGCGTCTTCAGCCGCAAATCAACAGTCATTTCTTAAAACTTCTCTGGATAAAAATAAATTAGTTAAACCCGGATTCCGCTACTACCTCTTAGGATTATTAAATCTATCTTCAGGCAATTCTAAAGAAGCTTTGAACAATTTGCTGCAGGCCCTTAAAACAGATTCTCTTAATTCGTATTACTTATATCAGGTATCCGTTGCTTACCGCAATTTGGGAGATTATCCCCAATCTATTGAAGCGTTGAATAAATCTATTGATAATAACGTTAATGACAAAAGTCTGAATGCCCGTATTATATTGGCCCGGGGCTCCGTTTATTTCCTTTCAGGTAAAACGCCGGAAGCGGAAAAATATTATAATGAAGCACTGGACGCCTCATCTTCTATAAATGATCTGCAAACTAAAGCCAGGGCCCTCGTTAATCTTGCTATCATACAAGATGTCAAAGGGAATAGTATTAAGGCAAGAGAACTGTTTATTCAGGCTTCGGAAACCGCTACCGGGATAAATGATTTAGATGCCCGGGCTCTCGCTCTTTCAGAACTTGGAGTCTCTTTCTCTTTTACTAATAATCTTATAGAAGCAAAACATTATTATCTGAACAGCTATAAGCTTTATAAAACCCTTGGCAACTTTGCCAGACTCTCTTTTCTCTCTGATAATATTGCAAAAATTTATATGAATATGTTCGATTATACGTCTGCTTTGAAATATTATCAGGAGGGTATCCAGTTTGCCGGGGACAATAAAAGGGCCCGTATACTCAATTTAATCGGTTTGGCAGATGTCTATACTAATCTGTCAAACTATACTAAAGCTATTGGCTATTATAAAGAAGCAAAAGAGCTGGCTGAGGGGATCAATGAACTTTCCCTTAAAAGTGAGGTCAGCAAAGGTATGGGTGCATTAAATTTTAACCTCGATAAATTTAATGATGCACTCCGTTATTTTAATTCCTATGAAGACTTGAGTAAAAAAAACGGCTATGTCTATCTTGAAGCTGACGCTTATCATAAGATCGGTATTTGCTTGATGCAGCTCGATAGCTTAAAAGATTCTGAAAAATATTTAATGACTGCTGAAAACAATGCTCGTAAATCTGGCGATGCCTATCTTGATGCTATTTGCATGACTGATCTTGCTTCTTTGTATCTTAAAGCAAATGATAACCCTAAAGCTTTGGAATTATTAACTAAAGCAAAAACAACTGCTGCCAAAGGGAACTTTAATTATCTGGAAGCCCTGATAGGATTAATTGAAGGAGATATCTCGAAAGACTTTGAAAAAGCAAAATCCCTTTATCAAACTTCTCTTTCACTCGGTAAAAAGATAAATGATATTGATATTCAGATAGATGCATGCTCCGCTCTTGCAAAATTGTTTGCCCGGAATAATTTGACTGAAGCCGCTGACTCATATTATAGTTCTGCAATTGACCTGGTTGAGAATATATCACGCCCTTTATTTAAGTCGGAAGATGTACAGATTTCTTATTTCTCATCTAAAAGGGATGTTTATTCTTCTTATGCTGAATTTCTTTTGAAACAGAAAAAATATGAAATGGCCTTTAATGTCATCGATAAGTCCCGCTCCAGGAACTTGATGCAGAATCTCACTAACCTTAAACTGCAGTCCCTTATCAGGGATGAAAATACATTGAACCGCATTTATGAATATGATTGGATGATCCATTCAGGTATATATAATCAAAACCAGTTGGATTCAATTACAATTCAATATAATCTGCTGAAAAAGGACTTGATTTCAGCCAACAAGGATTTAGCTCCATACCTTGATCATAAAACTGTTATGCCGGTTCCGGAAATTCAAAAGAATCTGAATGCATCTGAAAATATAGTATCGGTTTTCTCCTCTGAAAATAATACCTGGCTTTTCTTAATAAATAAAAACAAATTCAGGACATTTAATACCGGGCTCTCTAAAAATGATCTTAAAAAAATGCTCTCTTCCATTTCTCCTTATTATAGATGGGAAGAAAACACCACCACTTCATTTTATAATCAGGATCTTTTTTCATTTAATGCAGCAGCATCGTATGAATTATATATTAAATTATTAAAAGAAGCCTTAAATGAAATTCCTAAACAGGAAAAAATAATTATCGTTCCTTCAACTGAATTAATAGTTCTTCCCATTGATTTTCTGGTATCCGGTTATGATAATGAGTCCAGCCCGTATAGCTATAAGGATAAACACTATCTTTTGTATGATTATGATGTCTCTTATTCAACTTCCGCTTCTGCTTTTACAGAGGAAAAAGCAAATCATCTTTCTAATAGTAATAAATCACTCATAGTAGGCGATCCTTTAATTAATACTAATTCGGATGTGTTTGCCGAAAGAAGAAGCTTGCTTGATGATAACCCTGGTTTACTCCGGAATATTGCTCTGCTTCCTCTTAAATATTCTAAAGAGGAGGTTTCTTCAATAGGGAAAATTGTAAATGCAGATAAAATATTAACCGATAAGAATGCTACCGAAACTAACTTTAAAAGGAACGCCCCTCTCAAAAGCATAATTCACTTGTCAACACATTCCTTTTTATTTAATAAACAGCCCGTCATCTTCTTCTCAAATATCAACGACCCATATAATGATGGCTTCCTTGAAGCAGGTGAAATTGTACAGCTAACACTTAATAGCGATCTTGTGGTTCTTAGTTCATGTAATTCCGGTTTGGGAAGGATTGATGAATCGGAGGGCATTATTGGAATGTCCAAAGCATTTTTCGAGGCCGGAGCTAGAAGTATTGTCGTTTCCCTTTGGGAAGTAAATGATAAATATACTTCTAAATTTATGACCTTGTTCTATCAGAAACTAAGCGATGGTCTGGATAAATCAGAGGCTTTAAGACAGGCAAAAATTGAGTTTATTAAAGAATATTCTCCCAATCCTTATTATTGGGGAGCATTCATTTTATCGGGCGACATATCAACAATTCCAATAGAACATAATCATTATACATTTGAATTAATTATAGTGTTAATAATTTTGACCTTTTTGATTATGTCTTGGCTTCTGTGGAAATATTATTTCCGTAAGATATTTTCACTTAATCCTTTCCGCCTTCCGTTATAAATCAATAAAATCTTGTGTGTGATTTAATAAACATACTTTCCCTGTTTATGGTGTGTATAAGCCCTTATATATGAAAGTACACGTGTATCTCTTTATTGGTTATCTAAAACAATGTCACAATATCATTGGTATAAGTACTATACTCTTAATTGTTAAGCTTCTCGATAAAATTATTTTGTTTTATATGAAAATAGCTATTGAATCAACTACTGCAGGACCTAAGATTACGGGAACAAATAGATTCCTGGGATGCATGATTGAACAATTGGAATATTTGGGAAATGATATCCTCTATTTCCCCTCATCATTGAATCCGGACTCACACAAACTTATACCGGAGTCAGTTAAAAGGCATTATTACAGGCAGTTCAATCTGAAAAAAGAGATTGAACGATCCGAAGCTCAATGTGGTATTTTTCCTGATTATTTCATGCCCCGTAATTTTAATAAACTGGCAGCTGTTGTAATTCATGATCTCTCCTTTATTACTCACCCGAGGTTCTATTCACAAAAGTTTGTTAAGTATTATACCTATAACGTAAAAAATACTCTCCGGCAAAACCCCCTCATTCTGGCTGTTAGCTATCATACAAAGAATAATATTATTAAACATCTGAACGTTAAAGAAGAGTGTATCCATGTTGTTCAGGGCTATTCGGGAATGAAGTATGATAATATGGATAATAATCTGATGCCGGGGAAAAATGATCCCTATTTTTTATTTGTCGGACATCTCGAACCTAGAAAAAACCTGAAGTTCTTAATTGAAGGATTCAGGGATTGGAAAAAAAGTCTGGGTGTTAATATCAGGTTGAAGATTGTCGGAGAGCTCTGGATAAAATCTCCCGAAATAATTGAATTGATAACAAAATATAACAATGATCCCGATGTCGAGTTTTTGGGGTACGTTTCTGATGAGCAGCTTACAAACATTTATAGGTATGCGTCTGGTTTCCTTCATACAAGTTTTGAAGAAGGATTCGGGTTTCCTGTACTTGAAGCAATGAAATTTAATCTTCCCATCATCTGTACTCAGGGAATTGCTACCGCAGAAATATCAACCCCGCTGTCTGTTCCTATAAACCCATACGATAAGCATAGCTATTACAATGGACTCGAAACTATTTTTTCATTGGTAACTAATAAAGAAAAACTTCCCTATAATATTAAATATTCCCCGCAGTTGATGAGAAAACAATTGTCCGGAGTTTTGGAACAGCTTGATTTCAGGATTAGAAAAGTTTCAGGGTCCGGTATTCCAAAAGCTTCAATAAATGAAGAGGCATTAATAAAAACACTTGTCTATTCTGCTATGTTTAACTCAGGGATTCAAACTGATAAAATTCATGAACAGTTATTTGACAGGGTAATAAAGAAAGACGAATTAAACCGGATTATCGAAAGATTTAAAGCAACGGGTACAATTAAAGAAATATATGGTTATTTGTATCTCAATTATCGTATCGATGGTTATTATAAAATACACCGCGGAATAATTAATAAAAAGAAAATAGAAAAAATACTCGGTTTTCTAAATAAATTACCCCTTATCTCAATGATTGCTTTCAGCGGCGGTACAACTCATTACGGAATTGAAAATCATGATGATATTGATCTCTTCATCATTTCAAAACCATATTCAGTCTATATCGTCTATTTCATTATTCATTTATTCTCATTTATAATTAATGCTCGGAAAGAACTTTGTGCTAATTTCCTTATAGATGAATCTAATTTGGAAATAGGACAAAATTATGATTTCTATACTGCCCACCAGATTATTACATTAAAAGGATTTAGGAATAAGAATATGCTTGCTCAGTTTCATTCAAGGAATTCTTGGATAAAATCCTTTTTCCCCAATTTTATTATATCGAAAGGGGAGTATAAACAGCCGGCGAAGATGTATATTCTCTTTAGACCCCTGAATTGGATACTGATGTCTCTTTATAAAATGAATTATAAGAAATTATTAATTTATTGTGGCGCAAATAAATCATTGATCCTTTCAGAAAAATGCCTGAAGTTGCACACAAATGATAATAGATGTGACATTATAAATAAGTTTCATAAGGTTTGGAATGAATTTCAACAGGTTAAACTCGGAATGATCAAAGAAGAAAAGCAATTGGTTCTAAAATGAAAATATTGATGGGGCAATCTTATTTCAGAGTCCTGGATCCAAAGGAGTTGGAAAGGCAGATGCCCTATCCTCCATTGGGTGCATTATATGCCGCTGCTTTGCTTAAGGATAAGGGATATGAAATAATTTTCTTTGACGGGATGCTTAGTAAAGATCCTGAAGACTTTGTATTTAAGATAAAATCAACTAAACCCGATTTGCTCTTAATTTATGATGATGAATTCAATTACCTTACTAAAATGTGCCTTTCCAATATGAGGGATGCCGCAGTACATTTCATAAAAACATCGTCTGATCTCTCCATACCTGCCGTTATTTACAGTTCCGATGCCGCCGATTATTATAAACATTATCTCGACGCTGGCTGCCAGGCAGTTATTTATGGCGAAGGGGAGGAAACACTCCTTGAAGTTGTGAAAGCTTTTGAGATGAAAAAGTTTGATCAGACTAAACAAAATATAAATGGACTGAAATATTATGAGGATGGTAATCTCCGGATTACTTCACCAAGAAAGATGATCGAAAATCTTGACCAATTACCTGACCCTGACTATTCCTTCGTTGATATTGATGCCTATAAAAATATTTGGATGAGTAACCACGGCTACTTCTCCTTAAATATTTCCACTACTCGGGGTTGTCCCTATAAATGTAATTGGTGCGCTAAACCTATTTATGGGAAATCATATAATTCAAGAGAACCGCAGTATGTCGCAAAATATATCTATGGTTTGAAGAACAAATATTCCATTGATCACTTTTGGGTTACAGATGATATCTTTGGACTTAAACCAAATTGGATAAAAGAATTTGCTTCTGAATGCAGGAAATTGGATCTGAATATTCCATATAAATGCTTATCAAGACCCGATCTCCTGTTACGGGATGATACTCTCATGCAATTGAAAGCTTCCGGTTGCCGGACTATATGGATAGGGGCTGAATCAGGTAGCCAGAAAATTTTGGATAGCATGGATAAAGGAACTACCGTTGAACAGGTTTATCAGGTCGCACACAAAACCCACTTGCTTGGAATGGAAATAGCTTTTTTTATTCAGTTCGGATACATCGGCGAAGAATGGAATGATATAAAACTTACTCGGAAAATGATTAGAGAGTGTCTTCCTGAGGATATCGGGATTTCAGTATCATATCCTCTCCCTGGCACGAAATTCTATGAAAAAGTAAAAGAGGAAATGAAATTCAAAACAAATTGGAAAGATTCGGATGATCTGGATTTGATGTTCCATGGAAATTTCGGAAGGACATTCTACAAATTGCTGCACAGGTTCGTTCACGCTGAATATAGAATAACCGGAATAATTAAAAAAAGAAAGTTGGAAAAACTTCCGCATCTGATTCTTTATATCTTGAGATATATTAAGTTCTGGATTAAGATTGAATGGTATCTCCATAGGAAAACTATTCCATATAGAACCCTTCCACCTCAGGTCTCCGGTATTTGAGCCAGAATTTCTGTAAGATCTTTATTTCATAAGGGAATGCAAATATATTATTCTTATATCTGAATAAGGAAAGAGTTTTTATCATTTTTCTCTGTAATGGTACAAGTTTGTAATCCGAAACTGTCGGATAAAAACCGTTTAGTACGGTTTCAAAATTGTGGATCTTCTCTACCATTTCACTTGTTAACCAGGGAGTTAATGGATTATTGTGTGTATCAAATTTCTCCCACTCCGGTTCTAACCAATCATCAAGATTCTGTGGAAATCTGAATCCAAGGTTCTGCGACTGGCTCAATAGCTCTGAACTTTCTGTCGGGACTGGACTAAAAATATATATTATTATTTCAGTAGATGGATTGATCTCCTTTATTTCCTTTATAAATTCTATATCATCATCAATTTGCTTCATAACCTTTTGTGGAGTTTCTGCAGGAAAACCCAGTATAAAAGAATATTCAGGAATAATGCCGAAGTTTTTCATGCGCGCTGCAAATGATTTAATCAGTTTACTAGTCTGAGTTCCTCCCTTATCCATTTTATTCAGGAGTTCATCATTGCCGCTTTCTGCACCAAAGAATATCATCCGGCACCCAGCCTCTCGCATTAAAGATAGCGTTTTATCGCTATATTTATTCATTGTATCTATTCTGCTCTCACCCCACCAGTTAATACCCTCTTTTACCATTAAGCTGGAAAACTCGGCCACTCTCTTTTCAGAAACAAAAAAGTTGTTATCGAAAAATTCAATTGCATTGATTCCGTATTGATCCTTAAGGTGCCGTATATCATTATACATTTTTGCGGCTGATTTAGCTTTCCACCGCGCATTGAATATCGGAACTATGCCGCAGAATGCACATGTAAATGGGCATCCCATACTTGAATGATATGCAAATGTTTTTGAGCCAAGGAAAGTCTTCCCGATATAATTCCTTATAGAGTAAAATTTATTTATTTCTGCATACGGCAAGGGAGGAAGTATATCCTGATCTGGTATTTCTGCTTTTAGGGTTGATACTATTTCACCAGCTTTAATATATATGAGATTTTCAATTTCATCCGGCGGGTAATTACTACTTAAGGCATCAAGAAGCTTTGGAAAAGCATAATCCCCGGGACCCTTTATTATGTAATCCATATATCCTGATAATATTGAAGTCCTGGCATGGTTAGAAGCAAAATATCCTCCCCAGATATTTATTACGCTGGGATATAATTCTTTTATTTTCTTGGTTATTGGGATGGCCTGCTTTAACTGTGGTCCGGGCATTACAGTACTGGCAAAATATGAAAACTCGCCCGATTTGAGGTAATTTTCTATCTTTATCCAGGGGTCCTTTTCAAAATTGCCATCAATAATCACATATGGATATTTCCCTTGTATCGATGCCACTACCTGCAGTATCGATAAAGGGATTCGTCGGTTGTATTGCCCGCTCCTTGGATTAAAAAAGATGATTCCGTTCATTATTATCTCGTGAACTCATTAAATCTAAATAGTATAGATAGATATAGATTTGTGACATAATGTCATTCTTTTTGGTTTATTTTTACTGATTATTGAAAATAACTATAATTCAAATTTCGACATATGATATTGGGTAATCAGCTGAATAAAATAAAATCGTTTCTTGGAAAGGGGAGTAGTGAAATTGTCGCTACCCCTCAGGAGGGATATAGGATTTGGGCTGAATCTTATGATGATGAAAAAGATAACCTTCTGCTTTCCTATGATGAAATAATCCTGAAAAAGCTCCTGAGTTTGACGTCTTTATCCGGAAAAACAATATTGGATTATGGCTGCGGGACTGGCAGAAACTGGTTCGGGTTATTAAAACATGATCCGGAAAGAATTATAGGATGCGATATTTCACCGGAAATGATTACCAGGCTAAAAAATAAATATTCTTTCGCGGAAACCTTTCTGATTAAAAATGGGAAACTGGATTTTCTAAATAATAAAGAGTGTGATATAATAATCTCAACTCTTGTGATTTCACATGTAAAGGATATTAAAAATCTATTTATTGAATGGGATCGGGTGATAAAGAATTTAGGAGATATTCTTATTACTGATTTCCATCCGGATCTGTTTGAAAAGGGGGGAGCTAGAACCTTTAAATATGCCGGGAAGTCTTATAAAATTGAAAATTATGTTCATAAAATCTCCGAAATTGAAATGGTGCTCTCTTCTTTTGGTTTCAAAAAAGTCTGCCTGATTGAAGAATTGATTGATGAGAATGTTAAAAGCTTTTATCTTAAAAAGAATGCACTCCATATTTATGAAAGATTTAAAGGAACCCCATTCATATACGGAATTTATCTGAAGAGATAATATGCTCTTAAAAAATTTAACATTACCTGGAAGTGAGACTGGCCTGATAAATATCGGCATTAGGGGAGACAGAATTACTAATAATTTTTCAAAAGATATTGAAATAGATTTTAATGATGCCATTGCCTTTCCTGGACTTATTAATTCCCATGATCATCTTGAATTTAACCTGTTTCCAAAACTGGGTAACATGATCTATGAAGACTATGTTGAATGGGGTGATGATATCCATTTGAATAACAGGGAAGTTATTGAGTTGGTCAGAAAAGTGCCTTATGAATTGCGTTTCAGATGGGGACTTTATAAAAATCTCCTTTGCGGTATTACTACTGTTGCTCATCATGGTAATGGAATAATTTTTAACATTAAAGGCATGCCTGGTATAATTAATAACTATAATTACCTCCATTCGGTTCGCCTTGAAAAAAGATGGACAATTAAATTAAATTTATCTCTTAATAACTATCCGTTCGTCATTCATGTCGGTGAAGGGACTAATAATAAATCTTCTGATGAAATCAATAAGCTGCTTAAATGGAATTTAACAGAGAGAAAAATTATAGCTGTTCATGGTATTGTCCTCGATAAAGAATTATGTAAAAAGTTCACAGCTCTTGTGTGGTGCCCGGCTTCTAATTTATTCCTATATAACAGGACCGTAGATGTTTCAGATTTAAAAAACGGAATAAATATTTTATTCGGGACAGATTCTGCTTTGAGTTCTGATTGGAATATTTGGAATCACCTTAGATTGGCAAGAAGACTCGGATATCTTAATGACCTTGAATTATATGAAAGTATCACTGAAAAAGGGGCAGATGTTTGGGGGGTGAATTCCAGAGGATCGTTGGTCGAAAATAGTATGGCCGATATTGTCATTACTAAAAGGTTATATGATAATTCTTGGGATTCCTTTTATAATACTGATCCCAAAGATATTCTTCTTATACTTAAAGATGGTAGGATAGTATTTTTGGATAAAGAATTTGAAGACAAGTGCCATATCATAAACAGGAATGATTTTGACTTAATTGGAATTAATAATAATAATAAGTACGTAATAAAAGGTATAAGAGTATTGCTTGAACGTATTAAAGAATATCTTCCTGATTATGAATTTCCTTTTAATGTTATATCAGGCTGAATTTATTCTGATTTAGTTATACTCTGGGCTCGTATTCGGCTGTTAATATAAAATGATCTGCAAATCTGTTAAATGGAAAATACCGGGAAACCTTCTCATCTGTTAAGGTTAGTATTTTAAATAATTTGGGATAACGCTTTGGGAAATTTTCCATATAGGGGGGAGGGGAGATTGATCCAAGTCCTTGAATATCCAATATTTTGTAGTCAGGGCCTAATGCCTCTCTTACATCATGTGCAGAATAATAATAGGTAGGAAACCTGATTCCCTCTACATTTGCCAATAATCCTCTCTTATTCAATCTGCGGAATGCTGTTTTAAATTTACCCCTCAAAACAAGTGCAATCTCCCATGGGCAAATTGGCGGCATTATAACAAGAGATATCCTTCCCCCTGGCTTTAGAATATTGTGAAACTGGCGGAATAGGTAATTAAGATCAACTGCACAATTAAGTCCCCCGAAGTTGGAAAAAATATAATCAAAAGAATTTTTATTTAATCTATTAAGTTCAGTAAATGATAAGATTTGGAAAGAAATAAAATTACTTAGTTTCATTCTATGAACTTTTCCTTCTAACTTTTGCATCATTCCTTCTGCTATGTCAGTACAGTGAATCCTAAAACCCCTTGTACCTAAAAAAACTGCATCGATACCGGATCCGGAATTAAGTTCTAGTATGGTGTCATTATCCTTTAAATACCTGAGTATATGTTTATGTGTGATAGAACGCATCCACTTCAGCGTCTCATTTCTCTCTTCATAATCATCAAAGCTTTCGGATTGACGTGAAAAGGCCTCATTTATTGCTTCATACACATTATGCTCTGAATATTAATTTGATTGATAATATATAATAAGAATTATTTTATTAATAAATTATATTCTGCTGCATGACCTTTTTCAGGATTAAGGAATACTATATATCATAACTTTTTATTCTAACTATTCGAAGGAGAATTTATGAGAACATTATTCTTTTCTACTTTACTGATTTTTTTTGCATTCTTAACATCGGAATCCTATTCTCTGCCGCGCTTTGCATTACGAAGTGGCGGAAATTGTATCGACTGCCATGTTAACCCTACTGGTGGTGAAATGAGGAGTGACAGAGGCTGGAATATGAGCCGGAAAGGATTAACAATGTCACCTCCCGATTCAAGTTTCAAAATCTCCAATAAAATAGGTGAGAATATTAGATTCGGTTTTGATATAAGGGGTCAGCTTCTTGGAACATTGGGATCTCTGAGACGGATTGATTTTCAGAATATGTCCGGCTTGATCTATACTTCAGTCGATCTGTCCGAACAAATGAGAGTTTTTGCAAGGTACGATTTTGAAAATTCTGTTTGGGAAGGTTATGGTATTGCTCAGATTCTTCCAAATAATGGTTATATCAAAGGAGGTGAGTTCATCCCTAACTTTGGAATCCGGCTTGATGATCATACAGCTTATACTAGGGGTGGCGATTTAGGATTTATTACTTCACAAAAATTGGGATTTATGTATGATCCTTATTATGTTGAAACAGGTGCTGAGATAGGCATTTATATAGCCGATTATGCTTTTCTTACAGCAAGCGTTGGTAGACCGATTGGGAGACCTACTCAACCATTATTGCAGAATGACCCCTCTTATACTGCACGCCTGCAGTTTAATCCGTCTCTATCTGAAGATGTAAATCTATTGTTCGGTGGTTCATATCATCGCTTTAGAAGTACTCAGACTTTTAATATTTCCGATATGTATGGTCCGTTTGTCGGTATTGGAATTGGAAATTTTACCATTATGGCCGAGTTTGATTTTGCAAAAAGTTATTTGATCTCCGATTCAACTACTACCGCCGCAATGATTGAAGGTGCATATAGGATTACTAAAGGGTTCGATGTCATTTTGCGTTATGATCGGTTTGTTCCTTCTACAAATACTGCAAATGAAGATCTCTCAAGAGTTGTAATCGGTCTCGATTTCTTTCCTTATCCCTTTATGGATGTAATTCCCGAATTTAGAGTACAAACATCCAATCTCATAGCTAATAATAATGCCTTCAATATCCAATTCCATTTGTTTTATTAAAAAGTTCAGCCTTAACCTTCGGGGTTTTTATCAACCTCGAAGGTTTAACGGCAATCTTAAATGCATACCCCTATCCCTAAGTTTCGCCTTATTCTTGTCGGCCATCACCTATCCCGCATTCGTGTTTCTTTCTTGTCCCTTTATCCTTCCCCTGACCACTACTGCTATATGACCTATTAACTCAATTGGAGAAAAAAATGGAAAAGAGAATAAATATGATCTCAGTGATATTTGGTATGATAATAATATCATTCATGGTTGTAATAAATGGTTGTAACAAATCTAGCTATTCAACAGCTCCTCCTTCAGGGGGTAGCGGATCTCCTGGTGCTAATGAAGTATGGATGCAGAGTATCGCATTTAACCCTGCCTCAAAAACTATTTCAGTGGGCACTACAATTACTTGGACTAATAAAGATAGTTTTGCTCATACTGTTACCAGCGGCGTGCCTAACGCTCCGGATGGATTGTTCAATTCTGGTAATTTGAACAACGGTGCAATATTCTCTTATAAATTCAATAAGGCAGGTACTTACAAATACTACTGTACTATCCACGGGTCAATGATGACCGCAACAATGATTGTACAATAATAAATTATAACCTCAAAAGTTTCATTCATTATTAAACTATATGATCTTTTCAATCTTATAAATCTGGTTAATATTCTTCCTGGGCCTCCTGCAAATTCGTAACTTGTTTTGGAGGAGGCTCATGGTTACAGTCTTTCCTTTGTATCCCGCCATCTACTATAAAAACTCTCCTATTTTCCATATATTAGTCCCTTCATGCAGACAATTAAAGAACATATTAAGAATACTTCACAATTATCCTACCCTGTTATAATCGGACAAGCTGGAGTTATTATGATGGGGGTTGTAGATAATCTGCTTGTTGGGGGATTGGGTGCTTCAAACCTTGCAGCCGCTTCAGTCGCTAATAGCTTATTCATTCTGATATTTATTGTCGGGATAGGTATTTGTGCGGGCGTTACCCCCCTGGTTGCAATTTCTGTAGGAGCGCAGCAGAAACAGAATTGCCCGAGTATTTTCACTAATGGGCACATAGTCAATATCATAGTAAGTATTATACTTATGCTGGTTACATATTTTGCCGCGGATTTTTTCTCCCTGTTAAACCAACCCCCTCAGGTCGTTAAACTTGCTGCACCATATACTAAAATACTCTCTTTATCTATGATCCCCGTTTTGATTTTCCAAACCAATAAACAGTTTATTGAGGGACTTTCAATAATGAGACCTGGTATGATAATTACGTTAACTGCTAACATAATTAATGGATTGGTAGGCTGGATTTTAATTTATGGAAAATTTGGTATGCCAGCCCTTGGACTGATCGGGGCTGGAATTGCCACATTTAGCTCTCGTATGTTTATGGCTCTGACTATCTCAATTTATATCTTTAGTTCTTCAAAACTAAAAGAACTTAATTTGAGCCTGCGAATTAAACACATAAACTATTCAATCATTAGAAAAATACTTGCTCTGGGTATCCCAAGTGCTACACAATATTTCTTTGAAGTAGGCGCATTCTCCTTTGCGGCAATAATGGTTGGCTGGCTTGGTACCGATCAGCTTGCTGCTCACCAGATTGCTCTGAATCTTGCTTCAATATCGTTTATGTGTACTTTGGGAATATCTACTGCAGGAAGTATTAGGGTTAGTAATGGAGTTGGTAAAAGAGATATTACCGAAACCAGGCGCGCAGGTTTTACAGCTATTTTACTTGGCGAATCCCTGATGGCATGCTTTGCTGTTATTTTTATTTTATTTAGGAATAATCTGCCTGCATTTTATATTCAAGATCCCGCAGTTATTTCGATCGCTTCCTCACTCCTTATTATTGCTGCACTTTTCCAAATATTTGATGGTACCCAGGCTGTCGGAATTGGAGTATTAAGAGGATTAACTGACGTTAAATGGCCCACTTTGATAACCTTTATTGCCTACTGGATAATCGGGCTGCCGGTTGGATATATCTTGGCATTTCACTATAATCTCGGTGTTCAGGGAGTTTGGATTGGAATTATGTCTGGACTTGTCACTTCAGCTGTTCTGCTCACTTTAAGATTTAATCATAAGAGTAAAATGAGTGTCCGGTTTTAATCTGTAATAATTCTGGTTATCAGTTTCCTTTCTATTTCTTCGAAATAAAAATTCCGTACTTTAAGTTTTTTATCTGAAAACTTCCATACCTCCGATAAATCTCTCTCCTCTGATTGATAACTTGATTCATTGCAATATTTGCTTTTAGAGGTGATCACATAAAAAGGTATATTAAAATACTTGCATAAAATTGCCAGTGCGCGGCTTCCGGTTTTATTTACTGCATTTCCGTTCGATAATATCTTGTCCGCACCAATAATTACAGCATCAGACATTGGGAGATAGGTTGTAATTGAAAAATCGGTTATAAATTCTACTGGTATTCCTTTCTTTAGCAGCTTTTTAGCAAGAATTCTCCCTTCGTTCTTAGGGCGGGATTCGGCAATAATAACTTCAAGTTTCCTGTTCATCCTATATAAACTGGTCAAAAAATTAGTGACAGTTAAACTGTTTGAAAATGTTAATATTTTTGAAACATTAAGGAAACACTCCTTGCCATTCTCAAATATTTTGCCGGTTACCTTATTGTTATAATCATTATAGTAATCAATTATTTCCGATAATGTTTCTTCGTTTTTTAATTCCTTCTCTATTTCATCAAGGTAATTTTGTATAATAGCAAAATCATCAAAGTGTTTTCTGCTCTCCCTTAAAAGTAAACCTAAATATCTTTTATCTCCTGTTCCATTCTTTATTATCCTGTTTAATTTAATTAGTAATGCTGATGAACCATCAGTCTTATTTTTAAACAATGAAATAATATCTTTCTTTAATTTCATTTCGACCGGCTGAATATCCTTAATTTTTAATAACAAAATAATAATTATGATATAATTTTAATCGTTTTATACATTAAAAGACAAGTTAAATTTTACATATAAATTAAATTAACGTAATTTTTAACCTGAAATCTTTTTGAGTATCAATTATCAATAGCATTTTGAAAAATTATAAACTGATCGTTCAATATGATGGCACTGACTATTCCGGCTGGCAGATTCAATTAAATGCAAAGTCGGTTCAGGGCGTAATGCAGGATAGTATTTGCCTGATTGCAAATGAAAAGATAAGTCTTATCGGTGCCGGAAGGACAGACTCCGGTGTGCATGCACTGGGACAAACTTGTAATTTCCGCATAGATCAGGAACTGGACCTTTACAGGTTTAAACATTCTCTTAATTCTATCCTCCCCCGTGATATTGCTGTCAAAAATATTGTAGAAGTGAATGAAGATTTTCACTCAAGGTATGACGCAGTTAAAAGAAGTTATATCTACCTGTTCTCTAAAAGCAAATCACCCTTTTATGATAAATATTCATGGTGGTATCATGGACCAGTCGATTGTAATTCATTAAATAAATTGTCCGGATATCTGATTGGTGAAAAGAATTTTACTGCCTTTGCAAGGAAAGCTTCAGATACTGAAAATAAAATCTGCTTTATTCATGACGTTAGATGGAAAGAGTGGAAAGATCTTATCATCTTTTATGTCGAAGCGGATCGGTACCTTCATGGCATGGTTAGAACAATGATCGGGACTTTATTAAATACTTATAAATTAAAATTGAATATTGACTATCTTCGCGATATTATTAATAAACAGGAACGGGAATCTGCCGGCGAAGCAGTCCCTGCAAAAGGACTGTTCCTTTATAAAGTTAAATATTAAATCTTATGGAAAAATATATAGATCTTCGAAGTGATACCGTAACCCAGCCTTCCCTTGAAATGAGAAAAGCAATGTTCGGGGCCGAAGTTGGCGACGATGTATTTCAGGAGGATCCTACTGTAAATGAATTACAGGACTATGCCGCCGATATTTTGGGTAAAGAGGCTTCTCTATTTGTCTCTAGCGGCGTGATGGGAAATCAGCTTTGCCTGAATGTCTTGACTGATCCCGGCGATGAGGTGATCTGTGAGAAGGATTGCCATATCTTTAATTATGAATCAGGTTCGCCTGCTAAATTAAGTGGCATTCAATTATATCCGCTCGATGGGAAAATGGGCGTGATAACTCCTTCTCAGGTAGAATCTGCAATTCGTCCCCTTAGCGCCTACTATATGCCTCGTACTAAAGTATTGGAAATTGAAAATACTCATAATAGGGCAGGAGGTACAATTCAGCCCCTTGATAATATTATTGAACTTGGTAAGTTGGCCGCAAAGTATAACCTGCATTATCACCTGGATGGTGCCAGAATCTGGAACGCCTCTGTTGCTTCCGGCATTCCTGTCAAAGAATATGCGAAATATTTTGATACTGTATCATGTTGCTTGTCTAAAGGACTCGGCGCTCCTGTCGGTTCAATAATTGCCGGGTCAAAAGACTTTATCAAAGAGGCATTCCGCATCAGAAAATCATGGGGCGGGGGAATGAGGCAGGTCGGCATCCTTGCTGCCGCTGGTTTATATGCATTAAAAAATAATATCAACCGGCTCGAAGAAGATCATCGGAAAGCAAAGATGCTTTCTGATTTATTAGGAGGAATGAAATCAATCGAGATCAATCTCGATGCTGTTCAGACTAATATCCTGATTTTTAAACCACTGAAGCTAACTGTCAATGATGCCCTATTAAAATGTAAAGAACAGGGCCTCCTTCTCAGCGTTGGTAATACTGATTCCCTTAGAGCTATTACTCATATGGATGTCAGCTTTGCCCAAATCGAAAAAGCACTAAAAATAATTTATAATGTATTTGAGTAATTATGACAGATATAAGAAAATTCAAACATAAAATAACTATTACGGTTAGATTCAATGAGGTGGATATGCTGGGTGTGTGCAATAACTCAGTTTATTTCGTCTACTTTGATGAAGCCAAATTTAAGTATATAAAGGAAATTGGGCTTATGCCTGAAGGCGGATGGTTTCGCGACGGAAGTCTTTTCTTTGTTGTAAGGAATGAAATAAATTACAGAGACTTCGCCCGGTTTGACGATGAACTGAATATTTATACTAGGATCTCTTTTATGAAATATTCATCATTTGGATTCGAACATATAGTCGAAAATGCAAAAACGAAGCAAATCATTGCTGAGGGTTCCGTGGTTCTCGTACACGTTGATCCTAAAACACATAAATCTGCTCCTCTCCCTGAAAAATATTTTGATTTAGTTAGATTATATGAAAAGGATGTTGCGATAATAAGTTAACTGCCAGTTACTTCGGGTGGAATCTTTATCTTGCGTACGTTCAAAGATTCAGTTATGAATGTTTTTATGGCAATTGCTGAAATAATAATGATTCCCCCGGTCACTGCAAATAGAGATGGAACCTCTCCGTACCATATAAGTACCCAAACTGGATTCAATACAGGTTCTATCATTCCGATTAAAGAAGCTTCAATTGCAAATACTCTTTTTAATCCATATGTGAAAATTGCATACGCAATCCCTATTTGTACAATTCCCAGAAAAGAAACCATAAGAAAATCTGATGCAGTTACTGTCTGAAAAGTTCCTGCAAATGGAATGCATAACAGCGCAATTATTATATTTCCATAAAAAATGGTGCTGTACTGGTATTCATGTTTATTATTCCTCATTCCTATCAGAAAAGCCGCAAAGGCTATTCCGGATAAGAGTGCCACAATATTACCTTCAACGTGTGCAAAAGAAAGTTCCCCTATAAAGAATAAAATCATCCCCGTAAAACATACAAATATAGTAATCAGGTTTATTCTCTTAAATTCGGTTTTATTTATCAGAGGCTCAAATACAAGTACATAAATTGGAGCGGTGTATTGAAGGAAGATTGCGTTTGCTGCAGTAGTAAGTTTTGTTGCAATTACAAATAAGATTAGGATTCCTGCATAAAAGATTCCGTTAATGAAGGTCATACCATTGAAAATAAATGCCTTCTTCCGGAATATTATTGCAAAAACCAATGCAGCAAATATTGCTCTGATAAATGAAAGCTGCATCGGATGGAGAGTAATCAGTTTTATAAGTATTCCTCCGGAACTCCAGATTATCGCCGCAATAAGTATAGCTATAATTCCCTTTTGATGTTCCGGCAGTTGCTTCATTTTCTATAATTCTCTGAGAAGAATAGATTTTATAAAATTGTACTCTTCAGGTCGGTTCATATTGTAAAATGTTCCCGCTTTATAATCATGATACTCTCTTTCAATATCGATAATCTCGGAATCAGTACTTTTAACTAGATGCAATACTCTGCATCCTCTCTTTTTTTGATCAGGGTTTCTTTCATCGGTTACTTTGTTATCCTTTATGATGATCTTCTCAATAACAGGGACAAGAGATCGGGAATATATACCGCAAAGTTGCTGTATAAAATTGTCAGCTTTTGTAATTATTATCGGTTTTTCAGTCGGATATTCCACTATATATTTAATTACACCTGCCGTCATTAAAGGAATGTCACATGATATAATAAAATTCTTTTCAGTTGTTGTGTGCATTAATGCCGAATGAATGCCCGCAAGAGGTCCCATATTCTTATAAATATCTTCATATATAGGAAGATTAAGAAATGAATAATCCTCCTGTTGATTAGTTATCAGAATAACTTTCCGGAATAAATCCTTCATTAACTTTTCAACCAGCTCTATTACTTTGTGTTCTCCAATCTTCAGGAGAGATTTATTCGTCCCCATGCGTGTGCTTTTTCCCCCTGCAAGTATGAATCCGGTTATATCATTATACATGTTACCTCTTCGCCTGCATCTGGGTTAATAATATCTTCCGGGATAACAATCAGACAGTTTGAACTGCTTAATCCTGCCAGGTTTCCGGATGACTGGGATCCCGATTCTTTTACAGTGAATTTGTTTGATGCATTATCAAACTTCAGTATTCCCCTGGTGAAATGCCTTCTTGAATCTGTTTTCTTTACCGGGGACTCTAACCTTGCCATATGAAAATTATAAGATTCCTGATTATAATATTTCTGAATAGCGGGTTTTATTAAAAGAACAAAATTGACAAACGAGGAAACAGGATTTCCAGGTAGTCCGAATATCAGTTTTGTCTTATTATCTTTCCTATATTTTCCAAAGAATAATGGCTTACCTGGTTTAATATTTACCTTCCAGAAAATGGTTTCAACTCCTGATTCCTTGAAAATATCTTTCAGATAATCATACTTGCCTACCGATACGCCGCCCGTCGTAATAAGTATATCCAGGTCGCTCTCCAGTGCAGATAATATTGAGCTCCTTAATAATTCTTTATTATCCTTAACAATTCCAAGATTGACGGGATTCATATCTATTTCCCGTATTGCTGCCAGAATGGAATAAAGGTTTGTTGCACGTACTTTATCTTCCCCTGGAATTTCTGCTATATCTACTAATTCGTCCCCGGTAGCTAAAACACCAATTGACAGTTTTCTGTAAACCTTTAATTTCAACTTTCCGCATGCGGCAGCAAGTGAGATATTCTGAGCGTTAAGTAATGAATCTTCTGTTAATGCAATATCTCCTGATTTTAAATCTTCTCCTATAAACCTGATGTTCTGATTTAATTTAATATCAACGCCATCTCTTAAAATACATTTGTTTTGTTCTTCAATTATATCTTCAATTGGAATTACAGTGTCGGCTTCCTTAGGAAGCCTGCCCCCGGTCATTATTCTCACTGCAGAATTTATATCAATATTATAATTCTTAAAATTGCCCGCAGATATTTCCCCTATAACATTCCATGTTCTTTGATTTCCAGCTAATTTAATCGCATAGCCATCCATACTGGAATTATCAAATGCAGGAAGATTTACATCAGCATGAATAGCTTCTGCTAATTTTAATCCGGTTGAGTCATTAAGGTTTACCTCAATGATATTTTTCGGAAGGTGGGAGAACTCATCTTCTATTATTTGTAAAGCATCGTTAAAGTTGAGCATCAGTTTTCCATTATTTCCTTTATCTTATTTGGCAAAATAACCTCCGCTTTTGCCCCCTGTTTTAGACAGCAGATGAATATTTTTTATCCTTATCCCTTTATCTATTGCTTTACACATGTCGTATATTGTGAGGGCAGCAATAGATACTGCGGTTAATGCCTCCATCTCAATTCCGGTTACAGAATTTGTTTTTGTATCTGATGTAATTAGAATGCTGTCTGTTTCTTCTGATAACTTAAAATCAATATTAACAGATGAAATAAATATATTATGGCAAAGAGGAATAAGTTCAGAAGTTTTCTTGGCTGCCTGTATTCCTGCAATCCTGGCAACTGAAAGGACATCTCCTTTTACAACTGTGTTATTCTTTACTGCCAGGAATGCTTCCTTGGAAAGGATTACTTCTGCAGAGGCAGATGAAGTCCGAAGATTTATCTCTTTTTCGGATACATCTACCATCTTTGCCTTTCCTCTTTTGTCTAAATGAGTTAATTTCATTTAACCTCCGTTCCAATCATATTATTTTGGTATAGTTGTATTAGCTCGCCTATTTCAGGATGTCTACTGTAAATATCGTTATTTAATTTAGCTTTCCCAATACTCTAAATATGCCGGTTTAGCAGAAATCCATGTTATCGATAGAATTAAATCCTGACTGCTTATGATGGCTACTTCTTATCTTCCAGGATATCATCTACCCAGCTGAACGCAGCCATTGTTGAAGGTAGTCCTATTGTTGGAAGTGCCAGGAGAACTGTATGATGGATCTCATCAGCAGTGGCACCTGCTTTTATTGCTTTCCGTGTATGTGAATGGACTGCACCTTCTAATCTTGCTCCTGTTGAGATGGCAAGTTTTATCAGGGATCTTGTTTTGTCATCCAAAGGTCCCGCATTGTGAACTGCCTCTCCCA
This sequence comes from Ignavibacteriaceae bacterium, assembly GCA_031292455.1. Taxonomy (GTDB): domain Bacteria; phylum Bacteroidota; class Ignavibacteria; order Ignavibacteriales; family Ignavibacteriaceae; genus Fen-1301. Next base: position 24,667 of record JARLHC010000064.1, read on the forward strand.
GATCCTCATAAGCTTTTGCGGCTTCTGGATAATTGTCATGAAATTTCTTATATCTTTTAGGTAATTCTGCCATATTGCGATCCTTCTTTTATAAATTATTTTTTAGTTCCATTTGGGCGCAATACACATTGCGCTTCTTTTGAATAATACTGAATTAAAATCAATTAGTGAATTCATCATTATTTCTGATTCCTGCTTATGACATGTTAAACATGTCCCGACTAATAGTATTCTCTGCTGCTCTTTAATAGTGAAAGGCCGTGTATTATCTCTTGTAGTTGAATTATATCCCCTTTCTTTCATAAACCCTGTCCAGGCATCTTCCGGCAGTCCGTCAAATTTACTCTTAGGATATTCTGGTGTAAATATCCATCTACCCGATTTGCCCGCTATCTTAAATTCTAACCTGCCTCTTCCGTATCCGATCGCTAACGGGCTAATATGACATGAAATACAGGATCTGGATTCTCTTCTGATAGTATGTGAGAAACCGGGCGCATATAATCTTCGGAATATAGGCTTACTCCCTGATTCAACATTTTTGTCGATTGTTAATACCATTCCGGGAATGAATTCTTCTATTGAATTCTTTTTCTTTCCATTCTCCACTATCTCTCTTACTCCAAGTGTTGCCGGTTGGGCAAGGAAATCCTTAGGATGTTCAATCCATTCACCATTTGACTCTTTGTTGGATAACAGATCAAACATTGCCCCGTTTTTGTCATATTCAGTATGACATCCAATGCATTGAGGTGACCAGCTGCTATGGCATGTGTTGCATGATAGATTTTTATGGACAGTTCCTGCTGAACAAACTTTTAGTGGCAGTTTCATTTCAGATATCTGACCTGATGCTTTTTTTATAAGGAAAGCTTTCCGGTCGGTATAAAAACTATTCACTATCGGATACTTACTCATAGATATTATAAGATAATTTCTGTTAATGTCCATAAATTTATCTAATTCAGCAATTTTACTTGACTCAAAGTCAAATGAATTATATTCTATCGTAATAGGTTCTGATGTAAAATGGCAATCGGTGCACTGGATTTTAACTTGCTCTTCTTTATGCAAATGATGTGTACCATCACCCATAATTTCGTAAGATGTATGACAGTCGATGCAGATCATTCCTTTCTCAGAGTGAATGTCGGCAGTAAGTTCCGAAACAACCCGTCCATCATTTAGTATTCTAAAACCAGACTTACCTTTTATATCCTCTGGTTTATATAAAGTTTCATTCCATCCATCATAGCTCAA
>JARLHC010000065.1 GCA_031292455.1 Ignavibacteriaceae bacterium
ATCAGTTACATTAGTTTCCTGGAAATCATTTGTTGAATTATATATTATAATTACTATCCTGTTATTTATCTTATAATTAAAACTATGCTGAATAAGGACCAGTGCGTCTTCTGCAGCTTTGGCCGTAAATTCTGCAAGGGCGGATCCTTTCATTGAGAAATAAATATCAAAATGATCAGTCTGGATATAGTACCAAGTAAAGTCTTTATACTGCACCTTATTCTGCCCGAACTGGGCCAGCATAGAACTTTGAAGGATGATGAAGATAAAAAATAATTTATATATAGTAATCTTAAACATTTTACGGCTCCCTATCATTCTAGGATTAAGAAATCAAGTTCCGATCTTTCAACATCAACACGGATTAATTTTACAATTACTTTATCACCAAGCCGATATTGCTTTCTACCGGCTTTGCCTACTAGTGCATACTTCCTCTCATCATAAACATATGCATCATTTTCGAGATCGCGTAGTTTTACAAGCCCTTCTGCCAAGATATCTGTAATTTTAACAAAAATTCCAAAATGAGTAACTCCCGAAATAATAGCATGAAATTGTTCTCCTATATGATTCTGAAGATATTCAATCTGATTCAGTTTAACGGACTTTCTTTCGGCTTCAACGGCATTCCTTTCGGTTATTGAAAGATGATCCGATATCTCGTCAAGTTCTTCACTTGAATATTTAAAATTTCCCTTCTTTTTCATGTACTGAAATAATAATCTATGCACCATTAGATCAGAATACCTTCTAATTGGAGAAGTAAAGTGAGTATAGTATTTGAAACCAAGACCATAATGGCCAATATTATGAATAGAATAGATTGCTTTTGCCATCGTTCGAATTGCCAGCTCATTTATTACCGCTTCTTCCTCAGTTCCTTTAACGCTTTGCATTAATAAATGGAACTGATTTGATTTTGAAGCTGCATTGGGATCGAACGAATATCCTAATGATTTTACAAACTTTGAAAATTCATAGATCTTCTCATTATCAGGAAGGTCGTGCACTCTGTAAACAAATGGTTTCACCGCACCTTTTTCGGGAGCCGCTATATGTTTAGCTACCAGTTTATTAGCAAGAAGCATATATTCTTCTACAAGCATATTACTTGGCTGTGTTTCCTTTTTATAAATTCTGATTGGTGCTCCATTTTCATCAAGTTCAAATTTAACTTCCGGTGAAAAGAAATCTATGCTTCCTTCACGCAATCTTTTCTTCCTCAATGTTTGGGCTAATGAATTCATTTGTACTATTTCTTTTGCGAAATCACCTTTCCCGTTATCAATAATTTCCTGAACTTCTTCATACGTGAATCTTCTTTTACTATTAATTATACTTTTTTCTATTTCGTATTTGACTAATTTGCCTCTTTTTGAAATTTCAACAATAACAGAATACGTTAGACGGTCTTTGTAAGGGACTAGTGAACAAATATTGTTTGAAAGTTTTTCCGGAAGCATTGGGATTACCTTGCCTACCAGATAAACACTATTACCTCTAATAAATGCTTCTTTATCAAGGTTAGTATGATAATTAACATAATTGGAGACATCAGCAATATGAATGCCTACTGAATAATTATCATTTTCCAACAATTCAATAGACAATGCATCGTCGAAGTCCTTGGCATCTACAGGATCAATTGTAAAAACAGTTTTATTTCGACAATCGATCCTTTCCTTTAAGTCTTCAGGAGTATATTCTTCATTTATTTGTTCCGTTTCCAATAATGTTTTATCAGAAAAACGATAGGACAAATTAAATTCATGTGCTAACGATATAATTTCGGTATCATGAGAACCTGATTTACCGAGAAATTCTATTATTTCTCCTTCAGGGTTCAAATCAGGTGATTCCCATTTTATATTTCCTGCAATTACCTTATCCCCTGTTTTAGCTCCTTTCAGATTATTTTTACTTATATATATATCACGATGCAAATCACGATCATCCGGTTTTAGGAAATAAAATGAATTCGTTTTCTGAAGCGTGCCAACGATCTCATCTCTCTTTCTTTTAAGAATGCCTGTAATCTGCCCTTCTAAGTTTTTACCTCTTTGATTAGCAAAAAGAATTACTTCTACGGTATCACCATTAAAAGCAGTACTTAAATTTCTTGCAGCAATAAAAACATCCTTATAACCAGGATCTTTTGGTATAACAAAACCAAATCCACCCTGAGTAATCTGAAGTTCACCAGTAATTTTATTCGACCTGGGAATATTGTTAAGCATATAACGCTTACCAGACCTTATCAAAGAACCTTCCTCAACCATCGAATGCAGAAAAGATTTTAATGAATCATATTCATGCTGATCAATTATTGTAAGCATTTTTGCAATATCTCTACTTTTAAATCCCCTGCCGGAATTCTTTTTAAATAAAGCTATAATTTTTTTCTTCATTAAAATTCAAATTTATATTTAAGTCCGAGTTCATTTATCATATCATTAGAACTAGTTGTTTCTGTAATAGCCTGTTTTCTTTCAAGTCGCATTAATAAACTGTTAAAGATAGGATACTCTATTTTTATGTTAGCCTGGCTAAGATCCTGGAATACATCGGTAGTTCCACCGATAGTATAACGAAATTTATTAATATTTCCGGCTAAATTAAATTTATTTGCTGAACCTGCATGTCTGATTTCAACACTTTGGACATAACTACCCAAATAATTATTTAGAAAACCACCAAGCACAGAACCTGCCATGGAGGTGGCTGTATTAGAAAG
>JARLHC010000066.1 GCA_031292455.1 Ignavibacteriaceae bacterium
AATACCTTTGCTGCATACGGCATGTATGAAGAATACGGCGGCGCCCCTTCTTCCGGTACAATCTTCGGCATAGGTTATATCCACGGCAAACAGTTTGTAATTGTAGCTAACGATGCCACTGTTAAAGCCGGTGCCTGGTTTCCTATAACTGCAAAGAAGAACCTGCGCGCCCAGGAAATTGCTATCGAAAATCGGTTGCCTGTAGTCTATCTCGTTGATAGCGCCGGCGTATTCCTCCCCCTTCAGGATGAAATATTCCCGGATAAGGAACACTTCGGCAGAATATTCAGGAATAATGCGGTAATGTCATCTATGGGAATTATACAACTCGCCGCTATTATGGGCCCATGCGTTGCCGGTGGTGCATATCTTCCTATAATGAGCGACGAGGCCTTAATAGTTGAAGGTGAGGGCTCTGTCTTCCTCGCAGGCGCTCATCTGGTTAAAGCCGCTATTGGCGAAGTAACAAGTAATGAAAAACTTGGCGGCGCTTCTGTGCAGTCAAATGTCTCCGGCGTTACCGACTATGTCATGAAAAATGATGAGGAATGCATTCTCCAATTAAGAAATATAATTGAGAAAATAGGAGATAATGAAAAAGCCGGCTTCAACAGAATAAAAAGCAAACCGCCCCTCTTCCCTTCTAAAGAAATATATGGCCTGCTCCCTGATGATCCATCCAAACAATATGATATGTATGAAATCATTGCAAGAATTATTGATGACTCCTCCCTCGATGAATATAAAGCCGGATACGGTAAAACCCTTATTACAGGCTATGCCAGAATCGATGGCTGGGCTGTGGGCATTGTAGCAAACCAGAGAAGCGTTGTTAAGACTGAAACCGGCGAAATGCAGTTCGGCGGCGTTATTTATTCTGATAGCGCAGATAAGGCATCACGATTTATTATGAATTGTAACCAAAAGAAAATCCCCCTCTTATTCCTTCAGGATGTAACCGGTTTCATGGTCGGTAGCCGCGCTGAACATGGAGGTATTATAAAAGACGGTGCTAAAATGGTTAATGCCGTTGCCAATTCAGTCGTACCAAAAATTACAATCATTATTGGCAATAGCTTTGGAGCAGGTAATTATGCAATGTGTGGCAAGGCCTACGATCCACGCTTTATCTTTGCATATCCTAACGCTAAAATTGCAGTTATGGGCGGTTCTCAGGCAAGTAGTGTTCTGCTCGATATCAAATTAAATCAGGTGGAAAAACATGGCAGTAAATTCAATGAAACTGATAAAAAGAAACTCCTCGATGAAATTATCAGTTCTTATGAGGATAAAAGCAATCCTCTCTATGCCGCCGCTAGATTATGGATCGATGAAATAATTGACCCTGTCTTTACAAGAGATTATATTTCGGCTGCCCTCGAATCAGCAAATAACAATCCGGATATTCCGAAGTTTAATGTGGGGGTAATTCAAACTTAATTTAATCTTTGTATCTTGAAATATACGCTTCTCATAATATTATTCCCTTTCCTTGTTTCCTCTCAGGTAAGTCATCTGTTTTATGCTGTAGATAGTATTTCGAAATTCATTGCCGCTGATGAATATAATGAAATCAATGATCTCTATGCCGTGGATTCCATCTACTTGCATGCTAAAGACCAGCTGAAGGGCGATCTCTCGGAAACTTTCCTTTCCCTTACCTTTGCAGCTGTCCCTTATAATATAGTCCCAATCAGACTCCCGGTAATTCATCTTATGGTCAACTTTCCTCTCATATCATCTGCAGACTCAATCTTTAAGCTTAAGAATCATAACCTCCCCGCCCTGCTCTTCTTTGATACTCCCGAAGATAACTTCGGCGATAAGGATAAAATTGCACACTTTTTCGGAAGTGCATTCATCTCCTATTCGTCCAATATCTTTGATTTGGGCGATCTAATTGGTTATTTTGTAGAAGTGTTTGAAGAATCTTTTGAGGTTCAGAACCAGGTCGACCCGAGAGATATCCAGGCAAATCAACTCGGTAACCTTTTCGGTAAGATCATTAAAAAACACAAGAATGTAATGCCTTCTCAGGTATTAATATTAAAATCACTCTATCAGATTAGAATAAATTTATGAACTCCATATTTATCATAGATGATGAAAAGGAAATCTGCGAAAGCATTAAAATGATCCTTGAGTACGAGGGCTACCAGGTCGATTATTCCGTTAACTCACCTGATGGTATTGAAAAGATTACTTCAGGTCAGTACTCTGCATTGCTCCTTGATATTCAGATGCCTGTAATGAATGGGTTCGAGGTTATTAAAAAAGTAAAAGAAATAAATCCTGCCCTCTCTGTTATAATAATCTCCGCACACGGCAGTATTGAAAATGCTATTAAAGCCACTAAACTCGGTGCCTTCGATTTTATTGAGAAACCCATCGATCGTGATAAACTCTTGATTTCTGTTAGGAATGCTGTAGACCAGGCCAACCTGATCGCTGAAAATAAAGAGATTAAAAGATCCCTCGCCGGCAGCGAAAAAATACTTGGTAATAGCAGACCTATACAAAATATACTCGACCTTATTGATAAAGTTGCTCCTCTCGATACTCGCGTCCTTATTACAGGTGAAAATGGTACAGGCAAAGAACTTGTCGCTAAAGCAATTCACAACCAGAGTCTCCGTAAGGACAGATCATTCGTAGAGGTTAATTGCGCTGCTATCCCTAATGAATTAATTGAATCCGAACTCTTCGGCCATGAGAAGGGATCATTTACTGGCGCCGTCCAGCAGAGAATCGGTAGGTTCGAACTCGCCAATAAAGGTACACTCTTCCTCGACGAGATTGGTGATATGAGTCTCCAGGCTCAGGCAAAAGTTCTTCGGGCTATCGAGGATGGAAAAATTGAACGCGTAGGCGGCGGCAAAAAAATTGAAGTGGATGTAAGAATAATCTCAGCTACAAATAAAAACCTTCTTGAAGAAATTGAAAAAGGTAATTTCAGGGAAGATCTTTACCATAGGATAAATGTTATCCCTATCCAGATCCCCCCCCTCCGTGAAAGAACTGATGACATCCCCGTTCTTATAAACAGCTTCATTGAGGAAATTACCTATAAACATAAAAAACCCCTGATTAAAATTAATGACGATGCAATGAAATTCCTCCAGTCTATGGAATGGAGCGGTAATGTGCGCGAATTAAGAAATTCTATTGAAAGAATTATTATCATTATAGATAAACGGGAAATTACAAAAAAAGATATTGAGCTTTTATTCTCTTCAGGCCATAACCATATGACAGATATTATTGACCTGAATAATTCGTTCCAGGAGTTTAAGGAAAGAGCAGAGAAAGCATTTATCATTAAACAGCTTGAGGCCAATGACTGGAATGTAAGTAAAACTGCAGAAGTCCTTGATATCCAAAGGAGCCATCTCTATAACAAGATCAGAAAATACGGAATAGATAAAGCGGAGTAATTTTATGGCTGATACTATATTTTCTAAAATAATCAGGAAAGAAATTCCTGCCGATATCGTCTTCGAATCCGATACTATCCTGGCTTTCCGGGATATAAATCCCATGGCTCCTGTCCACATTTTAATTATTCCCAAACAACCTATTGCCTATACAACAGAAATTGATGGCAAAAGAGATGCCCCCCTTTTGGGCGAATTATTTGACGCTGCAAACAAAATCGCTAAGGAACAGGGCATAGATAAAAACGGATTCCGGCTGGTTATTAACTGCGGCGATAATGGCGGTCAGGAAGTTCCTCACCTCCATATGCACCTCTTAGGTGGCCGTAAAATGAAATGGCCTCCCGGATAATATATTTACCCTGATTTCCCTTTCTCCCCAACTCCCTTATTCCCATAACTTCCCCTTAGTTTATATATAAAAATCGGTAAATATTACATTCAAATATTAGCATTTAATCGCCTGTATATCCTTAGCGAAAGATGAGTATGAGATGAGCGAGAGATGAACGACTCTGAATACCCGTAGATCAGGTTCAGATCATATAGCAAAATAGCCCCAAATCGAGTAGTTTAATGTAAATCAACCCCTCCCACCCTCAATTTATCCCCCCTAACATGTAAAATTTACCTCTTAAAACCAGAAATAAATATCCCTAAACTAATTCAGATCAAAACATTTCTTGGAACACATATTCTGGCAATATTCAATCAATCTGTTGTTATTTATCAAGCTTTAATCTAATTTATAATGGTGTTTACTAAATCAATATAGAAATTATTCTATAATGAAAATATAGGTAAGACTATGAACAAAAAATTACTTCAATATGCAATGCTCCTGCTTGCACTTATTTTCTTCTATACCCCCCCCTCTTATTCAGCAGATCCAACATTTAATTTCTATCTGGCAAATGCTACCTGGGATTCACATAAAGTATATGAATTTGACATTTTGATACAGAGCACTGATGTAGGCCCAATTGAATTAGATTTGCTTTCTTTGGGATTTACAATTCCTAATGGGTCTTTAAATTCCGGAACTTTAACTGCAACTTGGGTTCCAGGTTCAAGTGAATTGACCAATTCTGCACAAATATCTTCTATCTTCAATACAGCCGCTATATCCGGTACAGGCAGTAGTGCATTGAGAGTTATAAAAAATGCCAATGGACCTCCAGTAGAACCAGGTATGGGTTCAATGCTTTCAAATGTATCTCCGGGAACAAGGATTGGGAGAATGAGACTAACAAATACTGTTGATTTTGTAATATTTGGTTCTAATTATATTGACATAGCAGCCCGAACCGAATATCCTACTGATATTCTTGCACATATAAACGGTGCGACTGTTATTATTACTTCCGGTGCAACATTTATTAAGAATTTATCAGGACCCCTGTTCCAGGGTTCTGGTTCTTCTATAAAACTTTTATATCCAAATGGCGGAGAGAGTTGGAATGTTGGCAGCATTGATACAATCAAATGGGAACCTGCCAATGTAACAAATGCAAAAATCGAATATTCAACAGACAATGGATCAAGCTGGTCTACAATTATTGCATCAACTCCTGCTTCTTCCGGAAGCTATGCATGGACTGTACCCAATAACCTGTCAACTCAATGTAAAGTACGTATCAGTGATACAAGTGATCCATCCAAATACAGTATAAATTCAAATGTATTCACAATTTGGGCTGGCTCTACTATTTCTATAACTTCTCCTAATGGTGGCGAAAATTGGAAAATCGGCCAGATCGATACGGTTAAATGGACTTCCGTCAATGTATCCAATGCGAAAATCGAATATTCAACAGACAATGGAACTAATTGGGCTACGGTTGTTGAATCAACTCCTGCTCCCTCCGGAAACTATGCATGGACTGTACCCAATGTCCTTTCATCTAAATGTAAATTACGTATTAGTAATGTGGATAATGCTTCAGTATTCACCGTTAGCGCTAATGTATTCACTATTTGGGTGGCTTCCACTATATCATTATCTTCCCCCAAAGGTGGTGAGTATTGGAAGGTTGGGGACGTTGATACCATAAAATGGAACTCCACCAATTTAACAAATGCTAAGATCGAATATTCTACTGATAATGGAACTGACTGGAATATAGTGATCGCCTCAACTCCTGCTTCAATAGGTAGTTATAACTGGACTATCCCTTACACCGCTTCATCTGTTTGCAGAGTGCGTATTACTGATTTAGCCGACTCCTCTAATTATAATATGAGCCTGGATGTATTCACTATCTATACTGGTAATCCTACATTTAACTTCAATATGATAAATGATAGTTGGGACTCCCATATGGTCTATGAAGTTGACCTCGTAATGCAAAGCACTGATGCCGCCCCTATTGAGTTAGCTAACTTTGGAATGGGACTTACAATCAATGATAATGCTTTAAATGGTGGTACTGTTACTGCTTCCTGGGTTCCGGGTTCAAGTCAATTGACCAACACGAACCAAATCCCATACTCTTTTAATACACTTACTATATCCGGTACAGGAAGCAATGCATTGAGGGTTATAAAAATTGTAGGCACTGCGCCCTCGGGAGCCGGTAATGGTTCTATGATTTCTAATGTTCCTCCGGGAACTAGGATTGGCAGATTAAGACTTACTAATACCGCTGATTGGATAATCACACCTCCTAATGTCATTGATACAGCAGCACAAACTATTTACCCCAAAAATATAAATGCATATATAGCTGGAGTAAATGTTAATATTACTTCAAATTTATCAATGAAAAAGTTATATAGTCCTCTTTTTTCTAGTAATATCACTCTTCCCGTAGAACTTTCTTCTTTTGCATCAACAACTCAGGGACGTAATATCATTCTTAAGTGGTCAACTGTTACGGAAAAGAATAGTGATAGATTTGAAGTTGAAAGAAGCTTGGTCTCCGATGCAAATTGGTCAACTATAGCATCATTTAAGGCTGCAGCTATGAGTCTTTCACCTAAGTATTATTCTTATTCAGACTCAAAATTACAACCAGGTAAATACCAGTATAGACTTAAAATGATAGACTATAATGGTTCATTCTCTTATAGTAGTATACAATCAGCAGAAATAGCTATACCAAAAAACTTTACTCTAAATCAGAACTATCCTAATCCTTTTAATCCTTCAACAAAGATAGATTACCAGTTGCCTGTAAATGCAAAAGTAATAATGGAAATCTACAATATCGAAGGACAGAAAATATTCGAATTGGTTAATCAGGATCAGTCTTCAGGATATTACTCTGTGGACTTTAATTCATCTTTACTCAATAAGAATATTGCTTCAGGCGTATACTTATACCGTATAATCGCAACTAACAAAGCTGATGGATCTAATTTTACCGCTATTAAGAAAATGGTTATCCTGAAATAACTATCAATAGAACCCATAATTCAAATCCCGTTACATTTACTCTGTAACGGGATTTCCTTTTTTATAATCATTACAATGTATAATTCCCCCTTTCTCTATTCTGATTAAGCATTCATATAACACACATATTTCCCCCCAATTTTCCTATAAGATTATTATATTTATGATCGCTTTGATTATTAACCTGATATTATATAATAATTTATGGTAAAATACGACTTCCACATTACAGGGTATGCACGCAAAAAATACCGGATAGATGAATCCCTCTTTTCCCTTGAAGGAAAGGTTATCATTACTTCCCCTTACCACGCAAGGGTCCTCTCTGATAAGATAAATAATGTAAGAAAATCTGAGGGTAATGCCGATATGCAGGTTACTCCCGGACAGGTTAATGGTCTTGGACTCCTCCACGAGATCTTCCATTACATGCTCCACTATTACGAAGAAAAGGAAAATCCCGGCGTATTCACCCGCCATATAAATTACCTTAAAGCAAAGTTCAAAGACGATCTTGATAAAGTATTATTGGAATTTATAAATCAGTTCCCGCCTATGCGGGTTTATAGGAATGAGATCAAACCCGATGAATACCTGAATGGACTTACAGGAAATAAATCCAATAAAGAGTTGATCCTGGAAGAGATTATTATTCTGTCCTTGGAAAATATTAACCCAGCTACCGTTCTCCTTAAAGAATTCTATGATGACTCTGGCTTAGCTGCAAAGACTCCTTATTTGAATTTGATGGATGAAACTGAAAAGTTCTTCCTTACAGAAAAAACTATCGGATCGGATAACCTTCCTTTAATATCATTCCTTAAACATCCCATCCTTGCTTCTCCAAATAGCATTGATGGTCAGCTCACTTTCATATTAAATAAGTGGGGTGTATATGTTTATGATAAATTCTATAAACGAATTCTCAGCGGTAAAGACCTCATTTATGAAGATTCTAAGTTATTTATTCAGCATGGCGGAGAAAAAGGAACGCCTCCGGTTCCTACCTACGAATTCGATAAAGACTATTTCGAAAGATTAAGAGCTAAACTGGCTGCCGGATTAAGTTTGACCGATGATGAAAGACGCTTTTACTATGCCGAGACTGAACAGTTTACTGCAGATATCGAATGGATGCCCAAAGTCGTTATGATAGCTAAGAACGCTTATGTATGGATGCATCAGTTATCCAAAAAATATCAGCGTGAAATAGCACATCTCGACCAGATACCGGATGAAGAGTTAAATATCCTTGCTGAATGGAATTTCACTTCCCTCTGGCTCATTGGTATATGGGAAAGAAGCAGTGCCTCTAAAAAAATAAAGATACTTACAGGTAACCCCGAAGCTGCATCTTCCGCATATTCATTATTCGACTATGTTATAGCTTTGGATCTGGGAGGTGAAGACGCTTTCCTTAATCTTAAACATCGGGCCTGGGAAAGAGGTATACGTCTCGCAAGTGATATGGTCCCTAACCATACTGGTATTTATTCCAAATGGATTATCGAAAAACCGGATTATTTTATACAGACTGATCACCCTCCCTACCCTTCCTACCAGTTCCATGGCCCTAATTTATCTGACGATGTTCGGGTCCAGGTTAGGATCGAGGATAAATATTATTCCAAACAGGATGCCGCTGTAGTGTTTCAAAGAGTCGATAGTTACACCGGGGATGTAAAATATATTTATCATGGCAACGATGGGACTAATATGCCCTGGAACGATACTGCACAGCTTAATCTGCTTAATCCTGAAGTGCGTGAATCTCTTATCCAGACAATTATGCACGTTGCAAGAAAGACTCCTATTATCCGTTTCGATGCCGCAATGACTCTCTCTAAAAAACACTATCAGAGATTATGGTTCCCTCAGCCCGGCTTAGGAGGCGCTGTTCCTTCAAGATCAGATTTCTCTATGACACGTGCCGCTTTTGATGATGCCATGCCTGTTGAATTCTGGCGTGAGGTTGTCGATAGAATAAATTCCGAACTCCCCAATACCCTCCTGCTTGCAGAAGCTTTCTGGCTTATGGAAGGTTATTTCGTCCGGACACTTGGTATGCACCGTGTCTATAATAGCGCATTTATGCATATGCTTATGAAAGAAGAGAATGATAAATATAAGCTCCTCATTAAGAATACTCTTGAATTCAACCCCGAAATACTTAAGCGGTATGTAAATTTCATGAGCAATCCTGATGAGGAAACTGCAATCAATCAGTTCGGCGGCGGGGATAAGTATTTCGGTATAGCTTTGCTGATGTGTACTCTACCTGGACTCCCTATGTTTGCCCACGGCCAGATTGAAGGCTTCTCCGAAAAATATGGCATGGAATACCAGCGCTCCTATTATGATGAGTATGTAAACGAACACCTTGTATGGCGGCATAAGACCGAGATTTTCCCTCTTACTAAAAAAAGATATATATTCAGCCAGGTTTATAATTTCGAACTGTATGACTTGATCGATGATCTCGGAAATATGAACGATAATGTAATCGCTTATTCTAATAATGTTGACGGTGAACGGTCTCTTATAATTTATAATAACTCTTATACTGAAGCTAAAGGCACTATAAATTATTCCGCCAATAAGATAAATTCCTCAGGAAATATTTCTAATAAGAAGCTGGCTGATGCTCTGGGAATGAAAGGGGAAAATAATATATATTATATTTATAGGGATCAACGCTCCAACCTTGAATACATAAGATCAGGACATGATCTGTTCGAGTCAGGGCTCTATATTTTCCTTGGCGGATACCAGTATAATGCATTCCTTGATTTCAGGGAAGTATACGATAATTCAGGCGCTTATTTTCAGATTCATAATTACCTTAATGGCAGGGGTGTACCGTCAGTTGAAAATGCTAAGAATGAATTACATCTGTCTGGTGTGCATCTTTCACTAAGAAAACTACTCTCCCCGGATATCCTGTATAAGTTTGATTCTCTGCTGACATCAGAAAAAATGGATAAACCCGAGATCAAAGGAATATTATCTGATATATCTGCCGATATTAACTACTTTGTTAATGAACTGAACCGTATAAAACATTCCCCGGTTAATAATATTGATGTCCTGGAAAAGATAAATGAGGATATTACCTCTTCCTGTAATTTCCTCTCTGCGTTAAGACAAATTGATTCCCTTGATAATAAACCCGTATGGTTCGATAATATGGTACTTTCTATAACAATCTTCGGGGAAAACGGTAAGGGAATAAACAGGAATCTTCTCCTTCCGGTTATTGTATTCAGAAACCTGTCGCATTATGAAATAAATGATCTTCCGGGTTCTGGCAATTTATTAAATAAATTGATGATGGATAGAATCTTCTTTGAGGTATTGGAAAATAAGGGAGCCGGTCATGATGATATCGGTAAGCTCATTTTTCTTTCCAAAGCAATCATTAAGGATGATATTCCCGATACTGACAATGCTGTTAAGTTTCTTGATAATGTCACCTCACACATAGAGTCCGCTGATTTCATCGGTCTGCATGAATTTGAAGGTATAAAGTACTTTAATAAAGAAAATTTTGAATCTTATCTTGATTGGCAGTTAACATTCTCAGGTATTGATGCTTTTAAGGAGATAAATATGAAAAAATTAAAATCGCACCTTCCTAAATCAAATGCAAAGGGAATCACAAATAAAATAAAAACTTTATATGATTTTTATAACCGCATTAAAGTTGCATCGTATGAAGCAGGTTATAAATTGGAAGAGGCGAAGAAACTGCTTGGTGATAAAACTGATTCCGTTGAAACAGGCATAAAGAAAGGGGCTGTAAAGAAACAGACAACTTTGAATAAAATTGAGAACAAGATAGCCGGTATAAACAAGAAAACTGTTATTAAGAAAAAAGCTAAATTAAAGAAGAAGGCCGATACAAAGAAGTTATCTAAAACAAAAAAGGAAGCCAAAATAAAGAAGAAAGCTGATACCAAAAAGTTAGCTGAAACAAAAAAGAAACTTGACCGAAAGAAAAAAGAAACCGCGAAAAAGAATAAGGATGATACGAAAAAGAAAAAGAGGTAAAGATGCTATGGCTGAAACTATTGCTCGTGATTGTAATAGGCTTTTATTGTAAAGGTTTAGCCCAGTTACAACTCCAGGAAGCCTTCCCTGATTTAGTATTTACTAATCCTGTTGATCTTCAGTTTCCAAATGACGGTACTAACCGGCTCTTTGTTGTTGAACAAAAGGGTATTATAAAAGTATTTCAAAACTCCTCTTTTGCATCAGATGTAAAAGTATTCCTGGATATCACTGATAGGGTTGGCTCTGAATCAGATGAAATGGGTCTGCTTGGTCTGGCATTCCATCCTGATTATAAAAACAATGGCTATTTCTATGTTAACTACAATATCACTTCCCCTGCAAGAATGACCAGAATATCCCGATTTAAAGTCAGTAGCTCCAATCCCGATTCGGCTGATAAGAATAGCGAACTCATCATATTAACTCAGGATCAGCCCTATACAAATCATAAGGGGGGCCAGACTATTTTCGGCCCGGATGGATATTTATATATAGGATTGGGAGATGGCGGATCAGCAGGAGATCCACTGAATAATGCACAAAACAAATCTGTCCTTCTTGGTAAAATCTTAAGGATTGATATAAATACTACCCAGGGATCACTTAATTATGGTATCCCTCCAACTAATCCGTTTCAAGGTAACTTAAATGGATGGAAAGAAGAGATTTATGCATACGGATTAAGAAATCCATGGCGCTTCTCTTTTGATACCGTAACAGGTTGGTTATGGTGCGGCGATGTGGGTCAGGACTTGTGGGAAGAAATAGATATTATCCTGAACGGAAAGAATTACGGATGGCGCTGCTATGAGGGGTCCCATCCTTATAACCTGGATTCATGCAACGGAACAGATTATGTCTCACCAATACTTGATTATTATCATTCCAACGGAAACTGCTGTATTATTGGCGGATTTGTTTATAGGGGACACAATGCACCTGAGCTATACGGCAAATATATCTATGCGGATTATTGTTCTAAAAATTTGTGGTCTCTTCAATATGATAGTACGGCTTCTCCCATTGATTCTTTGCTTCTCACTTCCCCCTATGGACAGCCCTACGCATTTGGTATGGATCAGAACAAAGAACTTTATTTGTGTGCCTCAGATGGGAAAATATATTGTTTCAAACCAACTATAAACTCTGTCAATCCGGGAACTTTTAATCCTGTGGATTATAATATCTCTCAGAATTACCCGAATCCTTTCAATCCGTCTACCGCTATCAGATTCAATGTCCCGGAAGAAAGTAAAGTCCATTTACGAATATTCAATACTATAGGTAAAGTTGTAGATGAATTGTTTAACGGAACTAAACCAGGCGGAAGCTATGAAATTAACTGGGCACCTTCCATTGTTGCATCAGGTATCTACTTCGTTCAAATGACAGCCCAGTCTCTAAGTTCCAATAAGTCCTACAATAAAATAATTAAAATGGTCTATTTAAAATGAATACAACTCTTTTTATAAAAAATATGGTATGCGGAAGATGCATTAAAGTTGTTAAATCTGATCTTGAATCTCTTGGCCACAAAGTGATAAATATTTCTCTCGGTGAGGCAGTAGTTGCAAATGATATTAATCAGGCGGGATACTCAAAATTAAAAGAAGTTCTTGAGGATGACGGCTTTGAGCTCCTTGAAGATAAAAAAGCAAAAATAATAGAGCAGATTAAAATTGCAGTAATAAATAGGATCCATCATACGGATATTCCCGACGATATTAACTTTTCAGAGTACCTGGAAAAAGAGCTGGACCTGGATTATAATTATCTTAGTTCCCTCTTCTCATCCACAGAAAATATTACTATAGAACATTATATAATTTCACAGAAAATAGAAAAAGCTAAGGAATTATTAAAATATGGGGAACTTACATTAAGCGAAATTGCGTATAAACTCGGCTATAAAAGCGTACAGCATCTTTCCAATCAATTCAGGCAGATTACCGGATTTACGGCAAGCAGTTTCAAGAATCTAACTGACAATAAGAGAAAATCACTCGACAAAGTTAATAATACTTAAAATCCTGTAAATCTTTCCTGAAATTATATTACGCACTAATTCCCTCTTTCGATTACCTTTGTTATATTAAAATAAAAGGAGTTCCGGATGAAGACACAGGAATTTAGGATCGATGGTATGTCATGCGGTCATTGTGTAATGGCCGTAAGGAAAGAGTTAACAAAACTTGAAAATGTTAAAGTTGATGATGTTCAGATTGGGAAGGCCAAAGTTGAGTATGATGAATCCAAAATATCAGAAGATCGGATAATAAATGCTATAGAAGAGGCAGGATATAAAGTATTAGCATGATTTAATATGGAAACGAAAGAAACATTATCCCTTCCTGTGGAAGGGATGACTTGCGCAAGCTGCGTTATGCGGGTTGAAAAGACCTTAAAAAAGATTGAAGGTGTTGAGAATGTAAATGTCAACCTTGCTACAGAAAAGGTTACATTCACTTATAACGATAAAAAAGTCGATCTTAATAGAATTTCAGATGCAGTAGATGAAGCCGGATATAAGCTAATATTACCTTCTGCCTCACACGAATCTATAGATACTGAATCATCCTATGAAAATGAACATACTAAAAAATATAAGGAACTGAAAAGGCATTTTATCTTCAGTCTTATACTTACCATCCCGGTATTGATAATTAATATGATCAGTATGACCGGCTGGTTTATGAGGTGGTCTCCCCTTTCAATGGATTATATAAACAGGATTTTATTCCTGGCAGTAACTCTTATCATATTTATTCCCGGCAGAATGTTCTTCACTTCAGCATGGAAACTCCTGAAACATTTCACTGCTGATATGAATACACTTGTTGCAGTTGGAACCGGGACAGCATATATCTATAGTACAATTGCTGTTCTTTTCCCTGACCTTCTTTCATTAAAAAAACCATGGGAACATATTTACTTTGATACCTCTGCTGTCATTATAACCTTAATCCTTATGGGCTGCCTGCTTGAGGCAGGAGCTAAATCAAAGACCACTTCTGCTATTAAGAAACTTATCGGACTTCAGCCTCAAACAGCACGTATAATCAGAAATAACAAAGAATCTGAATTAAAGATTGAGGATGTAGTTGAAGGAGACTTGATAATAGTGCGCCCAGGTGAACGGATTCCCGTCGATGGAGTAATTACTGAAGGAAGCACTTCAATTGATGAATCAATGATCTCAGGCGAAAGTATTCCGGTTGATAAATTCAAAGATGACAGGGTAACCGGCGGTACAATTAACTTAAATGGAAGTATCACTTTCAAAGCAACTGCTGTCGGAAAGAATACTGTAATTGCTCAAATAATAAAATATGTTGAGACTGCACAGGGTTCAAAAGCCCCTATCCAGAAAATGGCCGACAGGATTGCATCAGTGTTTGTACCAATAGTAATTAGTATAGCAATCATTACATTTCTGATCTGGTATTTTGTTATGGGAGTACCGTTTAATTCAGCCATGCTTAATTTTATCGCTGTTATGGTAATTGCCTGTCCATGCGCCCTTGGATTAGCAACACCTACCGCTATTATGGTGGGAACCGGATTAGGAGCATCAAATGGTATACTTATTAAAAATGCAGCCAGTCTTGAATCTGCATTCAAAATAAACACTGTTGTTCTTGATAAAACCGGTACTATAACACTTGGAAAACCAAAGGTAGCAGATCTGCATGTCTATAATAGATTTAGTAAGGAAGAAATTATTAGGTTAGCAGCTACACTGGAAAGCAGATCTGAACATCCATTAAGCAAGGCTATACTTGAATATGCGAGATTAAATAATATTTCAATTCTTCATATCTCAGAATTTAACTCATATCCGGGTTTAGGTGTTACAGGTATCGTTGACAATAAGAATATTATAATTGGTAACAGGAAAATGATGGAACAGAATTTAGTTAATTCTGATAATGCCGGATTACATCCTGAACTGAAAGTTAATTCATCGGTCTATATTGCAATAGATAAAATACTGGCCGGAATATTCCATATATCAGATACGATTGCTGATTCTTCTATAGATGCAATTAAAAAATTAAAAGCAATGAATCTTGGTATTTATATGCTTACAGGGGATAATAAAGATGCTGCGGAATCTATTGCCAAAAAAGTCGGGATTGATAATGTTATAACCGGTGTACTTCCCGGTGAAAAAGCCAAAGTTATTAAAGATCTGCAGTCTCAGGGAAAGATTATCGCAATGGTTGGAGACGGAATAAATGATTCACCTGCTCTTGCGCAGGCAGATCTTGGTATAGCAATCGGAACAGGAACCGATATTGCTATTGAAACAGCAGATATCACTCTGATCAAGAATAATATTATGGGTATTTCCAAGGCCATAAACTTATCCGGCAGAACATTAAATACGATAAAACAAAACCTATTCTGGGCTTTTATTTATAACATAATTGGGATACCTGTTGCCGCTCTGGGACTGCTGAATCCAATGTTTGCAGCAGCAGCAATGGCATTAAGTTCAGTAAGTGTAGTTTCCAATTCCCTCAGATTAAAACATGCTAAGATCTAACCTGCTCCGCAAGGAGTGAGTTCTATTTCTCTTTATTCTTGCTTTTCCTAATAACTATTATGATTCTTTCACAAATAGTTTATAATTGCAAGGAATGTTCTTTATTGAATAACATATTTAGAGTTAAAAGGCTTGATTCTATCCTGGCCAAAGAACGTGATTCTAAAAATAAACTAAGGCGGGCATTAGGTGCATTTGATGTTATAATGCCTGGAATCGGCACAATTATCGGTACCGGTATATTTGCTACAGTAGGTACAGCCGCAGCACGAGACTTATCCTGCCGGGGAGCATGACCTGCATTAATCATTTCTTATGCTAGAACAGGGATTGCATGTGGGTACATTGGTTAATACTATGCTGTATTTGCTTCTTTGGTTCCTATTTTAGCAAGTGCATATACATAATCATTTACTACACTGGGTGGAGTAGCTGCATAGATAATCGGATGGGATCTAATTATTGAATACGCAGCCGGAACTGTAACTATTATAATAAGTTGAGCTAATTACTTTAGAACATTTGTATCAGAATTTGAAAATATTCAACCCGATTAGACATCTACTTATTTGAGAACGGCAGGTAAGATTCCAGATCTAATTGCTAGTGCTCCGCATATTTTAAGTGTGCCCTTTGTATTCAATATCCTATATCTATTGAAATAATTACCTTAATGATCATATTTCTGATGAAAGGAATAAAGGAAAGTGCCTGGACTAATACAATAATGGTTTTAATAAGCTTATTGTTTTGTCTATATATTTATTGGCTGTTATTATGTTAAACCCTCAAACTGGGTTTCCTTTGCTCCCAATGGATGAAAAGAAATACAATCGGGAGCAGCTATAGTTTTCTTTGCTTATATAAGATTTGATGCGGTTTCCACAGTAGCAGAAGAAGTAAAGAATCCCAATCGCGACCTTCCTATTGGAATCATTGGTTCCTTAAAAATCTATACCTTCTTTTATATCAGTTTGTACTGGAACTATGGTGTTAAGAAAGAAATATCCGTTCAAGGGAATCTACCATTTTCTCCCTGAATATAGGTTTAGAAATAAAATCCTGGAAACCTGCAGCAACAAATTTTTCCTTGTCCCCTGGTAATACATAAGCTGTTACAGCTATTATAGGAGTATCAGCAAATTCAGGCATATTGCGTATTATCTTTAGATTATCTAACCCGTTATATTCCCCCTGAAGGTTTATATCAATAACTATAAAATCAAAATGCTCGTTATCAAGCAATGGCAATGCTTCTTCATAACTTGCTGCAAATTTAATTGACTTCAATTCTTTCATCTGCACCTTAAAAAGAATCTGCGAATCAACCTGATCTTCCAGATATAAACATGATAACCGGGAGAGATCGAGTTTATCAGATTGTTTAAAAGGCTGTACTTTGTCTATTTCTTTTTCCAGGCCATTCAATTCCTCATCAAATACGGCAGAATCCTGGTCTTCAGCTCCTGACTCCCAGAAATTGTATTTATTTACTATAATCCCTGATGAAGGAACTTCTTCATACCCCTCTTCAGTAATCCTGGGTTTAGGTTTTTCCTTCTTAATTTCATTATCGGTCAGGTGCCTTTCTTCCTGTTCAATCCGTGATACAGGTTCACTTTTAATTTGGGGAGTAACCGAATAGTTAAGGGGGAAAACAAATCCATAGTCGGCTTTATCTCCTTTACTTAGAATTTCAAATCTACCTTTTAATAATCCAAGCAGCCGTTTAGCAAGCTTAAGAGTTAACCTGGAAATTCCGAAGTCTTTTCCTTTTCCAACTTCAGAATTTTCGAACAGCATCTTAAGATTATCCATCAAATATTCTGAAACAAAGGAATAATTATCTTTTATCGAGACGACAAATTCTTTCTGATCTGCCTGATAAGCCGAAAAATAGATTTTCTTATCCTTAGTTAAATGTGCAGTTAACTTTAATAACAGAGAAATAAAATGCTGAAACTTAACTTTGTCAGATTCAAATCTTAATGACGAGGATATTTTTCCATAAGCAAAATCAACTCCTTTAATACCTGAAAGTTCCTCGATATCTTTCTGAAGAAAATCTATAATTTCAGTAATACTAATATCCTGGGGCTTAATTTCGTAATTGTTTTTTTCGATGCTTGAAAACTCAATTATAGAATTCATGGTTTCAAGAAGAGTTGCCCTGTTTTGGTTTATAATTTCTGCAGCTTCCGTCTGTTCCAATGTAAGACCTTGTGAGTTTTCAGTCAATTCCTGTACAAAACCGATAATTACATTTATAGGTGTCAGGATTTCGTGAAACATATTAGACAGGAAATCCTCATCCATGCTTTTCCCGGGAAGTGGAGCCACAATTGAATCATTATTATAGACAGGTTTTTCTACTTCAACTTCTTTAACAACTTCCTTAATAATTTCCTTTACTATTACCTGTGATTCAATTTTACCAATAATAGTGAATGTATCAATTTCACCTTTATAATTCTGAATAGGAGTGGCAGTAAGCTGAGTATCAATGTAAGTACCATCACCTTTTTTTAATTCCATAATTAGCGAAACAGGTTCAGTCAGATGGCTTTGAAAGATGGATGTAGTAACAGTGCCCCGGTCGTCATTCTTAACCAGAGAAGCAAATGAACTATTCTCTATATCGGACCGGGAATAAAGAAGTGTATCCAGAACAGGCTGGTTCACATATGAGATAAAACCGGTACTATCTGTGACAAATAAAAGATTCTGCGAATTGTCGAATGCAGATTTATAAAGTTGTTCCCTCTTTTCCGTTTCTAATTTTTGGGTAACATCCCTGATTATATTAAAATGGGTATCTTTATCATTAAACTTAAACTGAAATTTACTTATCTCGACAAAAACAGAGGCACCATCTTTTTTCTTATGTTTATAAGGCCCTGTAAATTTTCCAAACTTATCGGGAGTATTGGACGAATCGAGCAAAGTCTGGATATCTTCAGGCGAATACAGGTCGGTAAAATCCATCATAAGGAATTCTTCCTTTTTGTAGCCATAAAGATTCAGAGCTGCGTTATTTACTTCCAGAAAACCCAGATTTTCAGTATCATAAATGAATATCGGTTCCGGATTATTCTGAATCAGGATATCAAGCATGCTTCCTCTTTTGTTTATTAAGTTTTCAAAATTATAAGTTGAGGAATCTTTTTCAATTAAAATTAACAAACCCTCTGGCTCATGAACACTACTATAAATTTTGTATAAATATACGTCAAAAGATTCAGAAATTCCTTTATCAATGTCAAATTTTCCACTGAATTTTAACTTTAACTCATTTATATTTTCCTCGCGGAAGTCCTTGATTCTATTTATTAATTCGGTGGGGAAAACATCTTTATAGTTCTTTTTTATCAGAATATCATTTCCCATATTCAGCAAAGATTCAAAGTTGCTGTTCAGAATAACAATTTCAGATAGTTCGTTAATATAGGCAGCTGCACATGGGAAAAAATTTATATTAACAGGAAAATTCTCATTTACAGGGGCAATTCTCTGAGTAATTCCGATAGAGACGATGAAATTATGCATTGAATCAAATAACGGGAAAATAATAGTTTCATAAAGGCTGGAATTATTAATTCCTTTAAAAGGCATTCCTTTTATTGTAACAGAGTTTCCAGATTCTTTAATATAGTTGTTGATTGATTCATACATCGAATGGAGAGCAGTTATAAGGAAATTATTTGCTTTTTTGCCTTCCATCTGCTTTGCCTGAAACCCGGTATATTTAGAAAGGCTATTATTAACAATTAAATAATTTCCATTGGAATCCTCAATCCAAAAAGGTTCATCCAGTTTATCAATCTTATTTCTTAGTGACTCCCTTCCAATCAAAGAGAATGGATAATTATTCCTGACTTCTTCAACAATATTTTGAATTTCAGTGTTACTAATGATATTCCCGATATCCATATTCTGAACAGAAATCTGCAATAAGGATAAGGAGGCATTTAATTGATTTCTTGCCAATGAAAATAAGATAAAATTATCATGCTGCTCATTAAATATATTTAACAGAACCTCGCCTTTGATTTCAAGCCCGGATTTTAATGTCAGATTTATAAACTGTGTAATAGGGCCGGAATCAGCAAGGAGCTTTTCTATCATACTGTTTACAAATTCAGATGATGAATCATCAATCTTATCGTATATATTATTTTTATTCTTTCCGAATTGAAATAGAAGGCCGGCTTCTTTATTAAAAGATAATACATTCCCCACTTTATCCATTAACATGAACGGATTAGCAATAACCTCATTTAATGAATCAAAGAGATTACTATTTATTTTATATTCTGAACTCATGTGCAATTTTTATATGGCTAAGATACCAAAAATAAAAGTCTTGTATTTTTATTGCTGTTATACTTTAGTTTTATCATAATCAAGATAATATGTGCGCGATTCGCCGGATTTAAGATCAGAAATAAAAAGATTTACAATCCTTGATCCTTTCCGATGTTCAAACTCTGCATTTTTAGTGCAAATAATTTCCTTACCCAATGAAACATCATCTGCATTTTCATTCAGATCAACCTGAATAACGAAACGATTGATCATATCATGTCCGGGATTGGAAATAGTTACGGCAACTCTTGACTCACCTCTTTTATCAACTTTTATTTCGACATAGTTCTTTTGTAAATACCAATTTTGAATCTCTGAAGCAGTGGTAATCCAGAATTTTTTCCTTTTCAAATCCTGGATAATTTGTTTTACAACATTTATATATTCTGGTTTGCATTGATATTCAGGATGCATCTTCATTATATACATACCACCTTCAAAAAGAACCCGGTCAACATCCTCCTGATACGTATAAAACTGAAATTCGGGTAATGTAAGGTTGAAATCCCTGATAACTTCATAATCATCACGTGAAGTTTTAGTCATTGATAGTAACCTTTTACCATCGCGATTTATAATTTTAGGAACCGATCTATCGGTTAACGAATCAGTCATTACGTATTTATACCCGGAATTAATTAAAGCAACTTCAGAATTATGATCAAACAAACCATAATATGGATAACATCCGATAACCTTAGAACCGGAGAATGCTTCAAGAGTAAATTTTGCTTCATTCAGATACTCTAGTTGAGTCTTATAGTCGTTGAGATGATTTATTGTATCATTTACAGTGGAAAGATATCCAAGGTCAACAGATGCGGCAATTTCACCATAATTAACCAAATCCTGAAGAGGAAATTTATTCTGGCTAGCCAGACGCGGATCAATAAAGAAAGTAGCTTTAACATCTTCCGATGCTAATATATTGAGAAGATCCTTAATATTTTCAGTATTTTCAGATAAAACAGGAGAAATTACAGCAGCAGCCTCGTAATTATCAGGCCATTCTTTAATATGTGCAAAAGGACCATAATTAAGCCAGTTAATGCTATTCTTAAATAGTCTGTCAAAATAGATATAATCTTCCTGGACGCCGATAACAGAATTTATCTCAAACCCCATCCATATAAATCTTCCTTTACCATAGGTACCATAAACAATTCCGGCGCTTTTTTTAATTTCTTCACGAGAAAGTCCGGCTTCCACTCTATAGTTATACCAGAAGCTAGCCTGAATTGTTCTAGGATCCAGAACCTCAACAGACATAGGTCTATCCCATGTAGCCACTTTCATCGGATAGCCGGTAGGGATATTAGCTGTAATTGCCAAATCACCACGCAAGGTATGGATCTTAGTATTTTCATCAGGTTTGATTTCCTTAGAGAATTTAACACCGAATACTTCTGAAAAGAAATCCCAACCCCGCCATTTCCCATCATTAGAATAGGAAGCAGTTCCACTGGTAGCGAAAATTGAGCCACCATTATCTATGTATTTTTTAATCTGGGTAATTTCCAGATCACTCAGAGATCTGGAGCCGGGAAGAACGAGGATATTATAATCAAAATGTTTTCCCTGTTCGATTGATTCATCGGAGATAACATCGAATTTTAACTTAGAAGATTCGAGAAATTTTTTCCAGGTACTTAGATTATCCTTTAGGGAAGAGCTCCATTCCGGCAGCATATTTTCTGTATACCGTGAATTAAGGATTGCAATTTTAGGTTCTGCCCCATTTACAACATTCTGTATTATTTTAGAATCAGGAAGGAGTGCACCCGGGTTGAACTTTCCAAATACTCCACGGAGAATAAAAAAGTAAGTAATCATCGATCCCGAGAGAATTATTAAACCTACAAATAAAATAAGGGTTTGATTTATTCTACCCCGTTTGTAAGTTTTTACTTCCACTTTAATATTCCGGTAAATTGTTCATCAACAGAGGGATCTATATAACCTTCCGAAGTATATTTTAAGAATCTATTCTCTTTAGCCTGAACAGATCTTTTTTGCTGAAAGGAAGGAGCAGGCCTTGGTTCAACATAAATCGGCTGTGGAGTAAATTCCTGTCCCTGCCGGGGAGATTGAGCCAAAGATACTGCAGGTGTAAACAGTTCAGCATTTATTGTTGAGGGGACAGGAGCAGAAGATTTCTGTCCTTTAGACTCTCTAACCTTATAAAGGATATATGCACCGATAGCAAGCAAAAATGTACTGATTGTTGCTATCAGGATAATGGTTGACAAAACGGGAATAAGTTCCATAGAAACCTCTTAATAATAAAATTTTATGTTTTTAATAATCCAACGCGTTCCAATTTACCCCAGGACATTCTAATTCCCAGAAATTCTTCGATAGTTGACATAGCCTTGCAGATATCAATAACGAGAATAAAGAACATCCTGTAAACGATTGCATACCAAACAAGCCTTAATTCTTCCTTCTCCACGGCCACACTATACAAGGCAGTAACCAAATCCAGCAATGCAAGACCGGCCCACCAGAAAAAGAGAAGCGATGTAAAACCATAAACAAATGCGGCGATAATGAAAAATAAATTAGCTACTATATTCATAGTCGGCCAAATCAAAGCTTCATATACCATACTCCAGAGAATAAAAGTATCACCAAAATTTATCGTCGGGTTTAAGAGTAGTTTTTTATGTTTCCGGATTGACTGAAGAATTCCTCTTGTCCAGCGATATCTTTGTTTCATTAACTGCTGCAGTTTATCAGGAGCTTCAGTATATGAGATTGAATTCGGCTCATAATAGATCTTCCATCCGCTTGCTAATATTTTGAGTGTAAGATCCGCGTCTTCAGCAAAAGTATCGCTTGAATAATATCCCGCAGTTTCGATTGCTGTTTTACGGAACAATCCGATAGGACCGGGAATTATATTAACAAGGTTAACAAAACTTTGAGCAGAACGAGCCATATTAAGCCCTTCAATATATTCAAGAGCCTGAAGATCAGTAAAGAATTTTCCCCTATTCATAACTTTCACATTTCCAGCCACGGCACCAATTTCAGGATTAGCAAAATGCCTTACTGCAAGTCTTACTGAATCGGGGGAAAGCTGAGAATCACCATCCATACATAAAACAATATCTGCTTTTGAATAACTTATACCGGCATTTAAAGCTTTGGCTTTTCCGCCATTGGGTTTATCTATAAGGGAAATTTTAATATCTGCATATCTCCCCTTCTGATAGCCGACTAATTGTTCGGCGACTTCTTTTGTTTTATCAGTTGAACCATCATTGACTATTATAATTTCATAGTTTGAATAATTAAGATCAAGGAGAGATTTGACTGAATCCGCAACTACTTTTTCCTCATTATAAACAGGTACTATTATGGAGACAAAAGGAAAGTATCCGTTTACGGACTTAAAAGTATACTTATTGATATTCAGGTATGCAAAAATCAGAATTCCAAAATATCTGACAAGAAGAATAAACAGAAAAATTACGAGTGCATCGATAATAGCATATTCAATCAGGGAATCGACAGAAAGTACAGTTAAAGGTAAAGTGTAAATAATAACAGCTATAAGGATCAGGGACAAAAGCCCGCTAACAATCATCCTTTTAATATATTTTCGGCCTTTATTTTCATTCTTGACGATTGGTTCTCTATTATCAAGAATCAAAGAAGACCTAATTATATGCTGATTAAATTCCACGGTTTTATAAATATTTTAATGAATAAAAAACAATAATAGTGCCATAATTCACACCTTTTTGAGGTTTATATTAAGGGGTAGGCCTTAACATGTTAAGATAAAATCAATTAGTGTCTCATATTAAAACATTTACAGAATAAAAGTAAAAGTTGTTATTTTACATTTAATATAGCTTCAGTAAGGAGATCTGCCATTATTTTTCCACCAGCCTCAGAGAAATGGGAATAATCTCTTAGAGCCAGGTTCTGGTTGACCCATTCATTCATAGAATTTGCCCCCCCCATAGCCTCAAAGCTATTCCAGAATGCAACTCCAGTTTGCTGGGCGATAATTTTTTGTTCATTTAATACAAGCAGAACAGAAGGATCTGTTACAAATTTAGTCCCTTTTTTAACTGCCTTATCGTTAACACCCACCAGAAGAATTGCAGCATCGGGGAAGACTTGTTTCAGGTTATTAATAACTTTAATCATTTTATTCCTGTACCAGATATAATTTGTCTGGTCAGCGGAGGCGATATTAAGGCCGTAATTTAAAATAATCAGTTTATAATTGAGGATTTTCTGGAAATCTGAGAGTATGTTTTTGGGGATATCATCAATTGCCACTCCAGAGTTTCCCCTGATAGGGAAATTATCGACGTAAACTCCGTTACCATTTTCGAGACTAACACCAAAGAAATTAACATCACTGCTACAGGGATAAAAATTTAATTTAACAGAAACAGCATTATCAGGAGAGTTGATATCTGATTCCCTTACTTTAGCACCCGATTCCAATTTAAGATTCTTAAAACTTCCATTATTAAGAGAGTAAGAAACATTACAGTCATTTTTTGCATTATTATAAAACAGCCTGACATATTTGAATGATTTAACCGAGTTCATAAAATTAGTAGCTTCATATTTTACCCAGCTATTGCCTTTTGACTTAGCAACAGTACCTGCAATACCAAGGGGATAATTTTTCAAATTACGTGTAAAAAGGGAAGCCCATTCCCAGTCAGGTTCGAAAAATGTATGCTTAACAGTTTGTCTAACTGCAATATCATCGTTGCAAATAGAGAGGAAGCCAACGCCGGCGCCTCCAAATTTGTTTTGAAAATTCTGTCTTAATTCATCAGTAATAACATCTCCCCAGTTTATCGAGTCGCCGTAATGGGCAATTCTTATTCTTTTAGTCTTAGTTTCATTAAGCGATTTCAGGAATTTTTTTAACTGGCCAGTATCACCAGTTATAGGGACTTTTTTCCCCAATTGGGGATTAGGATTAAAAGCTGCATTAAGTAAAGGTGAAGATAGAAACAGAAATGATAATACAAGAGTTGATATAGATAATAATTTCGTTCTGAAAACCACGGGATTACTCCATAAAAAGTATTTATTACTATTCTAGATGAAAATTAATAATTTCGTCGTAAACAAGGAATGCGTTCAGAACAAAATCAATAGACTATTTATAATTATATTTATCAGAATCAGAAGATAGATAAATATGCAGTTAAATAACCTGCCCAGAAATTATAACCAGACTCAAAACGAACAGAGCTTGTATTTGAAATTCTTCCAGAAATTATCAATACCGGAAGAGGCTGATATACAGCTTCCCCATATATTTCCTTCAAAATGAAATCGTAAGACGGCACATATCCTATTTTGCCACCAACGTTCAAAGAAATTTCCATATCCTTATATACTTTCCAATCGCCCCAGATGCTGTGCGACTGGAAGTTACCGGGTGAATAATAGAGATTAGAATTTCTTGTATAGTTTACGTAATAAAACTCATATCCTATTTTGAAGAGATCATCGACTAATTTACCGG
>JARLHC010000008.1 GCA_031292455.1 Ignavibacteriaceae bacterium
ATATCATCTCCGGATATAAATCCATCTCCGTTTAAGTCGTTTACTGCATGATAATCAAAATTGGTGTTATCATTATCTATACCTGTCATATCATCACCGCTGACAAAACCGTCCTGGTTTAAGTCGCCGCTGTATATGCAATATTTACCGCCATGAAGTGACATTGGATCTGCACTTCCGTCTGTATATGCTTTATTCAGAGCAGTTGTGAAATCATAGCTTAATGCATTAGATGTGAAACTAACCGCTGTTGCGCTCCAGGTCTCTACTGTATTCATGCTTTTTACTACTATATAATAGTTCGTTCCGCCTACTGCTGTAGTAAAGTTGAATGTTCCAACACCTGCTGTGCTTAATGTAGCTGTCTTGGACTCAACCAAAGCATAAGGAGAAGTAGCATTATGAAGTTCCACTGTAACATCTGGAGTTATTGACATTGCTGTTCCGCCGGCTACATATAAGGCTTCAACTAAAGCTGTAAGTGTTAATACTTGCGCAGCTGGAGCTGTTGCTAGAACGAAATCACCAAAACCGGTAAAGTTTACGGTAGATGTTATATTACCTGTTGTTGGAGCACTTCCAACACCGCCTAAATTATCCCATGTTGCGCCGTTATCACGTGCAATTCTGCATAAGCTTGCATTTGAAACACCATCATCAGAACCATAACTCAGATTAATGTTAGCAGCTGTTACTGTTGCTCCTGCACCTTTTGTTATTGTGTAGAATCTGATTGCTGATCTGCTTGCTAATGATGATGGTAATGTAGATACACTAGGATCACTTCCTTCAGTTTCTACAACTTTATATGTAGTTGCAGTAGCTGTAGATTGTGTTACTCCCAATGTTACAGGACGATAAATGTTGGTTGGTGTAACAAAACTTCCAACCGGGAAGAATAATGAATTAACGCCTGATGCTGCAGCTGTTAGTGCTAAAGGACCTTCAATATAGCTTGTAGCTGATCCGCCTACTATATTTGCTGCTGATCCAAGTGTTATGAAATCAGCGGGTGCAGCGTTTGGAGTATTGATAAATCCGGCTGTCAGTGTTAATGTACCGGTTACTGTAATTGGTGAACCAAGTGTTACATAGTTAACTGGTGTTGCAGTTGCAGATTTTAAGTTAACTGTAAGATTTTTAATAGTCTGGCTTCCAGTGGTCAAAGCAAATGTGCCTATCGCATTGGTAGAACTGCTTATATTCTGGAATGTAAATTCAGCATTTGCACCTGCTGTGAATGTACCGGTTCCGATAATATTCGATTTTCCTGCATAAACAGTAACTTTGTTATTGTTTACATTGATAAAGTTTCCTGTTGTGATGAATTGGAATCCGCCTCCGGAAAGGTTACCGACTGTAAGATTACTACCGGTTGAGCTTGAAAGCACAACACCAGCAGCATTGTCTACAATTACTCTGAATAAAATAATTTCATTTCCGCCGCCTGATAGAGTCTGTGCGGATGTTCCATTACAGTTCAAAGTTAGCCTGTTTCCGTTAGCAGTATCAAAAGTTGCACCGTTCGTCTGTGTCCAGTTACCTTTTAGGTTTACTGTAGTAAATGGTGAACCTGAACCATTACATCCTGTAGCTCCGTCAAATGTTACATTGCCTGCGACAGTATATGATGTTGCGCCTAAAAACTTTGTTCCGTTTGTTAACGTAATATTTCCGTATATGGTTGGTGTTGTTGGTACAGTGAATGTTCCTGATTGATTATAATTAACTGTACTTGTAGCATTAAGTAATCCTAATGCCGGAGCAGTAGCATCGCCCCATGTTAATGTTGCGCCTGCAGAAACATCAATTGTTCCCGATACTGGAGAACCCGAAGGAATTGTAACATTACAAGCATTGGTTCCGTCACCAATAATAACTTTGGACCCTGTGCTTATATTTGCTATTGTCCATGTACCGCCTACAGTTGCTGCGGATCTGTTCTGAACTTTGTAAACTTGTCCGCCAGTGGCGAATGAACTTGGGTTAGCACCCGAACCATCTGTATTCAGACCCCATGTACCTAATACATCCAGGTTGCCTGATGAAGCTGAATAGTATATTAAAGTGTATGTTCCGGTTACATGCTGATTTACAGTTCCAAGCTCAGCACTTGAATGTGCTATATCAACTGAATATCCGCCGATAGTGCCGGCATGCATTCTTGCATACAATGTATAACCTGCATTGGCATTAGCTGCTGATACAGTAACCGAACTTGGGTTTGCTACCCATGAGGCATTATCAGTTGAAATCTCAAATCCTGCGGGTGGAGTTACTGTTACAGTTTGTGTAAGATTGGTGCCCTTTATAGTATAGCTCTGTGAAGCAGTAGCTGATGCAGATGTCTGTGCAAAAGGTACCATAGTTGAGTTACATGTTAATGAAGCGCCTCCGGATAGTGGAGTAACATCACCCCATGTTGTGCCTACTTTAATTCCATCTATCATTGCAACTGGCATCAGGGATGCACTGCTCTGGCGCATAAAAATTGCCTTGATTGTATCAGCATCAGTACCTGTGTTGCCATCTGTTGTTGCTAAAGTTGGCACTGGTTCAGAACCGCCGGGTGTTGGATTAATATATAAGAAACATGAATCGTTTGTTGCACCAGCTACAAACATATATTTAAGAACTACAAGATATGTGGTTCCAAGTGTATAAGGACTTCCCGCTGGTGTCCATACAGCAACACCTGTGGCATTCGCTACTTTTGATACTCCGAAGTCATACCCTGATGTAGCATTTTTCCTGACCATCACTTTTCCCAAGAAAGTCGATGTGCCTTTTCCAAAATGGAAAAAATAATCACCGGCTGTAGAGGTTACAGAGGTAACATTTATCATAGCAGAAGCATAAACGCTTCCTGTAGTAACTATGGAGGATAATAATCTGTTATCATCTTCTGTGGTTACACCGTTAACAGTAACTGCGTTGCCAACGCCGGAACCGGTTAATCCGGGGTAACTTAATCCCGTAGATGAAACAAAAATTCCACCGGTTCCGCTGTGGGCAGTCCAGTTTGTTGTAGCAGTGGTAAGAACCGCTCCTGCTGTGTAACTGAAATCTTCGGTCAATAGACCAGTAGCATTCGCAGTGCTAAATAGCATAACGCTAAACAGTAGTACTGCCAAGAAAGTACATGTTTTTTTCATAATAGACCCAATTAGAAAGTTATAGAATACGTTAATTATCAAAAAACCACTTTGATATAGTACTAAAATTCTCCCGTTTTGAGCAGGAATTATAATTTTTTACTATCATCTGATATTAACTTATTAGTAATTGTCTAAATAAGCAAGTAAAATTTGGTTAAATAAAAATTATTTTTTATGTAAAAGGTTTAATTGATCTGCAGCAATTTTATAACCATAATTTAGTGCATTTTGCCAGTCCGTTTTTGCCTCATTTATTTTATTCAATTTAATGTAAGCAACCCCTCTGAAATAATATGCAGCACCCATACCCGGATTAAAACTAATGGCTCTGGTAAGGTCTGAAACAGCTCCTTCATAATCTCCTAGCTCTATTTTAGTCATTCCCCTGCTTCCCCACGGATCCTGGAAATCCGCCTTTAATTCTATTGTTTTATTAAAGTCCTTTAATGCACTTTTGTAATCCATTAAATGGAATTCTGCATTGCCCCGGTTATTGTAATATGAATAGTAACTATTCTCTGATTCTATTGCTCTGTTATATTCATAAAAAGCAGAATCAAATTTGCCTTTTGAATAATAAGCTAAACCAAGATTATTATGTAAACTGCAGTTTGTTGGATATTTCCTTATCCCGTTTTTTAATAACTCAATAATTTCATTATATTTTTTAAGATCTAGCATTTCTGTTGAAAAATTGATGTATGCATATTCATTAAGATTATTAGATTCCGGATAAAGAGTATCATATTTAAGGGCATCTGAATAAAAGTGCTCTGCCTGTATATGATCATCTAGAGCATTATAAAGCACCCCCTTGTTAAAATAAGGATCGCTGTAAGTTGGACTAATCTCTATTGAATGATCAAAATCAGATAAGGCAAGGTCTAATTTGTTTTTGGCTAAATAGGTGCTCCCTCTTTCACTGAATGCATAAGCATTGGAAGGGTCTAATTTAATTAATGAAGTAAAAAAAGTTATCGGATCAGAATAATCACCCGAATAATTATACGCTATCGCCGAAAATGCAAGGATAATTAATATAAAAGAAACTGATAGTATTTTAAGCCCATTCTTTCGAATTGTTTCATTAAGCAATATGCCCGCTGCTATAAATATTCCAATTGATGGAAGATAAGCCCTGCATTCCAGGTATTCAAAATGCAGCATTTTGAATGAAAGATAGACAAACATTGCCGGGATAATAAAACCAATGAACCATAAAATACCAAGCATAATGAAGGGTTTATTCTCGATCTTTAGTTTCAGTATAAAAACTCCTGCACCAATAAATAATATTATTCCTAGACAGACAGATATAACACCATAAGTTGGCATAGATGAAAGACCTAAAGGGATTATCAGCTTGCTCAGAAATATAGGAATTATAGGTAGATTGCTAATAAATGCTTTAACACTTGCAACGTTTTGATAGTGCAAGTATGTATTCCTCAATAATAAATAACCTGAAAAAGATAGTCCCCAGAATATTATGAAAGGAACCAGCTCTTTTATTTTATATTTATTATTAAGTACAAACCAATAATAAAAAACCATTATTATCGGTATAAAAGCAGAAATCTCCTTTGAAAATAAAGCAAGTAAAAATGCA
This sequence comes from Ignavibacteriaceae bacterium, assembly GCA_031292455.1. Lineage (GTDB taxonomy): Bacteria > Bacteroidota > Ignavibacteria > Ignavibacteriales > Ignavibacteriaceae > Fen-1301. Next base: position 4,768 of record JARLHC010000008.1, read on the forward strand.
CAGCAATGAACTGAAAAGTGAAGATAGCTCATCCTATTATTATAATTTATAAACGAAATAAGTGATACCACACCAAATAAACCTGCCAATAGATCCCCCCTTCCTGGAATCCAGGCTACTGCATTTGTAAATAAAGGATGCACTGAAAATAATATTGATAAAAAGAAAGAAATCTCATCTTTTATGTCTAACTTTTTAAGCAGGAAGAAAAGAGCTATTACTGTTAATATATGATATAGCAGATTTGAAATATGATATGGTTGTGGATTTTCTCTGCTTATATGGGCATCAATCATAAAAGTAACAGTCTGTACTGGTCTGTAATAATTCTTTCCGTCTTTGCTAAGAAAATTGTCTTTTTTGAATGCCTGCAATATATTCCTAAAGTCACCCAGAAAATTGTAATTATTTCCAATTATTTCTGTATCATCCAGTTGAGTAAATTCGTAACTTGTAACTTTCCAGTTTAACAAGAGCGGAACGATAATCAGAAGAGATAAATAAATATAATTTCTGATCCCATTTATAAGGAATGTTTTTCTCTTTTGACTATTCTTGCTTTCCATATTCCTTTCCCTTATATCCTAATTCCAATGCCTTATTCATGTTTTCTTTCGCTTCTGAAAATTTATTAAGTTTAAAATAAGCAAGCCCTCTGAAATACCAGGCAGCCCCTTCTTTAGGGTTCAAGGCTATAGTTTGTGTCAGGTCCGATACCGCCCCATCATAATCATTCAACTTTATTTTCACCATTCCCTTGTTTCCCCATGTGTCCGGAAAATCCGGTTTTAATGCAAACGATTTGTTAAAGTCTTGTAAGGCTCCTGCAAAATCATTTAAATGGTATTTGGCCATCCCTCTGTTGTCATAATACTTGTAAGAATCCTTTTCCGATTCTATCCCAAGGTTAAATTCATAAAGTGCAGAATCAAATTTTGCAATTGAATAATACGCTTGGCCTAGGTTGTTGTGCAGGCTTCCTTCATCCGGATACTTTTTAATTCCCTTCTTTAATATATAAATCGCTTCATCAAATTTATGAAAATATAATTTCTCATGGGAAAGAAAAAGATATGCATTCCCCCTCAGAATACCGACATCCTGATAAAGTGTGTCATCATTTAATGCCTTGGAAAAACAAATTTCAGCACTGTTATGATCATTTGAAGCACCATAAAGCACTCCTTTATTAAAATAAGGAATTGAATATCTGGGGCATGACTTGATGGCTTCATCAAAATCAGCCATAGCTTTTTCCCTGTTGCCGGCGTTATAATATGAAAGCCCTCTTTCACCCAGTGCCATTGCGTTTCGCGGGTCTGCATTAATCGCTGAAGTAAAAAATGAGAACGGATCGGTAAAAACAGGCAAATATAAATAAGCAATGATCGAATAAATCAATATTATGGGTATGAAAATTATTACAACCCTCCTTAATACAATGCCTCTCCACCATTCATTGAAAATCAATCCTGTTATCAGTAAAATGCCTCCTATCGGAAGATAAGCCCTGTAATCAAAATATTCATACCCTATGGTCGCAAAAAATGTCCGGTAGAACATAGGAGGAATTGTAAAAGCTACGAACCAGATTGCCCCCCAGATAACCGCTCTCTTGTCCCCCTTAATGAATTTATATACCATTATTCCAAGTACTGCCATTAGAACTAATCCTGTTGTTAATGCAGTAATATTATAGAATGGCATTGTAGTCAGATTATATGGTATAAAGAATTTGCCGAATGTAATTGGAATTGCAGGAAGGTTTTTTATAAACGGGATAAATCCGAATATTTGGGAAGAATGGCTTATTTTTAATACGCTTTGCCTGAGCGAAAAGAATACTCCAAAGGCGATAATCCATATAGCAAGAAATGGAATAATTTCTTTTATTTGAAATTTCTTCCTTTGAACAAAATATAGATATGACAAAATCAGAAACGGCAATATGACCGATGTTTCCTTAGTAAAAACTACTGCCCAAAAAACTATCGCATGAAGAATAATATATAATGGATTCCTGGTACTGAAATATTTCAGAAACGTAATAAACGATAATAAGCTGAACAGGCAAAGCAGAAGATCCCCGCGCGCCGGGATCCATGCAACTGCGTTCGTAAACATCGGACTAATTGAAAAAATTACTGAAAGAAGGAAGGCAATTTCATCTTTCACTCCGGTCTTCTTTAAGAAAAAATATAATGCGATAACCGTTAATATATGCAGCAATAGATTTGATAAATGATATATCCATGGCTGGCTCCCCGCAATCTCTGCATCCAGCATTAAAGATATTGTCTGCATGGGTCTGTAAAAAACGTCCCCTTTGTCGCTCATGATTGCATCGTGTGTTAATGCGTCTTTAAAACTAATTTTACTCCCCTCTGTATTAATTATATTATAGATTATTGAAGTGTCATCCAGACCGCTGTATCCGAAATTCACAACTTTAAAGTAAAGTACTGCGGGAAGCATCATAAGAATTAACAAAAAGAAAACTATTCTTTTCTTATCTGTTATTCCCGGTTTCCCGGGCTTCCTTCCTTTTTTCCTTTTCACAAGTCACTTCCTTTAATTCAAGTTTATCAGTTTTTGCAAAATTATCTTCTGCCTTAGCCTGTTTGCTACTCTTTTAGTCTTTTACTAATCTTCTCCTTGAATCTGATTTTCTGCCTCGCCTGACTTCAAATATTCCGGCCCATTAAATCCGCATTCAATAGCCTTATTCATATTTTCCCTTGCCTCCGCATATTTATTAAGTCTGTAATATGCCAGCCCCCTATAATACCAGGCTGCGCCGTCCTTTGGGTTCATAGATATCGCTTGCCCCAGATCGGATATTGCACCCTTATAATTATTCAGCTTAATTCTTGCCATACCTCTGTTTCCCCAGGTATCAGGGAAATCTGGCTTTATCTCCAATGCTCTGTCAAAATCAACTAATGCACCGGCAAAATCATTTAATTGATACCTGGTTAGTCCCCTATTGTCGTAATATTCAAACGAAGTTTTCTCTAATTCTATACCTCTGTTAAATTCATAAAGAGCAGGATCATATTTGGATATTGCATAATATGCCTTGCCCAGATTGTTATGCAGACTTCCATTATCTGGAAAGCTATGAGTTCCCTTTCTTAACAGAGATATCGCTTCTTCATATTTATGAAAATACATTTTCTCACGGGATAGATAATAATATGTATTCCCATTAAAAGAGCAAATATTGTGATTCAGTGTATCATACTTCAATGCCTGCGAAAAAAATTGTTCAGCTTTGGAATGGTCATTCGAAGATCCGTAAAGTACTCCCTTATTAAAATAAGGAAGAGGATATGTAGGACTAATCCTGATGGAACTTTCATAATCAGCCAGCGCCTTCCCCTTTATCCCGCTGTTATAATATATAATCCCCCTGCCGCAGAAAGCCATGGCGTTGTTTGAATTAGCCCTTATCGCTGAAGTAAAAAATGAAACCGGGTCTGCAAAATCAGACGAATGAATAAATGCAATTACTGCATAAATAATCAAAACAGGCATAGCTGCTATTAAAATTTTATGAAATGTAAATTTGCTGGATAGTTTATTTAGTAATACTCCAATTATAATTAAAATCCCTATAACAGGAAGATATGCCCTGTATTCATAATATTCGACTGCAATGTCGGCAATATAAGATCTGTATAACATTGGCGGGATTAAAAATGCTATGAACCATATTCCCCCCCAGACAACATCCCTATAACTTCCTGACGAGAACTTTATCGTTATTACAAAAAAAATAAAAACTAAAATGCATCCTGTAGCTAATGAGGGATTATCAAAAAGAGGTAAACTGGTTAAATTATATGGGATGAATAATTTACCAAATGTAATCGGAATTGCTGGTAAGTTTTTTGTAAATGGAATAATTCCGAATATATTTGCAGAAAGGCTTGCATTTATCACTCCCTGTCTCAGAAAATAAAATAGTACAAATGAGAAACACCAGATTACAATAAATGGGATAATATCTTTTAATATAAATTTTTTCTTTTCTGCAAAGTATATATAGAATATAATCAGGAGTGGTAATAAAATTGCTGTTTCTTTTGAAAACATAGCTGCCGTAAAAAAGATGGCATGTAAAATCATATATGCTATCTTTCTGCTACTCAAATAGTCCAGACATGTTATAAATGAAAGCAGGATGAATAAGCAAAGTAAAAGGTCACCTCGCGCCGGTATCCAGGCTACTGCATTTGTTAACAAGGGGGTTATTGAAAAGAAAAATGAAAGAAGAAAAGAGATCTCATTTTTAATTCCGGTCTTTTTTAAGAAAAAGAAAAGGACAATTACATTAAGTAAATGTAGGATAAGATTTGAAAAGTGATAAATCCAGGGTTGATTTCCTCCTATTTGGGCATCTATCATGAATGAAACTGTCTGAAGAGGGCGATAAAAAGAATCCGCGCTTTTATTTATGAAAGCATCGCTTGTAAATGCCTTGTCAACTTGTTTTATGTCTCCGATAGTATCATAATGCGCTAATATGATATTGGAATCGTCCATTGTAGTGAATCCAAAATTAGCTGTCCTGAAATAGAGTAAAGCAGGAACTATTAGCAGAAAGAAAAGATAAACTGATAATTCGCTTTTTCCCTTGGAAATAAGTGTAATCTCTTTATTTTTCTTTTTACTTTTCACCGTTCATTCCATTGTATCCAAGCCTCTGTGCTTCTGACCAATCTTTCTCAGCCTTCACTTTATTATTGATTTTTGAATAGGCCATCCCCCTGTAATAATATCCTTCACCCGATTGAGGATCTGAATTTATCACCGTATTACAATCAGAAATAGCTCCCTCAAAATCGTTCATGTCGATTTTCATTATTCCCCTGTTCAGATATGCATCCTGCAAACCCGGATCAATATTCAGGGCTTTGTTAAAATCATTCATTGAACCGTTATAATCCTTTAAATGATACTTTGCTTTTGCACGGTTATTATAATAAGATGCTGAATTCGGTTCTAATATTATTGCCCGGTTATAACCGATTATCGCAGAATCAAATTTCCCCAACAAAGAATAAGTATAACCAATATTATTAAAAATTTTAGTGCTGTTAGGGTAAATTTTCTTCGCTTTATTTAATATTAAAAGCGCTTCTTCATTTTTATTTAAAACTATCTTTTCGGCGGAAAGACTGATATATGCGTTATCTTTAAGTACATTGAGATTCGGATAAAGAGTGTCATACTTCAGAGCATTGGTATAAAGATCTTCAGCCCGTGAATTATCCCCAAGAGTGTTATAAGTATCCCCCATATTATAGTATGGGTTGCTGTAAATCGGTATAATTCTGATTGCATCATTAAAATCTTTTATTGCCTCTTCCATTTCCCCCTTATTCGAATAAATGCATCCCCTCGAATTCAATGCCATTGCGTTCTTGGAATTTGCATTTACTGCCGATGTAAAAAAGGATAGTGGATCTGCAAAAACTGTTGAGTGGATAAAAGATATTATAGAATATAGTAATAAAACAGGCATCGACATTTTGATTATTTGATTGGAGGAGTATCGGGAAGGAATTTTACTTATCAGTATCCCCGCTATCAATAATATCCCCATCATCGGCAGATAAGCTCTGTATTCAAAATATTCGATACCGATATCAGCAATATAGCTCCGGAATAACATAGGTGGAAGAAAAAATGCAAGGAACCAGAAGCACCCGAATATAATAATTCTTTTCTCTCCATCCATGAATTTTATAGTAAGCAACGTAAAAACCATTATCATTAATATGCCGACAATTATAGCTAATGTATCAAATAGCGGGAGTGTGCTCAGGTTATATGGAATAAAAAATTTGCCGAATGTAATTGGAATTGCAGGAAGATTTTTTATGAAGGGAATAATTCCGAAAATATTTGGGTCCTGCTTCATTCTGATTACATGCTGTCTCATGCAATAAAACAGAACAAATGTAAAACACCAGACGGCAAGAAATGGAACGATCTCTTTTAAGACAATTTTTTGCTTTTTGGTAAAATATATATAGAATAAAATAATTGGTGGTATAAAAACTGCAGTCTCTTTTGAAAACACTGCAAGAAGAAAAAATGCACTATGCAGAATAAAATAAATTTTCTTCCTGTTTTCAGAATATTCTAAAAATGAAATAAAAGTCAGTAGTGCAAATAGGGCAACTAGCAGATCTCCCCTTGCCGGAACCCATGCAACAGCATGCGTAAAAAGAGGATGAATTGAGAAGAATAAGGATAGAAGAAATGAGATTTCTTTCTTTATGCCTATTTTGTTTAGGAAAAAGAAAAAAGTAATTACAGTAAGAATATGCAATATTAAATTTGAAAGGTGATAAATCCAGGGTTCCTTTCCCCCTATCTGTGCATCCAGCATAAAGGAGAGGGTCTGCACAGGACGGTAAAATGAATCCCCGGTATTACTCATAAAAGCGTCATGTGTGAATGCTTCCTTTATGTTTTTTATATCTCCGAGTATATCATAATGTGTAACTATAATATTTGTGTCATCCAGTGTACTAAATTCAAAATCTACTACCCTGAAATATAAAACTGAAGGGATAAGCAGAAGTAAGAAGACATAAAAAAATAATCTATTCTTATTTATATGGATATCCTTCTTTTTACTTTTCATTAGCAATTTCCTTGTAACCTAATTTTTGAGCTTCCACCCAATCTTTCCTGGCTTCTTCTGGTTTGTTAATTTTGGAATAGGCAATACTTCTACGGTAATATGCCTCTCCCCATTTCGGGTTCATCCTGATGACAGTGCTGAAATCGGAAATCGCTCCTTCAATATCATTTAACTCGATTTTTGTATTTCCTGTATTGTACCAGGACCCCGCAGAACCGGGATCTAACTCCAAAGCTTTGCTGTAATCGGATAATGCCCCTGCAAAATCTTTTAAGGAATATTTTATTCCCGCACGGTTCGAATAATAGAATGCTGAACTTGGCTGAAATTCTATCGCTTTGGAATAATAATAAATTGCAGAATCATATCTGGCAGTGGAATAATAAATATAACCAAGATTGCTGTAAATATCACTTTTATCCGGAAATTCAGTGGCTGCTTTTTTTAATATAATTTTCGCTTCATCAAATTTTTTAAGAGCTAACTTTTCTCCTGCAAAATTATATAATATACCATATCGGAGAGCGGTTACCCCTGGCCAAAGTGTGTCGTACTTCAGTGCCTGCGAATAACTATACTCTGCCTTTCTGTCATCCCCTGTAGAATGATATAAAATCCCTTCGTTATAGTATGGACTGCTGTAAACAGGACAAATTTTAATGGAATTTTCAAAGTCCCCCAGCGCAAGCTCTATATTTCCGCTATGGAAATATTCGTTCCCTCTTAAATTTAACGCTGAAACATTTTCAGGGTTTGAATTGATCGCTGAAGTGAAAAATGCCATCGGATCAGTATAATCCTTTGAATGTAAAAATGCCAGTATTATGAATATTAATAAAACAGGTATAATTATATTTAATATTTTCTTATTTAATGCTTTTAAAGAAGTACTGATAAATATTCCGGCAATTAATAATAAGCCTATTATTGGAAGCCCTGACCGGTGTTCAAAATATTCAGCACTGAATTCTGCTAACCTTAACCTGTAATACAGCGGTGGTAATGTAAATCCTAAAAACCATATAACTCCTAATATAAGATAAGGATTACTATATAACTTGTTCTTTGCAATAACCCAAATGGAAATTATTATTGCCGAAATGCCGATTATAACAGATAGACTGTTAAATAAAGGCATCGTTGTTAAATCCTGGGGAATGAAGAATTTCCCGAAAATAGTTGGGATGGCAGGAAGATTCTTTATTATTGCAGTGATGCCGGATATCGAAGAAAAATCATTTACTGAAATAGCCGTAGTCCTCAGCAGAAAATATATGCCCAACGAACTTACCCAAATAAATGGAAACGGAATTATCTCTTTCCATAAATTCTTTTTTTTCTGAAAATAATAAAAGTATAAAGAGAATAACAAAGGAAAAACTAATGCGGTCTCCTTGGCAAAACATGCAAGTAGAAAAAAAAGAGCATGGAAAATAATGTGCTTGGTCTTCTTGCTGTTATAATAATTTATAAATGCTATAAATGATAATAATCCGAATAATATCAGATATAAATCTCCCTGTGCTGGAATCCAGCAGACTGCATTTGTGATCAGCGGATGTACCGCATATAGAAGAGCAAGAAGGAATGATACTTCTTCTCTAAAACCCGACTTTTTAAAAAAGATGAACAGGGCTATAACTATCAGAACATGTAGAAAAAGATTTGTGAAATGATATGCCCAGGGATCCTGACCGCTGATCTGTGAGTCAATCATAAATGAAACTGTTTGAATAGGCCTGTAAAAACTGCTCCTGTGTGAGAAAAATGCATCGGTAGTAAACGCTTTTGGAATATTATCAGGATTGCTGATAAGATCATAATTATCTTTAATTAAAGATGCATCGTCTAAATCAGTATAATTATAGTGAATAACCCTGAAGTACAATACAAAAGGAACTATTACAAGTAATAATAAATAAACAAAAAAATTATTTTCCCCCTTAGAAACTGATTTATTCGATTTCTTTTTCTTGATACTTTTCATTGTTAATTTCTAGGTAACACGGTTTATAGACTTATTCCGGGTTTGTTCCGTCTCCCATCCGCTTATTATTCTTTTTGTTCTTTATTCATCGTATCCTTGAAACCTAATTTTCTTGCTTCCGTCCAATCTTTCTCTGCTTCAGACTGTTTATTCAATTTTAGAAACGCTTTCCCCCGGTAGTAAAAAGCCGCTCCTGAATTTGAACTCATTCCAATAGCTCTGCTTAGATCAGAAACAGCTCCTTCATAATCATTCAATTCTATCCTGGCTATTCCACTGTTAACATATGCATCCACAAAGTTCGGATTTAATTCTGCTGACATTCTGAAATCTTTCAATGCGTTATTAAGATCTTTCAGCTTGTATTCGGCTAAACCCCTATAACAGTAGTTGATATAATTCTGCTCTTTTTCCAATACCCTGCTGAATTCAAAGGCCGCTGAATCGTTCTTGCCTGTTTGATAATAGCATAATCCAAGATTATTATGTAGACTGGTGATTTGGGGATATTTCCTTATTGCATATTTTATTAATAGTTCTGATTCATTATATTTTTTAAGAATTGATTTTGCGTCTGCAAGAATTATATATGCATACTGATTTAGAATACTTTTTTCAGGTTGAATAGTATCATATTGAATTGCACGAGATAAAAGAAGCTCAGTCTTATTGAAGTCTTTTTCTGTATTATAAATACAACCTTCATTAAAGTAAGGCATGCTGTATGTCTTATCTATACTGATTGCACTGTCATAATCTGCAAATGCTGCTTCAATATTAATTTCAGAGTATCTGCCCCCTCTTGAATTATAGGCTATCGCATTATGAGGATTCCCTTTTATTGCGGAAGTAAAGAATGCAATGGGATCGGTAAAAATATCAGAATAATTAAATGCCATTATTAAATAAATTATTAAAACGGGAATAGAATATCTCAACATTTTATTAAATGAAATTACGGCTGACCATTCCTGGATAATAAAACCGGCTATAACCAGTATCCCGATAACCGGCAGATAAGCTCTGTAATCAAAATATTCATTGGATATATCTGCAAAAAATGATCTGAAAAGCATAGGCGGGATTGTAAATAACAGAAACCATGCTGCCCCCCAGATGACCATTCTCTTTTCTACTTTAATAAATTTTATAGTCAATGCAGTAAAAGCTATCAATAATACTATCCCTATTAGTACCGACAAGGTATTAAAATAAGGCATCGGTGATAAATCATAAGGAATAAAGAATCTGCCGAATGTAATCGGTATTGTGGAAAGGTTTTTAATAAAGGGAACAATCCCGAATACACTTGACGGGATCTTAACCTTAAGTACATTTCCCCGCATGTAGAAAAATATACCAAATATAAGAATCCATATTGCAAGAAACGAAACAATCTTTTTTAAAACGACTTTTTCCTTTAAAACATAATACGAATAAGTTAATATAAGGACCGGGATCAGAACAGATGTCTCTTTGGAAAAGACTGCCATTGCAAAAACAATCCCGTGTAGAAACATATAATTCTTTTTTCCGCTCCTACAATATTTAATAAAAGTTATAAAAGAAAGGAGACTGAATAAGCAGAGAAGCAGGTCCCCCCGTGCCGGTATCCATGCCACGGCATTTGTGAACATTGGATTAATCGCAAACAACAATGAAAGAAGGAATGATATTTCATCTTTTATTCCTGTCTCTTTTAAGAAAAAGAAAAGTGTAATTACAGTAAGTATATGTAATAATAAATTTGAAAGGTGGTACATCCATGGCTCAGTCCCTGATATCTCGGCATCAACCATTAAGGATATTATCTGCATCGGACGATAAAAGGCATCCCCTCTGTCACTCTTTAAAGCATCATGAGTAAAGGCTTCTTTTAGATTGATTTTATTCCCTTCGAGGTTATTTATATTGATGATTAAAGATTCGTCATCAAGACCGGTCAATCCGAAATTCACGACCCTGAAATATAATATCGAAGGAACAACAGCAAGAATTAATAAATAAAAAAATAAATTGCTTTTATCTGCCGATCTTTGATTACCTGACTGTATTTTCTTTTTTGCCGATTGTTTCATTAAACCCAAGTTTACGGGCTTCCGCCCAATCTTTTTCTGCTTCAGCCTGTCTATTCATATTTGAATATGCATTCCCCCTGTAATAATAAGCTTCACTTGATTCTGAACTTAATCTAATCGCCCTACTCAGATCTGATACAGCTCCTTCATAATCATTTATTTTTATCCTCGTAATTCCACTATTAACATATGCATCAACAAAATTCGGTTTTAATTCTGCTGATATTCTGAAATCATTCAAAGCTCTGTTATAATCCTTTAATCTCGATTCGGTTAAACCCCTATAATAATATATTATAAAATTTTGCTCCTTTTCTAGTACTATACTGAATTCATAAACAGCCAAATCATTTTTGTCTGCATAATAATAACACAAGCCAAGATTATTATGAAGACTGATCATCTGGGGATATTTACTTATCGCATTTTTCAGTACAGTTTCTGCCTCATCATATTTTTTTAGACTTAGTTTTGCTCCCGCAAGATTTATATATACATTCTCATTGAGCATGCTTACATCAGGATGAAGCGTATCATACTTAAGCGCAAGAGTAAAGAATTGCTCAGCTTTACTTAAATCTTTTAGAGAATTATAAATATTCCCTTTGTTATAGTAAGGATAACTATATGTTGGACTTATTCTGTTTGCACTATTATAATCTGCAAGTGCAGGTTCAATTTCGTTATGCGCTTGATAAATATTTCCTCTTGCATTATAAGCTATCGCATTAGCTGAACTGCTTGTTATTGCCGAAGTAAAGAATGCGAGTTGATCGGTAAAAACTTCAGAGTAATTATAGGCTATTATTGAATAAACTATTAACACGGGGATAGAATATCTTAACATTTTATTAAATGATATTCCGGTAGGCCATTCCTGGATAATAAAGCCTGCTATAACCAGTGTCCCGATAATCGGTAGATAAGCCCTGTAATCGAAATATTCACTTTCTATATCTGCAAAAAATGATCTGAAAAACATCGGCGGAATTGTAAAAGCAAGAAACCATATGGCTCCCCAAATTACTATTCGCTTCTTCACTTTAATAACTTTAAAAGTTAAAGCAATAAAAACTATCAATAATATAATCCCTGTTATTGTTGATACCGAGTCAAAGAAAGGCATTGGTGATAAATTATATGGGATGAAGAACCTGCCGAATGTAATTGGTATTGTAGGAAGGTTTCTAATAAAGGGAACTATCCCGAATACACTTGACGGGATCTTTACCTTTAATACATTTTCCCGCATGTAGAAAAATAACCCGAATAGCACAATCCATATTGAAAAAAATGGAACAACCTTTTTCAGTTCGAATTTTTCTTTTAGCACATAATATGAATATATCAGCATAAGGACAGGAAGCATAACTGATGTTTCTTTTGAAAATACTGCTGCAGCAAAAACAATTCCATGAATAACAATATAAACCTTTTTCCCGCTCTTAAAATATTCAGTAAAAGTTATAAATGAGAATAAGCCTAATAAGCATAGAAGCAGATCCCCCCGCGCCGGAATCCATGCTACTGCATTCGTAAACATCGGATTAACAGCAAATAATAATGAAAGAAGAAATGAAACATCTGCCTTAATACCTGTCTTTTTTAAGAAGAAAAAAAGTGTAACTACGGTAAATATGTGTAATAATAAATTTGTCAGGTGATACATCCACGGTTCTTTTCCACTTATCCCAGCATCAACCATAAGGGATATTATCTGCATCGGACGGTAAAAGGATATCCCTTTATCACTCAATGTGGCGTCATGAGTAAAGGCTTCTCTTAGATTGATTTTATTCCCTTCGAGGTTGTTTATATTAATGATTATAGATTCATCATCAAGCCCGCTCAACCCGAAATTTAAAACCCTGAAGTATACCACCGATGGTATCAATATGAGAAAAAATAAGTAAGTTATTAAACTCCTTTCGTATCTCATGGCAGATTTTATAGGTCTATTTGTCTTCTTACTTTTCATTAAATCTGAACAGGGCCGAATGAATTATTTTCAACTTGTTTAACCTGTATAGTAGGCTCACCTTTAAACATCCAAGCCCGTATTTAACAGAATTAAGGAAATTTATAGATGATGAATCGGTTTCATATTTGGTAGGACATGTAATTTCCCCGACACTGTATCCTTTATATAATACCTGGGCTATTAGTTCATTATCAAATACAAATCCATCAGAATTTAATTCAAATGGAATGGATGAAAGGACTTCTTTTGTATACGCCCTGTATCCGGTATGGTATTCTGATAATTTGGCGCCAAGCAGAATATTCTGAATGAACGTCAGTAGCCTGTTTGAGAAATATTTATATATCGGCATCCCCTGTTTTAATGCCTTTCCTCCTAATATCCTGGAAGCAAATACTGCATTGAATTCCCCGGTTAAAAGCATTTCTACCATTACAGGAATCAATTTAGGAGTGTATTGATAGTCAGGATGAAGCATGATTATTATATCGGCACCTGTTTCTATCCCGTATTTGTAACAGGTTTTCTGATTTCCCCCGTATCCTCTGTTCTTATCGTGTAAAATTGTTTTTATCCCCAGCTCGCGCGCTATCCGAACCGTCTCATCACTGCTCTTATCATCTACTAATAGTACATCGTCCGCATAATCCATGGGGATTGCTTTATATGTTCTTTCAATAGTTTTGGCAGCGTTATAAGCGGGTAATACGATTAAAACCCTTTTATTCCGGGACATTTTAGCTCTTTAATTAAGACAAATTGTTATGCCATTCGTAAAATAATTAAATTTTTACTTAATTACTCGTAAAAGAATAATTTGTATGATTAAAACAATATTATATTATCATTAATTCAGTAAATTTTTCCCTCTTTAATGCCTGTAATAAGATTATTTCAATGTCTATTTGTTATTTCGTTATTTCACCCCCTTAATTAAAAGTATGTTCATAGGGTACTTTATTTTGACCCGGCATATTTTCTGAGAATACGATTTCAAAACGCTTTCAAAACGTTTTCAGACACTTTCTGCCTCATCCTCTTCAGTTCAGTATCAGACATTTACTTTTAATAACACATGCCGGTTCGTACAATTAATTCTCAGAAATACAATCTTTTCCTATATTTCCCCCTGTTATTTTAAGTTTATTCTTTAATAAGGAACTTCCATGAAAATAAAATTTATTGGCGCAGCACAGACCGTTACTGGTTCTCAGCATCTTATCTCAGTTAACGGTAAGAAAATACTCCTTGACTGCGGTCTTTTCCAGGGGAAAAGAAAAGAGGCATTCGAGATAAATAGAAACTTCCCGTTCGACCCTTCCACCATTGATGCTATGCTGTTGTCACACGCTCATCTTGACCATAGCGGTAATATTCCTCATCTTGTTAAAAGCGGCTTTAAAGGACATATTTATTCTACGGCCGCTACGGTTGCTCTCTGCCAGCTTATGCTTAGGGATTCTGCTTTCCTTCAGGAAAAAGATGTTGTTTTCGTTAATAAAAAAAGAATCCGTCAGAACAAAAACCCTTTTGAATCTCTATACACTATCGATGATGTTGAAAAAGCGATGACCAGCTTTATCGGCGTTCAGTATGATAGGAAATTTGAAATCTTCCCCGGAATATCTGCAACTTTTATAGATGCGGGACATATATTGGGCTCCGCCGGAATTCTCCTGGAAATAATTGAAAACGGTAAAACTACCCGACTCGGTTTCAGCGGCGATATAGGAAGACCCGAAATGCCGATCCTCAGGGATCCCGTTCCTATTCCTAATGCCGATGTTCTTATTATGGAAAGCACATATGGCGATAGGCTCCATCCAATCAATGACCATGTTGAACAGGAAACTGTTTCCGTTATTAATGAAGTAATTAAAAGAGGTGGTAAAATAATAATTCCTTCTTTTGCAGTCGGTAGAACTCAGCTCCTCGTCTACGAACTGCACCAGCTCTTTGATCAAAATAAGCTCCCCATCTTTCCAATCTTTGTTGACAGCCCTCTTGCTGTTAACGTTACTGAAGTCTACCGCCTGCATCCCGAATGTTTTGACCGCGAAACTTACAGCGACTTTATTAATAACCATGAAGACCCCTTTGGTTTCAGCAGGTTAACCTATACCCGTGATGTAAATGAATCAAAGAAATTGAATACCTTTAAAGGTCCATGTATGATAATCTCTGCATCAGGTATGGCCGAAGGCGGCAGGATACTTCATCACCTCGCCAATAATATTGAAAATCCTAATAATATGATTTTATTTGCAGGCTATGCTGCCAAAGAAACTCTTGCAAGAAAAATTATGGATGGCGCAGAAAATGTGAATATTCTGGGTTCTCCCTATCAAGTTAAAGCACAAATAAAAAAGATGGATTATTTCAGCGCTCATGCAGATCAGAACGGACTCCTGAATTATGTCGATGTCGCAGTCCCCGATAAACATAAAAATATTTTCATTGTACACGGTGAACCTGAAGAATCCCTCCCCTTGAAGGAAAAAATGTCAGGCAAAGGATATACAAATGTACATTATCCTAAAACCGGAGAGGAATTCGAAATATAAATGGGTACCTTAGCCTCGGAGGTTATCATAAACCTCTGAGGTTTGGGAAAATCTCAGAAGATTTTCAAGACAGAGCTGATTTCCATTTAGCTATTTGTTCCCTTACAAATATAGGATTGGGTGAACCCGGCGTTTTCTTTCTATTTAATGAATTCTCAAGATTAAATATCTCAATTACTGATTCATCAAAGATAGGATTGATTTTCTTAAGTTCTTTAATTGTTAAATCCTGTAATCCTTTTTCATTTTTGATGCAGTATACTACAAGCTTTCCTATAATATCATGAGCTTCCCGGAATGGTATTCCCTTTAACACAAGCCAGTCGGCTGCATCTGTCGCAAGTATAGTGCTTTTCTTCATTATTGAAAGAAGATATGTATTATCAAATTCGATAGTATCAAACATCCCTTCCATTAATTTCAATGATTCGGAATAGATTGAATATGAATTGAACAAGGGTGGTTTATCCTCCTGCATATCCCTGTTATAACTCAATGGGAGTCCTTTCATTAATGTAATAACTGATTGGTAGTTGGAGAAAACGCGCGCAGATTTCCCCCTTATAAGCTCGGCAACATCCGGATTCTTCTTCTGCGGCATCAGTGACGATCCTGTCGTAAATGAATCGCCAATCTTTATAAACTTCCATTCGGCTGTGGACCATATTATCAGTTCTTCACACAACCTGCTGAGATGCATCATTCCAATTGAACAACAGTTCAGAAAATCGATAACAAAATCCCTGTCTGAAACAGCGTCCATTGAATTATTGCAAAGAGATTTAAAGTCCAATCTTTCCTTCAGAAAATTAGAATCAAGCGGAAGTGTCGATCCTGATATGGCCCCTGATCCCAATGGAAGATTGTCCGACTCCTTAATAACCAAAGATAATCTTACCTTGTCCCGCTCGAACATTTCAACATAAGCCAGGATATGATGTGCCAATGAAACAGGCTGCGCCTGCTGCATATGGGTATACCCGGGAATGATTGTTTCGATATGTTTTTCTGCAGTCTGAATAAAAGATAATTGCAGATTATTCAGCAGCCCTTTTATTTGTCCGGCTGATTTTTTGCACCACATTCTTAATGATGTAACTACCTGGTCATTCCTGCTTCGGCCGGCTCTTAGCTTACCAGCTTCACTGCCGGTAAGCTCATAAAGCCGGGATTCAATAGCAGAATGAATATCCTCAAACTCCCTGGGGTCCGGTTTCCATTCATTACTGTCATATTCTGCTTCTATCCGGTAAAGGGCGTCGGTAATTGTAATTAATTCGGTGGAAGTAATTATGCCTATCTCGCAAAGCATTTCAGCATAGACTTTGCCGCACTGAATTTCTTCTTTGATTAAACGTATATCGTCATTCAATGATGATGAAAATTCAAGCAGGTTTTTATCTGGCTCTTCTTCAAATCTTCCGCCCCAAAGCATTAAACATTTACCTGTGCTTTGTTCTTAACACGACTCATCGTCTTGTACGGCAACCCGTAAATTGTCAGAAATCCTTCTGATGCTTGATGGTCAAAGGTGTCCTCAGATGTATAAGTTGCAAGTTCTTTATTATATAAACTGTAAACCGAACTCCTTGAAAGAACAGTAATATTACCTTTATATAATTCCAGAACTATTTCTCCTGTTATATTTTCCTGTGTCGAATCAATAAATGCCATTAAAGAATTGAACAATGGCGAAAACCACAGGCCATCATATATTAAATTAGCAATTTTATTTGAAACATCCTGTTTATAACGGAAGGTTTCTTTATCCAATATTAATTTTTCAAGTTCATGATGTGCATTATGTAGTATTACCGCCGCGGGAGCTTCGTATATTTCTCTTGATTTTATCCCTACTACCCTGTTCTCTATAAGATCCATTCTTCCGATTCCATTTCTTCCGCCTATTTTATTCAGCTCGCTTACAAGGGTTACCGGGTCGAAATGAATCCCGTTAACCCAAACTGGAATACCCTTATCAAAGTAAATAGAAATTATTTCACTTTCACCGGGAGCTGTCTTCGGATTTACAGTTATCTGGAATGCGTCTTCTGGCGGAGGCATAGTGGGATCTTCCAATACTCCGCATTCAACTGCAATGCCCCATAAATTTTCATCTATTGAGTAAGGTGAGTCTTTCTTTGCTTTTACAGGAATGTTATGTTCTTGTGCATATTCCATTTCCTCTTCCCGGCTTTTAAATTCCCAGGTTCTTAAAGGAGCTACAATTTTAATATCTGGAGCCAGAGTCTGAATCCCAACCTCAAATCTTACCTGGTCATTTCCTTTCCCAGTACATCCGTGAGCAATTATATTTGCCCCCTCTGCCTTCGCTATTTCAGTAAGCATTTTAGCAAGTAGAGGTCTCCCGATTGCACATGCCATGGGATACGCTCCCTCGTAAAGAGCTCCTGCCTTTAAAGCTTTCCATACATACTCTGTAATAAATTCACTTTTAAGGTCTGCAAGTATAAACTTTGAAGCGCCGGTTTTTAATGCCTTTTCTTCCAATCCCTGAAGCTCATCCTTCTGCCCTAAGTCTCCGCATACCGCAATTATTTCACCATCGTATTTCAAAGACAGCCATTTAACCATCACCGAAGTGTCAAGGCCACCTGAATATGCTACTACAATTTTATCAGCCAATTTTATTCTCCTTGTATTAATTTTTGTTTTGGAACGTTCATCATTAATTCTTTAATAAATGATATTATATTGTTTAAATTTTTATGTTTATCCGGGATTACCAGAACAGTATCATCTCCGGCTACTGTTCCCAGAATCTCCTGTTTGTTTAACCTGTCAAAGTAAAAAGCTACTCCCTGTGCCCTTCCCGCTAAAGTACGAACCACGATCATACTTTCATTATGTGCTACACTCAGTATTTCGAACCCGATCACTTTGGCTATATGTGACCCTGCTTCGGAAGGATTCATTATATAGTGAATGCCGTTATCCCCCGATACTCGGGTAACACCCATTTCGGCAAAGTCACGGCTTAAAGTTGCCTGCGTAATTTCTATCCCTTCCGCCTCGAGTAAATCAACAAGTTTTTCCTGATTGGCAATCGTTTGACTGAGAAGAATTTCTTTTATCCTGGTCTGTCTTTTTAATTTAGTCACCATAAATAACTTCCTGAAAATACTTTATACGGCTTTGGCTATTTCGGAAAAGATGGGCATTTTTCTTATAACTTTTTTATCATCATTTATTATCCAGGTACCATTATCATTTCCAAATGATGTGTCAGAAAATAAGCCTGATAGGTCATTACCTATCCATATTTTCTTGACTCCTGCATTTAATAATGCTTTACAGCTTTGCAGTTTGGGAATCATACCGCCTGTTATCTGCTTTCCCTGTATCCCCTTTTCAATCTCTTTCCTGCAAATTTCATTTTTGATTTTACCTTCCAGAATTACCCCTTTAACATCAGAAACAAAATAGACTGTCTCCGCATCAAGTGAAGCTGCCAATATGTTCGTAAAAATATCTGCATTTACATTCATCAGGTTACCCGACTCATCCCGGCATATGCTTGAAAATACAGGTATAGTCTTAGTCAGCATTAGATTCTTAATCCAGGAAATATTCTTATTTAACTTAGGGATCCCTACAAACCCTAATCTTTCATCTGTATAATCGGCAATAAAAAGATTGTTATCTATTCCGGTAAGACCTACTGCATTTATTTCTTTAGAACAGAGATAGCCCACTAATTTGCTGTTAATCATCCCCGCCTGAACTGCAGCAACTACATTCATTGAAAATTCATCGGTAACTCTCTGCCCGTTTATAAAATTATTCGTCCCCCCGAGAGCAGATGTCCATTCGGATATCTGGTTTCCCGCCCCATGGACAACAATTAAACCGTCATATCCTGATTGTAGTTTCTTAATAACGTTTAGCCATCCGGTGTTTGAAACAAAATCTTCTACTGCTTTACCGCTTAATTTTATAATGGCAATTTTCATAATCATGTCCTGTAATTTGCATTAATCTTTATATATTCCTGGGAAAAATCACATGTCCACCAGGTAGATGAAAAGTTCCCCTCATTCAGGTCAAGAGAAATAGAAAAATTATCCCTGTTAAGTATCTCTGCTGCTTTAACTTCATCAATTACTATCTTATAACCGGCAAGCATTATCGGAAGCTCATCAAAATAGATCATAGTATTTAGCGGATCAAAATCAGCTCCGCTTTTCCCGGCCGCAGAAATAATCCTTCCCCAGTTAGCATCTGCCCCATTTAATGCTGTTTTTACAAGAGGAGAATTTGCAATTGATTTTGCTATGGTATCAGCATCAGAGCTGGTCTTTGCATTGTGTACGGTAACCCTTATAAGTTTTGTTGCTCCCTCTCCATCTACAATAATAGATTTGGCCATCTCCTCAGAGATTAAATTGAGACCTTTTAAAAAGAGGTTATAATCTACCGAATCCTTTTTTACTGAAATTCCTGATAGACCATTGGCAAGTAATATCACCATGTCGTTAGTACTCGTATCACCATCAACTGTTATTTTATTAAACGTCTTGTTGACAGCATGTAACAGCATTTCCTGAAGAAGTGCCTGTTCGATATTAGCATCTGTAGTAATGAATGCGAGCATTGTTGCCATGTTGGGCATGATCATGCCGCTCCCCTTGCATATACCCCCGATTCTAACTTCCCCGCCTGTCAGTTTAATTTTAAGTGCAAACGATTTTTCTCTAAGGTCTGTGGTCATTATAGCTTCTGCCGCATCGTGTCCACCGGAACTTGTCAGAGAATCTTTAATTTCATTTATACCATGTATTATTTTATCAACCGGAATGGGTTGTCCGATAACTCCAGTTGAAGAAACAAGCACTTCATTCGGTTTTAACTCAAGAATTTTGGCACAATGTTCCTGTATTTCAATAGCATCCTTATGCCCCTGTTCTCCTGTACATGCATTAGCATTCCCTGAATTTACAAGGATAGCCCTCACCTGATTTTTTTTCTGAATAATCTTTTGGGAAATCAGTATGGGTGCCGCTTTTACTTTATTAAGTGTAAATGTTCCGGCTGCATTACATGGTACTTCAGAATAAATAAGAGCAAGGTCCGGTTTCTTCTTCTTGAGCCCGCAGTGTATTCCCGCAGCTTTAAAACCTTGTACTGAAGTTACAGTACCATTTTCAATAAACTGATACATTCATAGCTCCTTTTAATAACCCGGCCGATTCTTCCCAGTTGAATATTTTATTAAGATTCTGGACTGCCTGACCGGAAGCCCCTTTAATAAGATTATCTATGGCAGACGTAATAACAATAGTATTTTTATTAACATTTACGTTTATGTCGCAGAAATTTGTATTAATAACCCACCTTAGATTTGGAGGCGTATTTCTTATTCTGACAAATGATGATCCGGCATATTGCTCAGTGTAAAGTTCCTGGATACTTTCCTTTGACATATCTGAATCCAGAAATACTGTGGTAGTTGCATAAATGCCTGTACACGCTGGAAGCAGATGAGTGGTAAATGAGTAAGGAGATGCAAATCCAAATTTGTGCAGGGTCTGTTCTATCTCCGGTTGATGCCTGTGAGCATTTATATTATATGCTCTTACATTTCCATCCATTTCAGATAATGATAGATCTGCATTGGCAGATTTTCCGGCTCCGCTGGTTCCGGAATAGGCAGAAGTAGATGCTGAAATAATTTTATTATAGAATCTCTTTGTCAGGGGAAGCAGGCCAAGCAGTGATGCAGTAGGATAGCATCCCGGATTTGCTATAAGTGAGCTTTGGTAAAATGAGCTATCATAAAAATCTGCCAATCCATAAGTCTTGTTCGACAAAAGTTCGGGAGAACTATGATTAGTCTTATACCACTTAGCATATTCATGCTTATCATCTAACCGATAGTCTCCTCCCAGATCAATTACAATTTTATTCTTTTCAATAAGTCCGGGTACGAAATTAAGTGCTTCGCCATGTGGCAACGCTATAAAATAAACATCGTGCTCAAAGGAAATATCTTTTGAGTTCATAATAATGGAATCTTTCACCTGGTTTAATAATTCAGGGAAAACCTGACATATCGTTTTACCCGCAGTCGAATGACCGTATATGGAAATAGATTCTATATTCGGATGATTATTACAAAATTGCACAAGATATTTGCCTGTGTAACCGCTGCCTCCAATAATACCAACAGAAATCAAAACTTTGCCTTTTAGATTACAATGAATCCGCCGTAGCGGAATTAAATAACAAGATTTAGTGGATAAAAATAAATGGAAGCTGTGTTATTGTCAAGAGGAATTTGTATAAATATTCATTTTTAATGCATAGATTTATAATAATATGAATATTATTTGCATTATTATGCAATAATAATCTTTTCCCAGGGTAATTCTTCCTTATACATTAGCATTGTTAATATTTTAAATTCATAGCAATTTAATTAGATCATGATTTTTACCTAAGCAAAAGGCGTTTCATAAGAATATCACATATTATAGTTAAAAGTTAATATATCTTTTATCTTTAATAATGTATCAAAAAAGGCAGCCCTTATGGTAAAAGATTCGCTTTTTACGTTTTCTTACTGTCGAAGTTTGACTAATCCGATATTTATTCCCGTTTTCTTTTTTATCCTTTCACCATGTAATTTAGGACAGGACGAAGGGGTTTCTTTCCATGCTGATGTCTATTCCATAGTTTTTTCCCGGGGCTTCGATAAGAATTATTACCATCCCGGGAATTTTCTGCTCGGCGCTCAGTATAATTTCCCCGCATCTTCCCTTTTAGAATTTAACGGAGGGTTTGATTTATTATGGGTCGAACCTTATGGAATATCATCAAATTCGCCTATAGATGCCCAGGTTTTCATCCCCTTCATATTCGGAGGCATGGCACTTAATTTCGATGAATTGAGAATATTCGGAGAAATCGGATACTCTCTGAGCAGCTCTGTCAATATTCTTGGTTCCGATAAAGGATGGGTATCTTCAATTCTGGATTTTAATATGGAATCCTTTCAGTTTGGAATAAAATGTCCTCTTTACAATGCTTTGTCCCTTTCTGTTTCTTCAAGGTTTTATTTCGGAGATAAAATTAAAATTGGTAATAACCTTGTTTCATTTTCTTCAGTTAATCTGGGATTGAGTTATAATTTATTCAGTGCGGAACCGACAAAACCTGAAATATCATCCGAAACAGATGAATTCAAAGATAAATACTATGCCTCAGAGGCAGAGAACAGATCATTATACAATCAGATACTTACATTGCATGACAGCATTAAAGCATTAAATTTAAGTGCCGTTCGGGTTGATACTGTTGTCAAATATCCAGATATTTCTTATGTATCTGTAAAAGCATTATCGGTGGATTCCTTAAATTCAGCTTATAATCTTCATATAGGTGAGCCGATTGATGTTAAGAATTTTGTGAATAGTAAAGGACTTAAAGAAGATGGCAGACTTATTCTGGGAGAATACAACCGAATCGCCTCTTCATATAAAGGACTTCCGGCGGGTGTTTATTTGATCTGTACCGTCCCTGAATTGAAGCCGTTCGCAAAAAATGAATCGGAATTTCCACTGATAAAATTCCGTTCTGATCCAGCAGATAAAAATAAACTTATTATAAGTATCGATATTAATTCAACTGAATTATATAACAAAATCAAGTTAAAGATTAAGCAAACGGAGGAATTATTTTAGACTATAACAATTCTTACTCAAATGTTTATTCGTTAGCATTGGCAGGCAAGAATAAGGAACTTTCTAAAGACTCAGTTTTTTCAAGAGAAGTAAATCAGTCGAATTCACCAATAAATTATGTCCTTATGCTTTCCGGAAACACTGATTTCATTTCCGGAGATAAACTTGCTTTAACAGAAGCAGAATTATTCATTAAAAGGTTATTTGTGCAGGGAGACTTTAAGCAATTTGCAGATAAGTACCAGATTAGCCGTAATGATTTTAAAAGTATTTTATATGAAGTTTCGGTCCTTCTAAGTAAAAATAAAATCTCCTGCATTGTCGGTTTGATCCTGAAGACAGAGGGCGAAACCCGCGATGTTATTGTGTGCCGTACAGGCAAATGTTCTCCGTTTATAATAAATGCTAAAGACGCTTACCGTTTAAATGAAGAAGTCGTGCAGGGAGATAAAATTGTTGATCCTTCAAAACCCCGTGGTTTAATAAAGCCACAGTTATTTTCCGGAAAATTAAAAAAAGAAGATACGCTTATATTATGTTCTGAAAGTTTATCATCAGCCCTGGAAATTAAATTTATACAGCGGATAGTCAATTCAAGTAAGACCCCTGAAGAAGTATGTAAGAAATTACTTCATTCTGCTTCACAGACAGCAGGAAGAGAAGCTTATTCTGTCGCAGTATTTAGCGGATTGGTTAAGAAAAAACATCCTGTAAAAGTGAAGATTCCGAATAAATATTATTTGCCAATTATTCTTGTTCCGGTTTTAATTGTAGCCGGATTTTTAATATACTACTTCTCTTACGGCAGTAAAGATAAGCATCTGGAGAAAGTACCTGTCAGCTCAGTTGAGCCAATAAATCCTCCGGCAGTAATCAATAAAGATTCGGTTGCCGGGACAACCTTAATGGAGCCCCGGGATACGAAAAAAAATGAAATGGTTCCGGAATCTGTAAAGAATATAAAGAAAGCCGGGAAGGAAATAACTGAAACAAATGTCGACAATGCGAAGAAGACTAAAAAGGTTGTAGAATCGCCCCCTGTAAATATTGCTCCCATAAATAAGAATTTGACTTTTTTAGTTAATGGAACAGTTGTACTCATTTCAAACTGGGAATCGATAGCCCCGGCAGTTAAAAATATAAACTGGGGAAATGGCGTAACGGACAGAAATAATATCCATAAGTATTCTGACTATGCAAGTATTCCCTCTTCTGTCCGTGTAACATTTAAAGATAATACAGTCAAAAGCTTTAAAATAAAATAATTATGAATCACTTTTATTAGTAACAATTTGATTTAATAAAACTAAATAATATAGGGAGATACAAAAGTGAAACAAACCGATTATGCCTTCACTAAAATAGTTGGATATTCATTTGAAGATGCAGTCTTAAAAGCTATCGAATCATTAAAAGGGGAAGGTTTTGGTATATTAAGTGAAATTGATGTAAAAGAAACCTTAAAATCAAAGTTGAATGTGAATTTTAGACCATATAAAATACTTGGAGCTTGCAATCCGCCATTTGCTTATAAATCTCTCCAGGCTGAAGAGCAAATCGGGTTGATGCTCCCATGCAATGTAATTGTTTATGTTAATGAGAATGGAAAAACAGTAGTTGCTGCGATAGATCCTGTTGCGTCAATGAAGGCTGTTAAGAATGAGTTACTTGGGAAGGTAGCAGAAACTATTCAGGATAAATTAAAAAGAGTAATTAACAATATGTAAGCAATTACTATTTAAGACCACTGATTTGTTAAATATCCTTACCATAACTCCCCCTCCCGTAAGAATAATAATCTGTCTCAGTTTATTTCATGATAATCATTTTTATAGAAGAAGTATACCGGCCGGAATTCAATTTTCCGAAATAAACCCCGCTGGCTAAACGGCTTCCATCGAACACAACTGAATAGCTGCCTGCTTTTTTGTTTTCATTTACAAGTGTGGATACTTCCCTACCTAAAGCATCAAATACTTTAAATGATACAAATCCATCGATAGGTAAGGAATACGATATTGTTGTTGCCGGATTAAACGGGTTTGGATAATTCTGCGACAATTGATATTGCGTTGTCTTTGAAAGGTCATTTCCGATCTGAACAATTATCTCATTTGAGTATTGAAATTCTCCATTATAGTCAATTTGTTTAAGCCTGTAGCTTATACTCCCAGTCATATTTGGTGAATCTGTAAATAAAAACTTCTGGGGAATACTGCTATTACCATAACCTCTTACAAATCCAATCTTTTCCCAACCTTTCTGCAAAATATTCCTCTCAATATCGAATCCAAGATTATTTACTTCGACAGCTGTATTCCACACAAGTATAACATCATTCCCATTAATAATTGATATAAAATTAGTAAGTTCTACCGGAAGAGGATTCCCCCCGTCGGTTCCACTGAATGTTATGTTTTTGATTATCGAAAGATCTTTTGTTGCAGTAGAATTATTAGTAAGCACAAAGTTTAGTCCCGAACCGCTGAAAGTGATTTTGGCAATCGATGCTAAACTGGTGCTGTTAGCCTGACTGCCATTACTATAATAAACATTTAAATATGTCTGGGAAAAAAGCTGAGATGTTAAAAGGAACAAGCAGGTAAATATTATTTTCATTCTTAACTTCTTTTGATCTTCATTATTAATCAATTATTTTATCCCGGACAAAATAAAAACTTTACGACTGGAATACAAACAATGAAAATCAGATACCTATTTCTTTTCCTGATGCTATTATCTTTTAATAATGTTTTTTCTCAGGGAATTATTATACATACAAAAACAGGTTTAGATACAGTCGTTATCAGTACTGTCGATAGTATTACCTTTACACAAAGTTTGATTATTAATAAAAATACAGGGACAAAAGATTCTGTTTTATTAAGTAATATTGACAGCCTTACATACGATCCGACAATAAATCATATAACTACGAAAGAAGATTTTGAGAGTGGGACACTAAAATCGTCTTATGCAGCAGCAGATGTTACTTTTAAGACAGGAGTATGGAATTTAAACGATGCATTGGTAGGTAATACTGCGACCGATGTCAAGAATGGTTCAAGGTCAGTTCGTATGCGTAATTCCGGCAAATTAACAATGAAATTCAGTTTAACATCCGGTGCCGGAATTGTAACAATACTCCATGCAATATATGGTACCTTCGATGTCGGAAGTCAATGGCAATTGTGGTATTCAACTGATGACGGCGCCAGCTGGCAGCAGAAGGACTCTACTATTAGTACTACTTCCTATCTTACGTTCCAGACTGCTACTTTTACATTTAATATATCCGGATACATACGGTTCGAAATAAGAAAAATTGATGGTACTGCTAACAGGATTAATTTTGATGATTTTACTGTAACCAGTTATGGTGTTTCATCCACAAATCCACCACCTATTGCAACTTCAATCGATCCATCCTCCGATACATTAGCAGCGCCTGGTTTTACATTAACTATAAATGGAAGTAATTTTGTCCAATCTTCTGTTGTTAACTGGAATGGAAACAATCTTGCGACGACATATGTATCATCAGTAAAACTTCAGGCGGTGGTTCCGGCATCATATCTTACCAATGTAGGCACAGCCAATGTCAATGTTTTTACACCAAATGGAGGGACATCTTCTTCTCTGCCATTTAATATAATATATGGACAAAACAATCCCGTTCCGGTAGTCAGATATATGAGTCCTGCTGCTTGTTTATTCGGCAAATCAGATTTTAACATAACCGTGACAGGAAACTATTTTGTAAGTTCTTCTGTAGTACAATGGAACGGTACTCCATTAGTAACAAGTTATGTCTCTTCAACCCTTTTAATGGCTGCAGTTACAGCCAATCTGGTCGCAAATACCGGGACAGCCAATGTTTCTGTCTATACCCCGCCTCCAATGGGTGGTGCTTCCTCATCTCTTGCTTTTAAAATTTACGATGTAGTTACTCCTACAAATAATATAAACCTTACTATGGGTAACCCAAGCTCGGCCGTTTCTGATACAAATTATCCCTCCAATTTCCTTATTCAGCGCGGACAATTTTGCACATCATATAACCGTGACAGGGGAATCCCAAATTGGGTAGGCTGGGAATTAGATGCTTCGTGGAGTGGTTCAGCTCAAAGACAAGATAACTTCATTCCGGATCCATTGGTTCCTGTTCAATGGTATCATGTAACCACTAATGACTATAACAACACTGGTTTTAGTCGCGGTCATATGTGCCCGTCTGAAGACAGAACCATAACCCAGGCAGATAATGATTCGCTTTTTTTCATGACCAATATGATTCCACAAACTCAAACGCTTAATGGCGGTCCGTGGGAATCACTTGAATCTTATTGCCGTACTTTAGCGCAGGCAGGAGATAAATTATACATATACTCAGGCACATATGGTGAAGGCGGAACAGGAGTTTATGGGTATATGACTGCATTTCCTAATGGCAAAGTTACAGTTCCTGCCAAAGTATGGAAGGTAATAATGGTACTACCAGCTGGTACTGATGATCTATCACGTGTAACAACAAGCACCAGATGCATTGCCGTTATTATGAATAATGATCAGGGACCTTTTAGTTCATGGCAAAGTTACAGGGTAAGTGTAGATTCAATTGAAGCGCTGACCGGATTAGACTTCTTCTCCAATGTACCGGTAGATATTCAGGCTGCAATCGAATCGGTTGTAGATAACCAATAGATTATATTTTATTTCTTAAAAAGCATGACTCTATAAAAGGAGCATGCTTTTTTTATTTCTCCAAATATTTCATTCAATGCCAATATTCTGGCTTTATAATTTTCACTTTCAGAATCCGCCTGTTTTGTTCAATCAGGTATTTGAGCAAGCGATCAATATTTTTCACAATTTAATTAATTATTAATATAAATTTTATAGTAAATGATTTATATTATCTAAAGAAATTTCGGGTATTGAAAACATCTAACTTTATACCGGACATAATTTTAAGATTTTTTTATTTGTTCTCACCAGTTGCTGGGTCTTTATTATATTAATAGTTAATTTTATTTATTATCCTTTTTCAATTATACTTAAATAATGAAGCAGAAAAAAAAGTCAAAAGTTACTTTAACCTTAGATCCTATTAGTAAGCAAATATCAAACTCAAATAGGAAGAGCTATTCTTTTTTTACTAAAGTGATTAACCCATTATATAAACTAAGTACAAATACGGGTCTTCAGCTGGCCCTGATAGTCCTGCTTCCATTAATCATCTATTCCCATGTAATTCATTATGGCTTTTTATTAGATGATGAAACAATAATTAAAGACAATATTGAAAGCTTAAGCGATCTTCATAATATCAGTGATGCTTTTATGAGGGATGCTTTTTTCCGAGAACCACAAACCTCGTCATACATTCTTTATCGTCCTATTCAAACAGTAAGCTATATGATAGACGCTTCAATAAGCGGTGCCGATCCATGGATGTATCATTTCACTAATTTAATATTACATCTGTTCACTTGCATAGCACTTTATTACATGCTGCTATTCTTCAACTTTAGCAAGGCAACTACTTTCCTTGGAACTTTAATATTCTCTGTGCACCCGATGCTTGCAGGCGATGTTTCATGGATTGGCGCAAGGGGCGATTTACTTATAGGCTTTTCTAGTATTCTACTTGTCCTTACTATGGGATATTATTTTAAAACAAATAAACCTATCCTATACCTACTACACGTTTTTATTTTTTTAATCTCAGTTTTCGCCAAAGAAACAATAATACTGTTCCCCTTGCTTCTAATATTATACTATTTTATATCCTTAAAACATGAACAAAAAGATAAAAGAATTATTAAATTCATCGTATCATGGATATTTATTTCAGGATCATATTTGCTGGTTAAATCTGTATTTTTTCAAGATAATGTGCCAAATTCCGTTTTTGGAGTTCCCGCCTTTATTAAAAACCTTGATTTTCTTCCTGCTGTAATTAGTAAAGTAATAATTCCAGTTTCATTGCCGTTATTTCCGCTATTTGATTCATTTTCGGTCATAAGTGGATTATTCTTTATCCTTATCTCATTATTTATATCTTTCCGTTTATATAAACGGAAAAACTGGCTTCCGTTATTTGGATTAATCTGGTTTATGCTATTAATAATCCCCCCTATGTTCTTTAGACAAAATCATTTTGAATTACTTATAATCAATCTTGAACAAAGAATTTATCTTCCTTTAATTGGTGTTGCAATAACATTTTGTTATTTAATAAGCCTCGTATTAAAAAGAAATCTGATGGGCGGGATAATAGTTATCGGCTCAATAATCATAATTGTTTTTTCAGGATTAGCCTACATTCATAGTGAAGCTTTTCGGGATGTGTTTAGATACACTCAGGCAGCAATAGATAAAAATCCTGACAACTTTGATGCATATAACTATAGGGCAACAAAATTCTATGAGATACATGATTTCCCCGCAGCATTAGAAAATTATAAAAAAGCAACAGAGATATATCCGGACCGTAATATTGATTTTACAATTGCGAAAATCAAATTTGAAACTGGCGATTATATCGGATCTGAGGAAGATTTAACACTTATAATAAATTCTGATTCTACAACTGCCTCTGGGTATTATGAAAGAGGTCTTGTGAAAGAGGTAAAGGGTGACACTAATGGAGCTATTCTTGATTGGAAAAGAGCATATGAACATGGAGTTGAGCCTGCGGGTATTAAGCTTAAAAAATATGTCCGATAAAAGAGAGGCGCTTCTCTTACCGATAACTCACCCTAAATCGTTTTTTTTCTAATAAATCCTCATTAATATTAATTAAAAACTATAATCGGACATTATTTTTTGATGCGGAAAGAGAGAGATTCGAACTCTCGGAACCCTAACGGGTTCAACGGTTTTCGAGACCGTCCCATTCAACCACTCTGGCATCTTTCCATTAGAGTTAATACAGCTACGTTATATAAATAATCTTTATTAGGATCAATCGAGCATTAAATACACCGATAAAATTAATAATAATCCCGTTCCGAAAGAAATCAATACAAGGTTTTTATGGTTTTTCAGCATTTCCCCAAAAACGGCGTGAATAGCAAGAAATATAAACCCGCCTGCTATATGCGCCATAATTATACCCAAAAGTACTGGAGATATATTACTTCGAAAAATATAAGTTCCTGCAACAGCTCCCAAAATTGTTACCATTTCAACAAGAACTACATAAAGCAGGATCTTTCCTTTTTTATAATTTGAACTAAACATCAATGCTGCCAACGCCAGCCCTTCGGGAAATTTATGAGTCGCAATGGCGATAAATATTGAATTATTCCCCCTGCCCAGGTCAACTCCTCCGCTCGAAATTGCCATTCCGTCAAGAAACGAATGTATAGAAAGAGCAGTTAATAAAGTAAGCACTATTTCGGAAAACTTTTTAGTTGTCTGTTCATCAAAATGACTTGCAGAACAAGCCGGACAGACATGGGAATAGTATTTTGTAATAAACCAGAACAAACCATAACCCGATATAACCCCGAATATCAATTCTACTAAACTATAGCGGTGATAAGCGCTTAAATTATGAAAGGATTCCGGAATTAAAGCAAATCCTGCAGCTCCTAATAATGCTCCAGCTGAGAATGAGATTAAAGAACAAAGCTTTTTATGGTCAAGTTTGATAAAAAACAGCAATAGCGCCCCTAAAACTGAGGAAATTACTGCGATAGATGATTTTATTATTATGTCGGGAAACATTTTCTCAAAATCTTATTACGAAAGGGTCAAAGGTATTGAAATAATAGATTTAATAAAAATGTTTATTACCTAAACGTATATCACATAAATATCAGGGTTTATACTGATTGCGGCGCTAGTATCTTTTATATACATTTAATAATCTTACTAAAAATAGTTACATTTGTCATATATCTTTCTTTTTACATTGCAGAATAAAATGGCCAAAATAATAATTTTATAAGGCAGGAATTTTTATTTCCTTTAGATTGCACAGATGTGAATAAGTAGGACTTTTGTTTAACATAATCAGGTGTATAATGAAAAAAACAAGTACATTCTTTGTAGTGCTATTTCTAATATTTTCATTTTTTAATTCTTCTAATGCTACCGGTCTTTTAACCGAGGATTTTAATTACACAGCAGGTGCGGTTCTTACCACTGCTACAACAAACTGGACTGCCCACAGCGGAACCGGTGGAATTTATGTCTCATCCACGGGATTAAGTTACCCCGGATTAACCGGTTCTGGCGTTGGCAACGCAGTTACTGTTAACGGTTTAACAACAGAAGATGATAACAGATTATTATCTTCCCCAGTTACCACAGGAAGTGTATACGCTTCTGCTATGGTAAATGTTACTTCTGTAACCTCTACAGCCGGGGATTATTTCTTTCATTTTGGCACAGGCACATCTACTTTCTTAGGGAAAGTAATGGTAAGGAAAAATGCTACATCAGGATTCGATTTCGGAGTAGCAAAAGTAGCGAATGCCACAGGTGTTGCTGTATGGACACCATCAGGTAGCCCTTATACTCTCGGAACAACATATCTTGTTGTTGTTAAGTATATGTATGTAGCAGGCACAACAAATGATTCATGCTTTTTATATGTGAATCCAACTCCCGGAGGTTCTGAACCGGTTCCAACGCTAAAAACAACAGATGGCAACACTGGTACTGATGCTACTACTATAACAGCGATCTATTTACGCCAAAGCAGTTCGGCTCTGATGCCGGTCGCACTTGTTGACGGAATCAAGGCAGGCACAACATGGGCTGATGTTACACCTACCTCCGGAGGTGTTGCTTCTTTCACACCAACGTCAACAATGACGGCATTCTCGCAAACTTCTGCAACTCCTTCTGCTGAACAGACATATTCAATAATAGGCAGTAATCTTACTAATAACGTAACTGTAACTCCGCCAACAGGATATGAAATATCAAAAACAACCGGTTCCGGATTTGTTAACAGTACGGGGAACCTATTATTTACTCCGTCAGATCTAACCTCCAGTAAAACAATTTATGTCAGATTAAATGCATCAGGAGCAGGTACTTATACAGGAACTATATCACATTCAAGTAATGATTTTTCAACTGTTACAGTCCCGGTAACCGGCACGTATACAGTAGATAATGGACGTGCATTAACACTGACAGCATTGATAGAAGCCCTATATGTAGCTGGTGGTACATTAATGACCAAAACTCCTACGGTAGCTGTGGAACTACATAATGCTACTTCTCCCTATGCCCTGGTTGAATCACAAACAGGAACATTAAGTACTGCAGGAGTTGGAACATTTCATTTTATGTCTGCTGTAAATGGAACAAATTATTATATCGTAGTAAAAAGCATAAACTCAGTAGAAACCTGGAGTGCAGCACCGCATAATTTTACTTCAAATGCATTAAGTTATGATTTCACAACAGGTCTTAGCCAGGCATATTCAGACGGAAGCAATCCTTCAATGGCACTGCATGGAAGCAAATACTGCATCTACAGCGGCGATCTTAATCAGGATGGTTTTGTCAGCGGAGATGATATGACAGGTGTAGACAATGACAACACCAGTTTTGATTATCATGAAGTTAATGACTTAAATGGAGATGGTTTTATTTCCGGTGATGATATGACATTTATTGACAATAATAATGCCCTTTTCATTGCAAAACTGGTACCTACTGTATCTGTACCAGTACTGAATGCTTCTACAGCTTCTCTTACAGGGTTCTCATATACAGCCGGTTCGGGTCCATCTTCTTCACAGTCATACAATCTAAGCGGCTCTAATCTCACGGGTGCGCCGGGAAACATTACAGTAACCGGATCTACCGATTACGAAGTATCAAATAATAATTCATTTTGGGGAAGCTCAACTACGATATCTTTCTCAAGCGCTACCTTAAGCAGCACTCCGGTTTATGTAAGATTAAAATCAGGGTTGTCTGCAGGAAGCTATAACTCTGAGAACATTACAAATGCTGGCGGCGGTGCCACAACGATTAATGTTTCAAGCAGTGGTACCGTAATTGCTGCTCCGGCAGCATTGGTTGCAACACCTACTTCGCTTTCCAGTTTTACATATAATGTAGGTTCGGGACCATCTTCTTCCCAGTCCTACAATCTAAGCGGCTCTAATCTCACGGGTGCACCTGGAAGCATTACAGTAACCGGATCTACCGATTATGAAGTTTCCAATAATAACTCAACCTGGGGAAGTTCTACTACCATTTCTTATTCAAGCGCTACCTTAAGCAGCACTCCGGTTTACGTAAGATTAAAATCAGGGTTATCTGCAGGAAGCTATAACTCTGAGAATATTACAAATGCCGGCGGCGGTGCCACAACTATAAACGTATCTTGCAATGGTACTGTAAATGTTGTAGTAAGTAATGTAAACCTTACAATGGGAAATCCCAGCGGTGCAACCACTGATATAAACAATCCTCATAATTATTTATTGGTTCACCCTCAGTTTTGTGCTGCATATGACAAGGATTTAGGAACTCCTATCTGGACAAGCTGGCAACTTAATTCCACATGGTGCAACGGACCAGCAGTAAGACAAGATAATTTCATTCCCGATGGTTTAGTACCAAAAGCGTGGAATTCTATTGGGGGAACTGCTTATTCAGGTTCCAATTTCTCACGAGGCCATATGTGCCCATCTGCTGACCGATTAGTTACGCAAGATGATAACGATTCTGTTTTCTACATGACTAATATGGATCCACAGAACCAGGATAATAATGCCGGCGCCTGGGAGGGTCTTGAAACATATGAGCGTACGTTAGCCAATGCAGGTAATGTACTATATATAATAAGCGGCAGATATGGATCAGGAGGAAAAGTACCAACACAATACAGTGATACTACTACTTATTATACAGTAGATGGCGGGAAAGTGAACGTTCCTGCTAAATTATGGAAAGTAATACTTGTTCTTCCCGCAGGCACAAATGATGTATCGCGTGTTACTACAAGTACAAGAACCATAGCTATTCTTATTGATAATAACAGCGTTGCCAATACTGCAAGTCTCTGGGGTAACTATAGGGTAAGTGTTGCTTCTATTGAGGCACTAACCGGATTTAATTTCTGGTCAAATGTTTCTCCATCAATACTATCTGTAATTAAAGCCGGTGTGGACACCGGAGCTACTAATTAGATCCAATTACTTATGAGTAAAAAGCATGTTTCTTAATTGAAGCATGCTTTTTTTTATTACATCAGTAAATGTTTACAATCAGATAAGTCCGTCCGATCGGCTATAAATTTTCTTTTGGATGGGTATTCTTAAAACGCAGTTTACAGGTAACCCCATTATCGGTCTCAATTTTAATCTCCCCCATAAGCTGATCCTCTGAAATGCCCCGGAATAGCTGCATTCCGAGTGTATTTTTATTCAGATAATCATATCCCTCCTGAATACCAATTCCGTTGTCGGCAACTATAAGTTCAACTATTTCTTCATCAAGCTTTTTAAGGGTCACTTTAATAATCCCCTTTCTGTCACCGGGGAAAGCATATTTAAGAGAGTTGGAAATAAGTTCATTTATAATAAGTCCGCAGGGTACGGCAGTATCTAATTCTACATCTATACTATCGAGATCAAGGGCAACAGATATTTTATCAGAGTCAATTGTATGGCTGTCAACAATAAGTATTACCAGATCCGATACATAATCTTTCAGGTCCACAATTGATAAGTTCTTGGATTGATACAACTTCTGATGGACAAGGGAAATAGTCTGAATCCTGTCTTTCATATCCTGCAGGATACCTTGCATAACCTCATCTTTAGTACCGGAAGCTTTAATGCCAAGCAGGGAGCTAATAACCTGCATATTGTTTTTAGTACGGTGATAAACTTCCCGGATAAGTACTTCCTTCTCCTTTAGTGAAGCTTTGATAGTCTCTTCAGCTTGTTTTCTTGCAGTTATATCTGCTCTTATTGCAACATACTGATAGGGTTTATGGTTTTCATCGAGGAATGGAACAATAGTAGTATCAACCCAATATATTGTTCCATCTTTTGCTTTGTTCCTAAGTTCACCTCTCCAGATTTTACCATTAGCAATAGTGACCCAAAGATTTTTTATATACTCTTTGGGATGGTATCCGGAATTAATAATGCGGTGATCCTGCCCTAATAACTCTTCAGCACTGTATTTTGAAATTCTGCAGAAATTATTATTGACATGTTTAATAATCCCCTTCTGATCTGTAATAGCAACAATACAGGATTCATCAAGAGCATATTTATAATCTGAAATTTCCTTTAAATTCCTATGTATCTCCCTGATATTGGGATCTTTGTCGGGATCAGGATTGTACATCTTATTGTAAACATCTTTATTACCAAGGTTATCATGCATATCGTTTCTAATATTGTTAATAATAAAATAACTTTAACT
This sequence comes from Ignavibacteriaceae bacterium, assembly GCA_031292455.1. Lineage (GTDB taxonomy): Bacteria > Bacteroidota > Ignavibacteria > Ignavibacteriales > Ignavibacteriaceae > Fen-1301. The sequence continues at coordinate 40,165 of JARLHC010000008.1, forward strand.
GTAGAAGCCATAAAAAGATGAATATTTAATATATATTCGAATAAATCATATATTTATCCTATTTTTATTTTCTTCTTTAAGATATAAATAATATATTAAAAACATAAGGCAGAACAATGAGTAAATGGATTCTTTTCTTTTCCTGTGTAATGCTTATTACACCTTTAATCGCTCAGGAAAAAACCGTATGGAATTTAGACGCACAGTTACAACTCCGCAGTGAACTTGACGGAAGAGATTTTTCTGACAAGACATATCCCCTGACATTTGCCACGATGAGAACCAGGATAGGATTGAAAGGTAAGGTTTCGGATAAGGTTAATTTCTATGCACAGGCCCAGGATTCAAGAGTATTCGGTGAAGAACCCACAGTTTCATCAAATACTAAAAACCTCGATTTGCACCAGGGTTATATAAAACTAGTTGAGCCTTTTCAGTTTCCGTTTACATTACAAGCAGGGAGATTTGAAATGGTTTATGGTACCGAACGATTTTTCGGTTCTAATGACTGGTCGTATATCGGAAGAAGTTTTGATGGAGTAAAATTCTCATTCGGTAATGAAACAAGATTTGATATATTCGCACTTTCAACTTATGAGGGGACTGCTAATGTAACGACAGCTTCCGTATCATCTTATAGTTATCCTGAACATAATGATACAAGTTCAAGCATATACGGCTTCTGGCTGAAAAGTAAATTTGACAGTGACAACCTATTTGATTTATTTACTTTTTATGATATCAACAGAAAGCAGACTAACGGGAAGAGCGATGATAACAAAACTACTACCATAGGTTTTAATCACAAAGGAGAATACGGATCATTCTCTACTTTAACAGAAGGTGCATATGAGGCCGGAAGCAGAAGTGGAGTTTATTTATCTGCATATTTAATATCATTACAGGGTTTTGTAGAATTTGATGCATTTAAGGCAGGGTTAGGAGCAGATGTTCTTTCCGGAACCAATCCCAAGAAAAAGGACCGGATAACCTCCTTTTATAATTCTTATGGGACATTGCACCAGTTTTACGGTTATATGGATTATTTTTTCAAAAGCCCTTCAAGTAATTATAATCTTGGCCTTAATGATTATTATTTCACTTTCAATTTTAGGCCCAAGAATAATAATTTTTCATTTGGCATTAACTATCATCAATTTAAATCCAATGCCACCAGTCTCGGGGGCAGTTCAGACTTAGGTGGAGAATTTGATATTACTGCATCATACGAACTTATTAAAAGAACAGCAATCACCTGGGGCGGGAGTGTTTTTATGCCAGGCACACTTATGAAACAATATTTTTGGACATCAAAAGATCCGAGATATGATACGTCATTCTGGTCGTACATAATGATTACGGCTAATTTATAAATATAGGGAGAATAGCCAAAGAAGAATATGGATGAACTGTTTTTCCAGACATTCGGGATCTCAATAAAGCTTGCTTTATTAACAACAATAATCTTATTTGTTATTGGTGTTCCGGCAGCATATTTCCTGACATATTCGAAATTCCGGTTAAAGGAAGTGTTACAGGCGCTTATAAGTATGCCTCTTGTACTGCCACCATCAGTTCTCGGTTTTTATCTTCTGATAGCATTCAGCCCCAATTACTGGTTTGGTGATTTTCTGAACCATTATTTTGATATACGTCTTGCATTTACATTTACCGGAATACTTGTAGGGTCGCTCATTTATAATCTGCCGTTTATGGTTAATTCATTACAGGCAGGGTTTACCAACCTTCCTCAATCTCTGAAGGATGCTTCGTACACATTAGGTAAATCCAGATTTACAACATTAACTAAAATACTTATGCCAAATATCAAACCGGCCATCCTTACCGGTATATGTCTTACATTTGCGCATACAATAGGAGAATTCGGAGTAATCCTGATGATTGGAGGGAATATACCAGGGAAGACGAGGGTTGCATCTCTGGCTGTTTATGATGAGGTACAGTCATTAAATTTTGCCATGGCACACAAATATTCGCTCTTCTTATTTTTATTCAGTTTTATCATCCTGGTATTTATTTACAGTATTAATAAAGAGTTCCTCAGATGGAAAAAACTCTGATAGATTTACATTTAATAAAAAATATTCATACGATAGAGGGAAAAAGAAAGCTTAATATAAGCCTTCAAATTCCTGAATATGGTTTTATTACATTATTCGGAAAATCAGGAGTTGGAAAGACTACTATGTTAAGAATGATATCAGGATTAACGAAACCGGATTCGGGATATATTAAAGTTGATAATGAAATCTGGTTTAGCAATAATGATAAAGTTAACATTAAGACACAGGAAAGGAATATCGGTTTTGTTTTTCAGGACTATGCCTTATTTCCTAATATGACTGTAGAAGAACATTTATATTATGCCCAGAAGGAACGGAATGTTAAACATGTGAATGAGCTGTTGGAAATCTTTAGTCTTGAGGGCTTAAAGAAAAGAAAACCGGACACATTATCAGGAGGACAGAAGCAAAGAACAGCTGTTGCCCGCGCTTTGGCAAGGAAGCCACAGATATTGCTGCTGGATGAACCTCTTTCCGCTCTTGATGCTGAAACAAGACAAATTCTTCAGCAGGAGATAATGGCAGCACATAAGAGCTTTTTAGCAACTACTATTTTGGTAAGTCATGATGTTGACGAAATATCAAGACTGACCGACAGGGTATTTGTTATAGATAATGGAGTGATAATCAAAAGCGGGCCACCGGAACTGATATTCGGAAGCACTGAAGCAGATAAGAATTTATCTGTTAAAGGAAAGGTTATTTCCACAACGGGGAATGAATTAAAGATCAGATTAAATGAAGGGGAGATAAATAAACTCAGAGCTGAAGATCCTATAAAGATCATCTCAGAAATAAATAGCAAAGAATCCTGAATATAACCCGATAGATATTTCACCAAACTCACTATTTTTTGATCCGGGCTTAAAATTATACCTGAAGCGGGAGTATAGAGTGAATGTATCAAATATCCTGAGCCAGCCAATTGAAAGCTCAGGGCTAATACCATTGTAGCCATTGAGGTTTGTAATTCCATTTACTCCCGGGGATACATATTCAATACCGGGCACTTCAATAATATGTTTATAGCCGATCCGCAGGAAGCTTCTGACCGGGGCCTGATAAATAAAAGAATACTCAAGAGAAAAATAGCCTAAGGGGTAAGAAAAGCTTCCTGACCTGATAAATACCAGAGGTATCTCTTTAGTAAGACTGAAATAGGGTGTTCCTCCCCAATTTACATAGTCAGGAGAAGGAAGTAAAAACACCGTACCGCCTAATAAGCATAGCAATAAAAAGTTCGAGTCCCCTTTAATCTCTACCTCCTGAGGAATGTCGATCTCATATATATCACTTGTATATTTTCTATTAAGCGAATCCTCACCCTGGATAACAAAATGAATTTGTTTTGATTTAAACTTAAGATCTGAGAGATCTATTGTATCCCTATGATTTACATTTAATTCATTTGAAACGACATATTTGTACTGATTATCAATAATAATATTGGATTTTGCAGATATGCTAGTATAAAAGGAAACTATAAGAAGAGGGGGTTTATCAGATGTTACATAATTATCGATCATGTATACTTCAACAGAATCGGAAACAGGATTATCCTGTGAGTATACTTTTAATGTAAATAACAGACAAAAGAATGATAAGAAGAAAGTTTTCATTTAATAGTTCCTAATATCATGAGAAATTAAATCCACGAAGGAATTCGGAAACATGCATCTTCTTTTTTCCTTCCAGCTGGACTTCAATAACATTAAGAGAGCCGGATATGCAGCCAATGGTCAATTCATTTTTACCTGCTGATATTTCCCCCGGTGACAATTTACTATCTTTATTAGCCGATGATTGATAGACTTTAATAAGTTTATTCTTATATATGAAATATGCTCCCGGGTACGGAGATAAACCTCTAACAAGGTTATTTATTTCATCAGCGGTTTTATTCCATCTGATTAGACCCGATTCTTTGGTTATCTTGGGAGCAGGGGAAGCGAGGAAATCATCCTGATTTAATAATTTGTAATTGCCTGAGTTTATCAGACCGATAGTTTCTGCAACAACATCAGCCCCAAGAATACTTAATTTATCATGAATATCCCCGAAATTATCTTTATCTGATATCTCTATTTTCTTTTGAATAAAGATGTTACCGGTATCCACCTTGTCCTCAAGGGCGAAAGTAGTTACACCAGTTTCGTGATCCCCGTTTATAATTGCCCATTGAATAGGAGCTGCTCCGCGGTATTTGGGAAGCAAGGAAGCATGCAGATTAAATGACCCATATTTAGGTATTGAGAATACTTCCCGCGGCAGAATCCGGAAGGCAACGACTACAAACAGATCGGGGGATAATATAGTAAGGGATTTAATAAACTCCTGATCTTTAAGGCGCACAGGTTGAAGCAGAGGAATATTGTTTTTTAATGCGAATTCTTTAATGGGGGTATATGATATTTTCTGCCCTCTCCCCCTTTCTTTATCAGGAGCGGTTACAACAGCAACCAGTTTATGTTCTGAGTTAAAAATCCTTTGAAGGGAGGGAACAGCAAAATCGGGAGTCCCCATAAATATAATATTCATTAAAGGCGATATTCAGAGTCTTCGGTGACAGGATAGGTAACTTCAAGCTTTCTGGTTCTGATCCTGTTTAATGGTTTTCTTAGTTTTTTTTTCTCCAGCTGATCGATCAGATCTGTGAACAAAACTCCATTTAAGTGGTCGAATTCATGCTGAGTAACGCGCGCCAGCAGTCCTGAAGCTTCCAATTTTTGTTCCTTCATCTGAGTATCATTGAATTTAATAACAATTTCTTTAGGTCTTTCAACTTCGCATCTGATATCAGGAATGCTGAGGCATCCTTCTTCCATTATAATTTTTTCTTCAGATCTGTAAATTATTTCGGGGTTAATGAAAACGATTGGTTTGATGTTTTCATATTCTTCAACTACAGATACATCTATAACAATAATTGATTTATCAGAACCTACCTGGTTAGCAGCCAAGCCAATACCATTGGCATTTCTCATGGTATCGAACATATTCTTAATAAGTTCTACAGTTTCAATATCAACATCGGTAATCTTTTTAGTTTTCCTTCTTAGGATTTTATCACCAATTAGTGTGATAGGCAATAAAGCCATTTTTACTCCGTTAAATTGAGATATTTATTGTATTAAGATAAATATTTCAAGATGAATATAAAATGAGTAGTATCAAAAAAATAATATATTACTATTAACCTCTAATCCTTTAATTCTTTTACTACTACTTTAATTCCTTCCACGCGTATTACTTTAATTTTGTTCCCCTTGGGAATATACTCCCAATCGGCAACGACGTCATACCTTTGACCATTAATTTCTGCCGATCCGGCAGGTCTGAGGGTAGTTAACGCTTTGCCTTCCATTCCTACAAGTTCTTTTATTGATGGGTAAGAAACGAACCCCTGATCTGCTTTTTCTTCATTAGACAGAACCAGCCTGCTGAATACTGAACTTTTGGGAAGGAGCTTAGCGAGAAAATAAATAAGAATAAATGCACAGACCAAAGAACCAGAAAGCTGAATAGTTGCTCTTGAAACAGCATTAGGATCCATGAACGGCAGGTTATTGCCGACAAGGGAAAGAAATATTGAGCCGATAATTAATAAAACCCCGATAACACCGGTTATAGCCGAACCGGGAATTACAAATATTTCCAGTAACAGGAGAATAATCCCGATTATGAATAATACAATATTGATAGCAGAAGCAAGCTGAAGGATATAGGAAGATCCGAAGAAGAGCAACAGAGAAACAATTCCAATTATAACGGGAAACCCAAAACCAGGGGATTTGATTTCCGCAAATATTCCGACAAGACCGAGCATAATTAAAATGGAGGAAATTAACGGTTGATTAAGAAAGCCAACTAAGTCCTCAGCCCAGTTTGAATTTATTTTGATTATCTGAGCGTCTTTTAATCCGAATGCAGAGAGGCAATCGTTAAGACTATAGACCAGGGTGTCGGCTATACCATATTTTTTTGCTTCTTCAGCTGTAAGGGTTATCAGTGTATTATTATCGTTTATTCCGGGAACGACCATTTTTTCATCGACCATACCCTGTACAATATCAGTTCTCCTACCATTTCTTTCGGCAGTAGAGCGCATTTCCGAGCGCATAAATGACTGATATTTTTCGCTTTGTTTTTGTCCGCTCTGATCGACTACAGTAGTAGCTCCGATTGAGCTACCGGGGACCATGCAAATTTTCCTGCATGAAAGAGCAATTAATGAACCTGCAGAGATAGCCCGGTTATTAATAAAAGCAATAGTTAAGAGGCGGCTACCGATTATTGCATCCTTAATTTGGGTTGCAGCATCGACTCTTCCGCCGAATGTATTTATTCTGAATATTATTGCATCGGCGTTATTGTTTTCAGCTTCAGAGACGACCCTGCTAATATAAGGGGCCATCCGAGGATCTATTTCACTAGTAATTTCAGCGAGAAAAATTTTTTTCTGGGGAAACAGATTTATGGCAAGGAAGAGAAAAAGAGAGACAAACAAAAGTCTTTTCACAATCAGCCTATGATAAATGTTGTTGTAAAATTAAATAATAAAGATGAGAATGGAAACAATCAAAGGATAGCCCATTTCGGGAAGGAGCTTAAAGTCGTAATAGATATTTAATCCACTGTATTTTAACGACTTATGGTTGCGGTTTAAAGTAAACTAACAGACAGATGAGAAATTGGGATAAAAATTAGTTGAAGTGTGAATGCAAATGGTAAAAATTACATTAGAAAGGGGGTTTGTTAGGGTGATCAGACAGGTTATTTGGGGGGCTAAACCCAAAAACTGCATTTTTCACATCTTTTGATGGATAGCAACTGAGTTGTTACCAAGCCGTTCATCTCTCGTTCATCTCATACTCATCTCTCGCTCATCCTTAAGGACTTAAAGCAACCAGGTAATAATTTCCGATAAGATGATATCGGAGTGAGTTATTTAAGGATAAGGTGCCCCATTTTATCTCTTTTAGTCTTGAGGTATCTCTCGTTGTTTACATTGGGAGTTATTTCAATTGAGATACGGTTAGTTATTTCGAGACCGTATCCTTTAAGTCCGATAATTTTCTTAGGGTTATTAGTGAGCAGATTTATTTTTTTAACACCGAGGTCAAGGAGAATCTGGGCGCCGATACCATAGTCGCGAAGGTCGGCTTTAAATCCGAGAGCTTCATTAGCCTCGACAGTATCTTTCCCTTCATCCTGAAGTTTATAAGCAAGGATCTTGTTGGCAAGCCCGATACCCCTTCCTTCCTGTCTCATATAAACCAGTACACCCGAGCCATTAGCTTCAATCTGATCAAGCGCGGCATTAAGCTGTTCGTTACAGTCGCATCTTAAAGAATGGAACACATCGCCGGTAAGGCATTCACTATGCATTCTAACAAGTATTGGAAGGTCCGAATTTATCTCTCCTTTAACAAGTGCGATTTGTTTTTTGCCATCAACCCTGCTTCTATATAAGTGGAGATGGAATAATCCATGCTGAGTGGGAAAATTTATATCGGTAATCTTTTCAATAAGTTTTTCATTTTGCAGGCGGTACCTGATAATGTCCTGAACAGTAGTTATTTTGATATTGAATTTTTTAGCAATCTTAAAGAGATCGGGAACGCGGGCCATTTCACCATTATCATTTAAGATTTCGCACAATACGCCGGCAGGTTTCAGAGTAGTAAGTTTACAAAGATCGACAGCTGCCTCAGTATGTCCGGCTCTTCTTAGGACACCTTCATCCATAGCGCGTAGGGGGAATATATGCCCCGGTCTTGCAAAGTCAGAAGCTTTTGATTTATCATCGATCAGTTTTTTAATGGTCAATGCTCTATCGGCAGCAGAGATACCGGTTGTAGTACCTTCAATGGCATCGATAGTAACGGTGAATTGAGTACCATGCAGAGCGGAGTTGGCATCGACCATTAGAGGGAGACCAAGTTCATCGAGTCTTTTTCCGCCAACGGCAACACAGAGCATACCTCTGCCGTGAGTAACCATAAAATTTACTATTTCAGGAGTTATATATTCCGCAGCGCAGACAAAATCTCCTTCATTCTCTCTATCTTCATCATCAACGATAATAATGACCTTGCCATTTTTTATTTCTTCAATGGCTTCTTCAACCGGGCAAAACATATTACGAACCTATATTTACTATTGTTTAACTTCTTTAGTGTCTCTATTTAAAATAGTAGTTATTGCAGAACGTTCTATTTTTAGTTTGACATTTTCGGTTACCTGCAGAAGGATGGTTTTTTCTTCAACCCCGGCTACAGTACCGTGAACACCGCCGCTGGTAACAACCTTATCCCCTTTTTCTATTGAGGCAAGGAGTTTTTCTCTTTCTTTGGCCCTTTTCTGCTGGGGACGGATAATCATAAAGTAAAAGATCAGGAAAATAGCACCAAACATTACAAAAGTGCTAACCATACTACCACCACCACTGGCCCCAGTACCGCCCTGGGGAGCCATTGCTAATAAAAGATTCAATTATTCCTCCAATTGATTATTTAAATTCAATGATATCTGTTTAATTTTATCTGTTTTCCATTTTTGAAATTTCCCTTCCAGAATCATCCTTCTAGCTTCCTTTACAAGATCAAGATAAAAATGAAGGTTATGTATGCTGGCCAGTTCCAGAGCAAGTATTTCACCGGCTATAAACAAGTGGCGCAAATAGGCACGTGAATAATTAGAGCATGTATAACAATTACATTTACTATCTATTTCTGTAAAATCATCTTTATAGCGTGCATTCCTCATAGAAAGAACACCGGAAGAAGTAAAGAGATTTGAATTCCGGGCATTCCTTGTAGGCATAACGCAATCGAACATATCGACACCCCGGTCTATACCTTCCAGTATATTTTCCGGGCGTCCTACACCCATAAGATACCTTGGCCTGTTTTCTGGCATAAGGTCAGTAGTGAAATCTATAAGCTCATACATAGTGTCTGTTGGTTCACCAACTGCCAGACCGCCAATAGCGTAACCATCGAAATCAAGTCTGTTCAATTCAATTGCTGATTTTTCCCTCAGGTCTTTATAAATACTTCCCTGGATTATTCCGAACAAATATTGTTTATGACCATAAAGTGGATGACTTTTTTCGAAAGCTTCTTTATTAAGAGCGGCCCAATCTGAAGTAAGCTGTGTTGAATTAACTGCATATTTGTAATCGCACGGATAAGGAGTACATTCATCAAGCACCATCATAATATCGGAGCCTATACTTCTTTCTATCCCGATTACCTTTTCGGGAGTAAAAAGATGTTTAGATCCATCAAGATGGGATCGAAATTCAACGCCGTCTTTCTTCAATTTTCTAAGATCAGTTAAACTGAATACCTGGTAGCCTCCGCTGTCAGTAAGTATCGGTTTTGGCCAGTTCATGAATTTATGAAGTCCGCCGGCTTTTTCAAGTATTTCAGTACCGGGTCTTAAATAAAGATGATAAGTATTAGAAAGAACAATCTGTGCTTTAATGTCGTTTGCAAGATAACTCTGATTAACCGCTTTAACGGTGCCCTGAGTTCCCACAGGCATAAAAATAGGTGTTTCTACAATTCCATGATCTGTTTCAAAATAACCCGCCCGAGCCTTAGAATCTTCAGCCTGTCCTTTAACCGTTATCTCTAACAATTTTACCTGTTTATAATTCTAAATCAATTCATTTACAGATATTAAATTTAAAGTAAAATATGCTAATCTCCCAATATTCTTGCAAGGCAAAGCTAATATATAATAGTGACCGGGGGAAAATTATTCATCGTGCGGCTCCAGGCTGATAATTTTAACCACATCTATCCTGGTATTGCTCCCTTTTGCAATAAGAATTTCAAAGTTATCTATAGTTATTTTCTCTCCCTGTGCAGGTATACGTCCCAGTTTGGAAGTAATAAATCCGCCCAGTGTTTCATAATTCCCTTCTGGAATATTCAAATTGAATTTTTCATTTATCAGATCAACCTCAACTTTGCCGCTGATAATATAAGTATTATCGGCTATTTTGCGGAATATTTCCTCATCTTTATCATATTCATCTTTTATTTCGCCGAAAAGTTCCTCGATAATATCTTCCATAGTGACAATACCTGCAGTACCGCCGAATTCATCAACAACTGCAGAAATAGAAACTCTATTACTTAAAAACTCACTAAGCATATCAAAACTTCTTTTTGTTTCCGGAACAAAAAGAATTTCCCTTAAAATACTTTGCAGGTTCGGTGGAAAATTAAAAAGGTCATACGCAAATATCACACCTTTAATATTATCAAGGCTCCCTTCGTAAACCGGAAGTTTGGAATAACCTGATTCAATAAATATATCGAGTGCTTCCTGGACAGTGGATTCTATTTCTATCCCCACAATTTCCGTCCTTGGCCTCATTGCTTCATGAACGCGCTGATCACCGACTTCAAGAACCCTGCTTATAATATCACTTTCTTTCTTATTTACTACACCGGCTTCGTGACTTTCTTTTACAAGTGTTTCAATATCTTCTTTATCGAACAGGTAATTAGCACTCCATCCGGATAATGAAGAAGAGCTTGTAAATAGTGTCGAGATCCAGGATGTGGCCATAACGAAAGGATATAGGATAAAAGAGATAATTCTTAAGGGTACAGCGGAAATAAGGACTATCCTGTCAGAGATTTCACTTGAAATATACTTAGGTAGCAGTTCGCCAAATATTAGTAGAACGAATGTTGAAATTATCAGAATAAGCAATTCTCCAAAGCCAAAAATACGGGCAAGGAACAAAGCAGATAGAGATGCAAATGAGATGCTTGCTATACTATTGCCAATTAAGATAGTAGAGAAAAAATTCTGAGGGTTATTAGTAAAATAAAGGGCGCTGCGTGCAGAAAGATTATTCTTCCTGGCCTTTATCTCAATTTTTAATTTATTGCCAGTAACAAAAGCAATTTCTGACCCCGAAAAAAAAGCGCTAATTAAAACCAGTATAACAAGCAGAAGGATATCGTTTATCATCAGTATGTTTTAATTACATTAATATTATCAATAATATGCAGCTTAACTTTATTAAGTGCGGACAAATAAAGTTCAATTGAGATGAGCTTATCCATATCCAATTCTTTATTAATAGGTGTGCCTGGAGAGAGATAAAAAGTAAAGATTCTATCAGTACCGGAATTAATTGGTGCTTTAATATCATCCACACTTCTAAAACCGGGAATAAGATTATATATTGTTTTACCTTCCTGAAGAATATTACATTTTAATAGTTGTATAGAATCAAGAGCAATATTTTCATCATTCTTGATTTTAATTGAACCGCTTATAAAGAATGAGGGTTTGCTTCCCGGCATTAAATTAACCCATGAATTAGACTGTTGTGTCATGACCTCTATTTTAAGAGTATCCGTCGTGGATTTGGCCCCGGAACATCCATAATAAACAATGATGAGTGAGAATAATAAAATAGAAATCCGTTTCATCAGGAGAATCTATAAATTATTGAAATGATTGCAACAATATAAAGCACTACATTAATTATCATCGGGACGTCAGTAAGCATAATTTCGACAGTATTTTCACCTTTCTTGTTCATATAAACCAGGAACATATATCGGAAAATTCCAAATACAACGAATGGAGTTGTATATATCATATTATCTGTATGGAAGACTTTTATAGTTCTATCCGAAACAGTGTATAAAGCATAGCAGATTATAACACCGGCTGCAGCAATGGTGGATAATTGGTCTGTAAAATTCAAAGAATACGAGGCAAGCACTTTCCTTGTATTTTTATTCGGTTCATCATTAACCAGGACTAATTCGGATCTCCTTTTCATTATTCCAAGAAAGAGGGATATAAACATGGTAGTTAGTATTAGCCAGCTTGAGATTTCAACGGAGATTACATATGCTCCTGCCATAACTCTTAACATAAATCCGGCTGCAAGACTGAATATATCCAGCAGGACAATATGTTTGAACATAAATGTATAAAAAATATTAAGAATAAAATAGGATAAGAGAAATATCCTGAAATGTGAATTAAATGCGGGAAGAAAGAATCCGACCAGAGCGGCAAAAACTATAATAGCAAATACAGCATTCCGAATGGACACTGCACCTGATGGAAGGGGGCGATTTTGCTTAGTAGGATGAGCTCTGTCAGCTTCAATATCAACTATATCATTAAAGATATATATTATACTTGAGACAAGGCAGAACATAATAAAAGCAGATAGAACCGGTAAGAAATAAGTCTTATTAAAAATATGCTGTGAAAAGAGGAGTGGAACAAAAACAAAAAAGTTTTTAATCCATTGTGGTACTCTTACGAGTTTAATGTATTTAAGCATTTAGAATACTGCTGTTTCGTGGTAGATTCCCATCACTTTTTTAAGTTCACAAATTATTTCTCCTATAGTAACATAATTATGTGCAGCTTTAATAAGCGGGGGCATAATATTGTAATTATTTTCAACTGCTAATTTAATCTCTTTCAGGCTATTCTGCACATCAGAAGAACTTCTATTATTTTTAATTTCAGCAAGCCTTAATTTCTGATTCTTCTCTACTTCAGGAGAGACAATAAGTATAGGGATATCAACCTTTTCATCATTTTCAACAAATTCATTAACACCAACAATAATTTTCTCCTTTCTTTCAACCTCTTTTTGGTATCTGTATGCGGCATCAGCAATCTCTTTCTGGAAATATCCTGCTTCAATGGCAGGGATTACCCCCCCAAAAGAATCTATCTGATCAAATATTTCGTTAGCTTCCTTCTCCATCCTGCCTGTCATTGCTTCCACATAATAACTTCCGCCGAGAGGATCGACTGAATTTATTACACCGGTTTCATATGCAATAAGCTGCTGGGTACGTAATGCAATTTTAACTGCTTTTTCACTTGGAAGAGCAAGAGTTTCATCCATGGAGTTGGTATGGAGTGACTGGGTACCTCCTAATACTGCTGCTAATGCCTGGAATGCTGTTCTGATTATATTATTTTCAGGTTGTTGCGCTGTTAATGTACAGCCGGCTGTTTGCGAATGAAACCTTAACCACCAGGATCGGGGATTTTTAGCGCCGTATTTTTCTTTCATTCTTTTAGCAAAAATCTTTCTTGCCGCCCTGTATTTTGCGATTTCTTCAAAAAAGTCTAGATGTGAATTAAAGAAGAACGATATCCTAGGAGCAAAATCGTCAATATCCATTCCTCTTGCTATGCAGTGTTCGATATAGGAAAATCCATCAGCAAGCGTATAAGCAAGTTCTTGAACAGCAGTGGATCCCGCCTCGCGTATATGATACCCGCTTACAGACACTGGATTCCACTGGGGGACCTCTCTGCTGCAATATTCTATCATATCAACTATTATTCTCATTGAAGGTTTGGGCGGAAATATATATTCTTTTTGCGCTATATACTCTTTAAGGATATCATTCTGCATAGTTCCCCTAAGCTTGCTGAACAGAACACCTTGTTTTTCAGCTACTGCCAGGTAATAAGCAAAAATCATTGCCGCAGGAGAATTGATAGTCATTGATGTGGATACCTTATCCAGGGGAATTTTATTAAATAATATCTCCATATCCTTAAGTGAAGAAACGGAAACCCCGCAAATTCCAACCTCACCTTCACTCAAAGGGGCGTCTGCATCCCATCCCATCAATGTAGGAAGATCAAATGCAACAGAAAGACCGGTTTGCCCGTTTTTAAGTAAATAATGGAACCGCTGATTGGTATCTTCTGGTGAACCGAAACCGGCGAACTGCCGCATAGTCCAAACTTTCCCTCTGTATCCATTGCTATGAATACCTCTTGTGTAAGGATATTCACCGGGAAATCCGATTTCACTTAAATAATTTATATTTTCAATATCGTCTGGGCCATAGAATAAGTTAACCGGTTTACCGCTGACAGTAGTAAACTTCATCCCGTTATTTGATCTGCTTATTGCATTATCCAAATAGTCAATCTTTCTTTTCTTATAGTCATCGTTCATTATTATTTCCCATACATAATCTTTTAGGATGTCCTTCCAAATCTTCTATCAAATTCATCCAAAGATATTTTAACCAAAACAGGCCTTCCGTGAGGACAAACATAAGGCATGGTGGTACCAAAAAGCTGGTCAATCAAAAGTCTCATTTCACGATCCGATAATCTATCCCCTGCCTTAATTGCTGTTTTACAGGAATAAGATTTGGCTATATTATCCCTTTCATCAATCTTCTTCTCACGCTGATTAACAACATATTCTTCTACAATTTCCTTTAGTATTTTTTCTTCCGAACCATTTTTTATATCATCCGGTACCCCTTCTATAATAACAGTATTTTTGCTAAAGAACTTTAAGGAAAATCCTAGCTTTATAAGGTATACATTTATTTCCTTAAGGACGGCAAAACTTCCCGGATCAAACTCAACTGTTTTAGGGAATAATAACTGTTGCGAGAAAGGTAAATTTACTTCGAGCCTTTCCAATGCTTTTTCATATAAAACCCTTTCATGCGCTACATGCTGATCTATAATCATCAGACCGCTCTTAATCTGTGATAGTATGTATTTATCGTGGAGCTGGACAATAAATGTTGTTTCATTTGAAACGCTTAATTGCGTAGATATATTGGAAGGTACGTGCATTACTTCCCTTGTTTCCTCATTATCGAAAGGAGGAACCAATTCCCTGTTTGTTTTTACCTCTGTAATTTCATCAGGTATTGCATTAAATATAAGGTCAATTTCTTTATTGCTAAAATTTGTTTTTGAATAGGATTGGTTTTTATTAAATGCCGGCCTGTCAGAAAAATCATTCTGCTCCACCTTTACAAATGGATCAAAATGTATTTTTTCTCCATCCGCTGTGGAATTATTAAATGCCATTGATGGTACCAGATCATGAGTTCCCAATCCTTTTCTGATTACCGCTAAAATAAAATTATAAATACTCTTTTCATCTTCAAATCTTACTTCAAGCTTGGACGGATGAACATTAATATCAAGTTTAGAGGGATCAAGATCCATAAAGATTATAAAGAAAGGGTAGTCTCCTTTTTCAAGTATATTTTCATAGGCGGTAAAGACTGCATGGTTTATCTGCCTGCTGATAACATATCTCGAATTAAGAAAAAGGTACTGCTCACCTTTGCTTTTCTTAAGCATCGAGGGCTTACCGATAAAAGCTTCAATGTTCATAAAATCTGTTTTTTCTTTCACCTTTATAAGAGCATCTGACATATTATCAGCAAATACCTGAGAAATTCTTTCTTCAATTGCACCCGGCCCGTAGTTGAAAATAAGCTCGTTATCATTAAAGAATTTGAAGTGAATACCTGGATGCCCTAATGATTCCCTCATGAAAGTATCAATAATATGCTTTAGTTCAGTAGCATCTGACTTAAGAAAATTTCTCCTGGCGGGAACATTGTAAAATAGGTTTTTCACAGAAACAGATGTGCCTTTAGGAAAGGAACCTTTTTCTTTTACAATGTTGCCATTATCATCATATCTTAAAATGGTGCCGAGTTCTTCATCGCTGGTCTCAGTTTTTATTTCAAGCTGACTTACTGCAGCGATAGAACTTAATGCTTCACCACGAAATCCAAGTGTATGCAGCGATTCAAGATCTTCAAATTCAGTTATTTTACTTGTAGCATGCTTTTGAATGCATAAGATGGCATCATCTTCATCCATGCCTGAACCATCATCAACTACCTGCATTAAGGCCTTGCCTGCTCTTTTAATTATAAGCTCTATGGTTTTCGCACCGGCATCTATAGAATTTTCAAGTAACTCCTTCACAACTGATTCGGGTCTTTGCACCACCTCACCTGCCGCTATTTTACTCGAAATATTCTCTGGTAATATTTTAATCTTGTTATTGCTCATTTTATCTCTTTTCTTACATAATAAATAATTTCGAAACCGTTCCTCTTATCTTTTGTCTTTATATTCCAGACTTTCTCATCAATTTTAGGAAAATAAATATCTCCCTCGGCACTAAAATCCATAATAGAGATAACCATTTCATCCGCATCATTTATTAATTGAGGGAAAAGAGAACCGCCGCCAATAAGGAATATTTTTTCATATTTTTTCTCTTCGCAAAAGAAATATGCATCACTTAATTTATCAAAAGTTATTATATCCTTATATCTGTTATTTAGTTCCTTATTATTTGTTAGTACTATATTTAACCTCCCTTTCAGAGGGCTGCCTAAAGATTCGAATGTTTTTCTCCCCATAATAATAGGGAACCCTAACGTCGTATTTTTGAAGTGCTGAAATTCCTTTTCTGAATGCCAGGGCATCTCTCCGTTTGATCTACCAATTACTCCGTTTCTAGCTACTGCTGCGATAACAATTTTTTTCAAACTGCAACCTCAAATTTTATTTTATCATGCGAATGATAGAATAAGAGTTCAAAATCTTCAAATTTTAGTTCATCGATCGGTTTCTTTGTAATATTTAGCTGAGGCAGCGGCAAGGGTTCCCGTTTAATCTGTTCTTTTAATCCTTTAAGATGGTCATATTTTTCGTTTGGTGTCCCTTTATCGGCTACATAAATATGTGCATCAATAATTGTGTGTGCAAAGAAACCGAGTTTTAGGTTCACTTCCTGTGCAATTATCTGAGTTAAAATTGAATAGGCAGCAAGATTAAAGGGAATTCCGAGAGCTATATCCCCCGATCGTTGAGTTAGATGACAATTTAGTTTACCATTATTTACATTAAAAGCGAAGGAATAATGACATGGAGGGAGTTTGCTTTTTGATGCATTACCAGGTTCCCATGCCGTTACCACTAAGCGCCTACTGTTTGGATTACGTTTGATTTCGTCTATTACATATTTTATCTGGTCTATTTCCGATACATTCCATTTCCCGTTCTCATCTTTTTCTGCACTCGGGAAATGACGCCAGAAATATCCATAAGAAGTTTCCAGATTCCCTTCCTCATCGGCCCATGCATCCCATATCTTCGTATGTTTTCGAAGATTCCTGATATGATTGTCTCCTGAGAGATACCATAACACCTCATATAACAAGGAGTTCCATTCCATCTTCTTCGTAGTCAGCAGAGGGAAACCTTTGGCAAGATCAACTTTGTAGAATGCTCCGAAATATGAGATAGTATCAATACCTGTACGCGAAGGTTTTCGGGATCCCTCCTTCATAACCAATTTTACAAGATCTAAATACTCTTTCATGGAAATCTGTCTGAAAATATATATTGAAATTAAGAATTGAACTTTAATTTAAGAAAAATTGGGATAATTAATCAGCATATAATTTGTCGAATTCTGCTGCAGGCGAATTCGATCCCCTTTTCAATATTATTCATGGATTCCTCAATATTCTTAAAATAATCGAGTAATTGAATAGGATATAGATTTGATGGGAAAATGAGGCTTTTTTCAATAATTCCGCAGCAAAGAAAAATTTTTTCAACATTTCTGAACTGATTTATCACGATCCCCGTTCCCTTGGTAAAATAAGATTGGGAATCAAATTTCCCTTCTCCGGTAATTAAATAATCTATATTAGCATACTGTCTCAGATTAAGATTATCCATAATAAACTGTTGCGAGGATATTACTTTGGTTTGAGATAAAAGAGATAGACCGGCAGGGATTCCTCCTCCTGCACCTGAGAGAAAACTATTTTTGTTGATCACTTTATCCTTTTCAAAAATACCAAGTAAATTTTTTATCCCATTCTCGATTTCAATAAGTTCCTGATCAGATGCTCCTTTTTGCTTGCCGTAAACTTTAATGCCTCCATTTTCACCTGTCAGAGGATTATTAACATCAACAATGAGTTCAATTGTAAAAGGGTAAGTATCCGATGGGTATATAATTCTTTTAGTATAAATAAAATTTTTAGGAATAGGCACAAGCTCACTTCCGGATTTATCAAGAAGTCTGAGTCCTAACGCTGACAAAATACCTATTCCCATGTCAATTGTTCCGGTACCACCTATGCCTATAATTATTTTTTCTAAATTATTTTTATTAAATCTCAGTTTGATTTTATTTAACAACTCACCTAATCCGATGGAACTTAAATTGGATGGACTCCTTTTGTTAATAGGTATTTTGCTTAAACCTATAACTTCAGCCGATTCAATAAAAACTGATTTTAATTCAGGGGAATAACCTACGGGTATTATGAAACTATTTTTATCATTAAATGTGGTACATACTTCAAAATCTAAAATCTTAAGATCATAATATTTTGAACATATATTTAAGAATCCATCACCCCCGTCAGAAATTGGCCTTGTAATAATTGTATACCCTTCTGAACTAAGATACTTTTGAAAATAATCGGCTGCATCAACAGACGATAAACATTCCTTAAAACTATTAGGGGCAATTAAGATTCTTTTCATAAACGAATATCATGAATTCTGAAACAAAATCTCGTAATCCCCTATTTCTTCTCATAGATCTGCACTATCTGATTGTCAAATATTACTTTGAACATATTTGATTTAAGTTCTTTCATATCTGAAAATTTGTATCCTTCAAGCTCAAGCACTGATATTGTCGAAGGTTTTAAGAAAACTAATTCACCAGGTTTTACGCTGTCTAAACTAAAATCTTTCCCGGTAAAGATTCTTATTTTTGAAGGATTCATATAACCTAGTGACAAATCAATGTTATATTTACTGTGGTGATCAGCATATATTATTTTATCATTATTCATCCTGGCAAAATGTTTAATTTGATTACATTTATCTATTTCAAAAAAAGATGAATATGCATAAACCATAAGTAAACTTCCTGTTATATATAATACTACTACAATAATTTTATATTTAGGTTTTAATCTATTAATGAAAATAGCGGTTAATAATATAGTCGGAGTCAGAAAAATATAAGCATACCAGCTTTTTTCTAACTCAAGTGGCCTGTAGGTAGTTAATGAAGTTGACATAATAATTGCTAATAGTACTAACCCTGCAAACCAAGTTATTAATTTTAACTCTTTGTGTTTTTTTAAAAGAAATATTGACTGTACGGCAGCTATTAAGGGTATGAACAGATAGTACCTTCTCAGGAAAACAAATCTTATAATGTTTTGCGTAATAAAGCTAATCAAACGCTTCATATATTCTGATAATTCAATACTATTAACATCTTTTACATAAGGGAAATAATTATAATAACATTGAATATAATTCCTGTTCTGCATTGTAAATCTGAACAAATACTCTCCTTGGGTAATTCCATAATAAACCGATTCTGCGATAATCCCAAAAGCAAATATTAAAATAATCACTGGAATTTGTACTAAGTTTACTTTTCTAAAGATTATATAATATGCCCAGATTATTAATATCAGTGTCAGAATAAAAATGGCACTCTCTTTAATGAAAAAAGATAACAGCAATAATACGCCACTTGAAATAGCAGGCAAGATACGGTCTGTCTTTAACGATATCAGTAGAAAGTAAACCCCTAAATTGATAAAAAATGAGGCAGGAAGATCGGTAAAATGGAGAGTCGCAAAAAAGATATCAACAGGAAAAAAACATAATAAAAATGCAGACAATAATGCAATAGATTTCTTAAGTGATAGTTCAAGGGAAATAAAATAAATAACAATAATATTTCCAATTGAAAACAACAAATCTGGAAGAACAGATGCTGTTTCATTTGTTCCAAATATATAAAACGACAATGCAGTAAATATCATGTCTAATTTTCTGAGGATAAAAATAGGATAACCGATGAAATTTCTGAGATTATCGCCCTTTAGAATCATATAACCCAATTGATCATAATAACCGTCATCCGAAAAAGCCAGGCCGCTGAAATAATAAATTCTGATTGCTGTTGCTAGAAGTGTGATAAACGAAAGAGTTAAAGCTGCGTGTTTTCTAAATATTTCCTTTTCCCCAACTTGCGGCTTTTCAAATATATCAGTAATCGATAGCTTCATTGAATTAATACTGAAGTTTAATCATTAAATTTAAATAAAGAAATATTTTGTAACATGATTAATTGCTGTTAATGTCGCGAATATTAGTAACTGCTGAAATTTGATTGATCCTGATTTTCGCAAAGAATTGCAAGGTAAACAGGTATAATAATATTAATAATAAATCGATAAAAATATTTTTACTACTCAGACCGATGATCAGGAATAATACAACTGTAATAATTATTATTATAAGCTCTCTGTATTGATATTCGATAATAATTGCTTTTCTTGAAACAAAGAACAGGTAAAAGGAGCTGAATAAAAAACCCGTCAATGTAGAGATTGCTGCCCCGACCATTCCAAATCGGGGAATTAGAAGAAAATTGAGTCCTATGTTTAGCGCAAATGCAGTTAGGTTCGCTAACAGTATGTGATGAGTTTTATTTGCAACTGTAGGATATACTGTATAGAATAATGAAATGCCGTTAAATATATATCCTGTCATTACTATGGGGATTATTATTATTCCTGCTTTATAACCCGGATTAAATAAAGAAATTCCGTAAATATTAATGTCAAATAGATATCTTGTTAATAATGATACTGTCAGAAGAATGAGGCAGCAGCTTGCTACCAGTTTATTCAGTGTGACTCCGAATGATGATTCATAATCTTTTTTATAATACAGGTTAAGAGAATGGGGATTCCAGGCAGCATAAAAAGATGCAACAAATATATTCATAACAATAGCAATCCGGTAGGCGAAACTATATAAGCCTACCTCTTCTCTACCGGCAAATATATTTAATATAAACCTGTCTGCCACATTGCTCCCAGCAGTAAAAAGGCTGGCAAATAATATGGGTATTGAAAACTTTATTACTACCTTTAAAATATCTTTGTCTATTCTAAATACATAATTATCTTTTATTAAATACGAAAGAATAAGGCACAGAATAAATACTGATATAAGCTGGGAATAAATAATCCCTGCTATTGAAAGTCTTAAATAATATACCAGAATAATATTCAGAACAAGGTTAAGAATAGCGCCCAAAGCAGTATAGCTCACAGCTTTTTTTGCCATTTCCATTGTCTTCAGTAAATAAAGGATATAAGCATTAATAGTTTCAAAAAATATTGAGATGAAGACAAAGGTAAGCAGCGAAGAAAAATCGTATTTATTAAAAATAATATGTGATAATCTAGAAGATAAAATCGAAAATAGTAAAGTTAGAAATACACCTGTTATTAAAATTGAATTTAATATTGAAGAGAAGATAAGTTTTCTCCTTGCAGCGGAACTTTCTTCAATAAAAAATTTATTCATCGCATTAAACATACCGAGCTGATAAACAACCAGAAGAATAGCATAAACTGACATCAGAAGAGAATAATTGCCAAAGTCGGCTGCTCTTATCAGGTTCGAATAAAGCGGAAGAAAAAAAAAACTTACAGAGCGGATAAATATATTCCCCAAACTGTACCAGATAACGGATCGTGATAAGCTTGTATTATTCATAACTTAAACGGGTTCAATTTGGGAAAACAATTTTTCAATTTCTTTCTCCCAATTTAATTCCATTGCTGCCTTTAGACAATTATTCCGGAATGTTTTTCTTAAATCTTTGTCATCAATTAGTTTCTGCAACGCTTCTTTTATCTCAATCGGGTTTTCTGGGGATATATATTCTCCTACTTTATATTTATCTATTATATTTACCATCTGCGGAAAATTGCTTGCGAATACTGGAACCCCCGTTATAATGTACTCGAATAATTTGTTGGGCAATGCATAATAATAACTAAGACTAAGATTTTCAATTATACATAAACCAATATCTGCCCCCGCTGTATAATATAACAAATCTTTCAGCATTACCTTTCCGAAAAAGAAAACTTTGTCATTAAGACCTTTCTGAATTGCTAATTCTTTGTAATATTGCTCATGTTCTCCTCCCCCGATGATGATAAGTATACAATTTTTAATACCCTTCAAGACCTCAAAAAGAGGCCCCAAACCTCTGCCATGAAGAATAACCCCCTGATATAAAAGAATTTTCACATCTTCATTTATTGTATAATAACCTCTGAAATCAAATGGCATTTTAATTTCATCATAAAGAGGAAGATTCCTTATAACGATTGTATCTTTCAGGTTATATTTCTTCTCCAGGTATTTCGAGTCCAATTCCCCGGTTGTAATTGTTTTGAACGTAAACCTGATAAATAGATTTTCAATCCATCGCAAAAGGTTCTGTATGTTTTTCCTTTTGCTTAATCCTGCAAGATGACCATATACTTCCCTTGAATCATAAAAAACCTTTGCTCCTTTTAGTTTTCCGAATATTATGGCAAATGGAAGTGTATAAATATCCTCAGCAAATATCATATCTGCTTTAGCTGTTAATAGCCGCACCGAAATAATAACTGAGAATCTGAGGTAAAATAATAAGGAAGATTTTTTCTTTAATTTATAAACAGAAACTTGTCCCCTCTCTGCTTTAAAATTCTCTGTCAGCCAGTCAAATGATACTACCTGTGTCCTGTTTCCTTTTTGTGTAAATGTTTCATATAAATTTGATGCCCTTGTATCATAATGAATATTCCCAAGGAATATAATCAAAACGGTTTTGTCCTTCATCAAATTAAATTATCACAGTTTAATATGTAATGTGTTACGCATGATAGTCTTAGCGCCAAATTTTTCCTTGAACTCGATTAAAGACATACTCGGTGTCATAGGATTCTCTGCTTTTGTATCCTGGGAAACTCCGATATCAACATACTTATATCCTTTTTCGGTGGAGTATTTCATAACTTCATACATTACACGTTGTATGGGTTTTAAATATTGGTAATCATATCGGAGCATATTATAAAAACATAATGCACAACTGTCATTAACAAAAAACATGGAACTGCCTGCAATTGGTTTATCCTTATAGTAAACCATAAATAAACGTAGATTATCCGGAAGTAGTTTGCTTAGGGCAATTAATTCTTCCAGGGAATGTGTCGGTTTTACATTATGACGGGCTTTATTTTCAATCAGGATCGGATAAAACTCATCGTACCGTTCATTAATTTCAACTCGTATATCAGAATTTCCTAATGATGTACGAACGTTTCTCCTTGTCGTAGGAGAAAAACGGGAAATGATATCTATATCTTTCTCAATCTTGATAGCACTGCTTATATAATGAAGGGAATAATTAAATCCTTGCCATAACATCGCAAAATCAAGATTCTGGTTTGGGTGCCGTTCATATACCATCGGAGCTGAGGTTAGTACAAATTCTTTAATTCCATTATTTCTTCCATACTCCAGAAGAAGTGAAACTAAATCCATGGCTTCTGCAAATTTTACATCCATAGTCACCAATGAGCCGTAACTTGCACCAATAGGTGATTCGTAAACATTATTTTTGAGGGAACCTGGTAGTACCGCCTTTATGTTCCCTTTATCAAGAAATATAAGGTGATTAAACTGAAATCTGTCTTTCGGATGATAATCTAAAAATTTCTGAAGATGAAATATTGTACCATTATTACTTTTATTAACAAATGAATCCCACTTTTCTTTCCACCTTTCGGAATACTGTATTATTTCCATTATGCTTATCTATATAATTAATATACCCTTTCAAATTAAATAATATCCGGCGGGATTACAATTTACAAACTGAAATTTCCTGTATGCTTGTTCTCCTGTTAGTATCTTTCGATTACATTGATTTAGATTCAATGTGCACTTATTCGCGCTAATTTTCCTTTACTAAAAAATAATTTGAAATAAATAATGAATTAAAAATGAAAATAATAAACATATAAGGATATTTAAACCTTGGATCTCCAATAGTTGCAATTGTCATCATAATACCAATTAACAAAAACAATAATAATAAATTGAAATCGCTGTTTGAAAATACCTTGAACCTGTATTTTATAATCCCAAATATGAAGAAAAAAAGAATGAAAAAATAAAACAGATGATGATAAACCTGAAGAGTACCCCAAATGAAGATTTCGATTGTTGAAAATCCAGCAAAAGCTATTCCCATGGGGACATGCTCTTTTACAGCTTTCAGGAAATTATATAAGTTAAAATTATTAAAGACAATTTTAGAAACACTGACGTCATCCCAGGCAAACATATTTAATAATTTCTTTGGGAATAGCATTACCCATTTTAAAGGATGGGCTGTAATCCATGAACCGGCATTATTCTTCCAGAACTCCTGCTTCTGATAATAAGTTAAATTTTCAGGATGTTCTATATAACCGGGCTGGCCTTTGTCAAAAACCTTTGCATAGAAACCGCCATTTGCATTATCATTTGCTCCCATTAATATATTAAGAGGACCATTATTTGAGGTATAAATAAATTCGCCGAAATATAACTTGGAAATTGATCCAAATAATAAGACAATGATAAATAATCCTGCAATTAAATAAGACACCCCTCTAAACCGCACTTCTTTTTTATATACCCTATACGTTTCTATAGTTAAAAATGATAAAACCAAAGCCCACCCTATGGGTCTTATCGCTATCGATAAACCACAAAAGATCCCTGCAATAAATAAAGACCGGGACTTCTGTTTTAAAAAGAAATATAGGCCACCTGATACTATAACAGTAAAAAATAATTCTGTAAGGTTTAACATTACCAGGCCAAGATTATTTAGGTACAGAATATAAAGTATAACAGAAATCCTGGCAGCTTTTTCATCTATGATAATCGTTGTTATCTTATAAAGCAGGAAAATTTGTATCGCATTAAGTACTATATTAAATATCCCGATTGTAAAGCTTGAATTGAATATCAGTAAAAGGATGATTATGAAATTAACATATAGGGGGGCTACTATATAATCTTCGAATAAATGCTGCGGCAGCGGGTAGAAACCATGATGGGATATGCAGTCCTGTGCAAGTTTGAAATAATAACCTGAATCGCTGGTATATATTAAGGGGAATTTAAATAAAAAAATTATCTGAATAATAAAATATAAGAGGAGGACGTACTTAAACTTTGAGAGTAAAAAATTTATTGCCTTCGCCATTGTCCTCTCAACGCAATCATCTTATCAGAATTTAAATTGAAGCGAGAGTATATTTCCATTCCCTAACCCTAACTGGAATGGAGCTAAAGCATAATCAAATGAAAGATTTCCCCACATAAGACCAAATCCGGCTGTTATATTTTTCGAAATATATCCTGTCTGATAACCAACACGTAAAGCTACTAATTTGTCGTAAAGAATTTCTGCCCCCATATTAAAATGAGTATCCTTGGTTGGAGTATATTTAAGGAATTCAACTGCGCCCGTGGCCTGAAACTTATCCTGGAATGTAAAAGAATAAGAAGGCCCTATCCTAACCTCTGTAGGAAGTTTCGTACTTTCACTTCTTAATTCTTTCATTGAACCTACGTTTCTTAACGCAGCTGAAATATTCAATCCCTTAATTGATGTTAAATAAGTCGCTCCAAAGTCAAATCCCCATCCGGTAGCTTCATCCACATAAATCCCCTCATACAAATATTTTATTGATGCTCCGAAATATACATTGTCAACAATCATATGCCCTGTGGAGAAACTTCCGAAAAAATAATTTGCGCTGAATTTCGTTATCGGATCGCCGGGGTTATTTCTTACTTCGATATTATCAATAGACGTCACATTGAAACCTAAAGCAACCGGTAATCCGAAAATAATTGTCCTTGCTCCCAATATTTCGCTTCTTACATCCTGTATCCATTCATTATGCATAAGCATGACCTCTGATGCAGGGTTCAGTGCTAGTGCGGCTGGATTATAAAATAGTGATGTAACATCCGATGATAATGCTGTTCCGGCATCCCCCAAAGCTATATTGCGTGCACCAAAGCCAAGTTTCAGAAAGGATAAACCGCTGTTTCCTGCACTTTGAGCAAATATGGTTGTCAGTGATAACAGAGTAAATAATAGAATTTTTTGTTTCATAAGGTTCAATAATTAAAAATTAATACTTAATCCCACAATATGCATGTCTGAAGGAGAATTCTGCTCTATCATAAAAGCATAATCAACTCCTGCCACTATATTGCCGAACTGTTTGAAATAAGAAAATCCGGCGGATGGTTTTACCGGCCAGTCTTTGTTGGTTAAATTAAACTGATCAAAACCTGCTCGGAAATATAATCTATCTATTATATTATATTCAGCCCCCGCCCTTATAATATTCGTTCCCCCGTTACTGCTTTCAAATTCCGCCGAAATTAATATTTTAGATTCCTTATTTGAGTAACTTAACCCTATCTTTTTGATTAACGGGAATTTGTTCTCGCTTGTCGTACCATCAGTGCCATAAATAGGACTCGTATCCCACTTATACTTGCTATTTAAATCAGAAAACATAAGCGCTAAATTAAAATGTTCGTTTATCTTATAGATCATTCCGAAATCAATCCCGAATGCATTAGCTGTTATTTGTTCATACAGTTTATAATAGTACAATTTAAAAGCAATTCCGACAGCAACTTTATCCGAGAATTTGTTTGCTAACCCTAAAAAGAACTGGTTCTCCGAAGTCTGCAGATTCCCTGTTTGAACTCCATCAGCATCCCTGCCATCAATATTGGTTACACCGGAGTTAATTAAACCAATACTGAATCCGGCTGTAGACCTTGGCTTCACTGAGTCTTTGGATGAATAGAAGTCAAATTTTCTTGTAAAGTTTAAGAAGTTAAGTGACCTGTCCAGTGATAGAAATGAATACGATGTCTGAAATGAATTTCTCTCCTGAAAAACTGTTAATGCCGGATTATAGTATGAGACAAGATTGCCTTCTGTTACGGCCGACATTGCATTTCCCATTCCCATTCCCCTTGCTCCAAATCCCATCCGGCTGAATGCGCCGGGCATGCTCGCCATGGAACTGAATTGGGGTTGCGCAATTACTGTACCGGATAATATAATAAAATATATTAAAGTTCTTATTTTCAATACTACCTCTATTGTAAAACTAATATTTTACCGAAAACAGGATTGCTGGAATCAAATTCAATCCTGTAAAAATAAACACCATTGGGAACAATATTTCCATTGGCATCCCTGCCATCCCATGTATCTTCTACTCCATTTGTCTGCAGGTCACGGCTGTCAACTACATGCGAATACTCCCCGCGCGGTACATTGTTTATTACTGTTCTTACATAATGCATTCCGAAATCAAATATCTTTATAGTTACATTTGAATTTTTTCCGCCTGTACTGTATTTAATTTTTAATACATCCTGTTTGGGCGAGAAAGGATTAGGATATGCATAAGTCTGCGTCTGTGAAGATAAAACCGGTGAAGATCTGAATATTTTCCATTTCCCCTGCCACATCAAATCCGGTGTTTCAGCTAATTTGGCAAGACCATCTCCTGATCCAAGCCATACGTCGTTCGTACCGGACGCTGTGTCAACAAAAGATGCAGCTGAATAGAATGCCGAAGCTGATAAATGGATTTTTGTTATATCATCATAAATTGAATTTGGTAAAATCCAGCTTACCCCCGAATTACTTGTCCTGAAAGCTCCATTATCTGATACTGCAATTACACCTGACTTAAATCCCGACTTAAATCCAAAATTATGAACTTTTTCACCTCCTAAGAATGTATTCCAGGAATTCCCGCCATCAGATGTGGAACTTACTCCGTATGTTTCCGTCTGCCCCTCTGCCTGCCATGTCGCAGCCCAGACTCCTCTTCTGATTGTATCATAAGCCATTGCAACAACAAAGTTCCCGGTTATAGGGTTTTCCTGGTTTAAATGATTGAATTTTACCCAGCTTGGACATGTATCCTGAGCATTTGAAGTTTTGTTTATTCCTCCGGCTGTTCCGGCATAAACTGTAGAATCATTTATTGCTATAACTGAAAAAACCCGGTAATTAAGATTATTATCACTGCAAATTTTGCCGCCTACTGGAGAAAGACAAAAATCCAATGTATCAGTGGGTTTAATAGAATCTCTGCTATCGGGAGGAATAACTACTCGCTGCCATGTGGCTCCCATATTACTGCTCTTCCTTAATCCGCCTGCAAAGGTTGCAATCCATATAACCGGCTTTCCATCTATTGTATGAGTGAATGCTATATCATAAATAAGATTCTGAACTGTAACCGTTACCGGTACAGCATTAAGATTATTATTTCCATACGTTACAATCGTATCAGAGTTAGCATCAACCGGTTCAGATATCGAATTCCATGTCTGCCCCTTATCTGTAGTAAATCTTAAACCGCTGCCTACATCATACGATGTTCCGTTTACATCTGTTGTATGCGTCGTAGCTGCCCAAAATGTCCCGCGGTCATAACCTATCGCAGAAATCCCTTCGCTGCCAAATGCATTATTACCATAAAAATTTTTCCAGCTTGTACCTTTATCGGTACTCAGGCTCACTCCCTTGCTGGAACTTATCCAGATAGTATCACCTGCTGTAATTATATCTCCTATTCCGTTTCCGGCAGGGCTCTCGGAAGCAGTCTTATATAATTTACCTTCCCCTTTTAAATAAAAAGAAGATGGAGTATACTGCGCGACTGTTATATCAATTGCAAAAAGGAGAATAAATAAAAAATACTTTATCATTTAACTACAATATTATGTATAATTATGTTACTTGTCTTATTTTCTCTATCCCTGGCTTGGAATTCCCATCTGTATGTCCCTTTTGTTACACCTGTGGCAGGAAGACTTATTATCTGCGAGAAAATTCCGTCTCCGGCAACTGCATCTCCATGAACAGAGCTTCCGTCATCATACATGATTATTGGGTTATTTGATGATGCATTCCCATTAGGTAGATATGCGTTAAAAAATACTATGTCAATATCATTCAGTCCGTTTGAATCTGCCGCTTGAATTGAAATATTAATAAAAGTTGTTGCCGTCGTATTTAATGTTACAGTGTCCGGTGCTACAAGATTTGATACAACAGGCGCAGCATCAACCGCTCCCCTGTTATAAATAAAATTATGCTCGGCTGCCAGCACAACCTTTCCAAAGCTGTCTTCTATATAATATTGGATTATATACTCCCCGCTAATATCTGATTGACTTAAAGGATATTTATTTGAAAATGTTTTGTCTCCTGCTGTAGTGTCTCCGTGAAGAGTCAGGTTTCCATCATCGAATAACGGAATTGGGGAAGCGTTTAGAGTATTACCATCAGGAGAAGTTACATTGAAAAAAACAGATTTTACGCCGGCTGCTGAATAAAATGATATGCTTGCTGTAAAACTTGAATCACGGGAAGTGTATACAAAACTTGGAAAGGAACTTACATTACTTACCTGGTAATTTGTGGCTCCGGAATCAATAACTGTATCAAATTTTTGGCTGCATCCCCATAAGAATAAAGGGATTATGAAGATTAGATTTTTATTCATGCATTAAATATTAGTTTATACCTGCGCCTTCACAAGGTAAAATTAAATACCCGTACCGCTGAATGGAACAGGTGAAAATGAAATAATTAAAATAAAGTAACTTAGATAACCCAAAAACATTCTGAATGGATTTAGTTTATCATCACCATAAATGGGCGGATGCTTCAGCTTAATAACAAAAAATAATATAAAAGCCCAAAGAAGCCATCCAAGCCAGCCTAACTCTAAAAAATGCGGAATGCTCGAAGGATTAAAACCAACTAACATTAAAATAACCTGCAATACTTGAAGAAAACCTGAAATAAATAATATCCCGAATGCAATAAGCGCTATGTTATAACTTTTTTTCTCTCCGAACATCGTATAACTTACATGCCCGCCATCAAGTTGACCGGCAGGAATCATGTTCATTGCCGTAATAAACATGCCAAACCATCCGGCACATAAAAGTGGGTAATGATATATTTCAGTCATCGGCGGAAAAAACTGCGCCTTCGAAACAAAAATAAGCTTAAAAAATGAGAATAATATTGTATTCCCAAAAATTAACTCAAATCCCCCTTTCCCGAAATCATGTGAAAAATAATCAGGGTGAATTGCCAGTAAATAGTTAACCCCGGGAACATTTACAAATCCAACAATAAGAACTATCAGGCAGGCAGCAAATCCTGCAAGTGGTCCCGCTATTCCAATATCAAACATCGCTTTTTTTGATGGAATCGGAGAACGGGTTCTTATTACTGCACCCATTGTACCAAAATTAAGGAATAAAGGTATAGGTGGAAATGGAATATAAAATGGAAGTGTTGCATCTACTTTATGATATCGTGCTGCAAAATAATGTCCGAATTCATGACATGATATAATGAATATAATCCCCGCTGCATAAAGAAGTCCGCTTTGAAGCATTGTAAACTCATAAGGACCTGTCATTATACCCGTCGTCCATTGCACTCCGGCAAATATTGTGGTAATAACAGTAAATACAAAAAGCCCTGCGTGAAGAATGTAATTATTCTTTTTCCTTTTTATATCGTAATGCGGTATGTAATTCTCATTTATCGGTAATTCGTCCATGCTAAAAATCCAGATTAAATCCTATCGTTGAATAATTTTCAAACATATTATAATATTCACCTTGAACACTTCTGCCTGAATAATAAGAATAAGCTACACTAAGTCCATCCCCAAAAACTTTACCAAATTTTATTCCGGCAGTAAATATATTACTCCCCGTATAAATATTAATCTTACTTAATTTTAAATCGTATGCTATGAATGGAACAAATATACCTGTATTCATCCAGCTCAGATTATAATCAAATCCCACCTGGTAAATTTCTTTACCGATATTTGTTGGAGTAACATGAAATAAATAAGTCAAACCGACGTATGTCCTTATCCCTTTATAACTATAATAAGGCATCAGTTCAATAAATTCCCTGCTGTAAACAATAGGTGTAATCCCATCACTCCAGTTCTTAATTTTAGAATCATATTTCCCATCAACTAAATGTGCGCTGATATGACTCAGCCTTAACCTGACACCATATTCATTCGATTCATTCACTACTTTATATCCGCCGTTAATTCCAAACATGTAATCAATAGTCTCAACAGGAAAATGGAAATTGCTTTCCGACCTTAACCTTGTATATGTAAAAAGATCACCCCCAAAAGATAAAGCAGTGTTTCCATTAACCATTTTATAGAAATCACGTGAAGTGGAGATATCTAATCTTAATCTGTCTACCCATGGCATAAATGTAAATCCTGCTTTTGGCTCCAGCATATTTGCTTCAAAAGGTTTTATGTTTAATCCGGCAGGAAACCATCCTCCTTTCTCCTGCGCAAATGTAATTCCTGAAATAACCAGAGTAATGAAAAGTAAGTAATAAAAACGCATTAATTAATTTCCTTTGTTGATATAAATCTTTTTTTGATCTTTTGTTTAACTAGTTTATTAAAACCGTATTTAAATTTAGATGTAAGACTGGCAAATGCATAAAAACTTGTCGGAAAAGCAAATGATGGCTCAAAATAACAATTTACTGTGCATCCCTTGCAGAACTCAAACCTCCCCTCCATTTTCTGAAAGTACTTTAGTTTTTCCGATTCTCTTATTTCTTTTATTGGTCTGTCAATAACTATCTTGTCGCTTGCAAAATGATAGCAAGGCAGTATTATTTCATTCATCGGTGAAATAACCACCACTCTTGACACGGCCTTGCACATAGGATGACTTATGTCATTCCCCCCATCCCTTCTGAGCTTCATAAATCCTTTATTCAAATATATATCCATTTCCCCGTCACAATAGTCGTCCACATAGTCTACTGCCTCATTACTGAGTCCGGGATTTCCAAAATAGGAAAAGACCGGGTTAACTAAAAGTACCAGCCCTCGTTTCGCCGCTATTTCATGCATCCGGGGAAGCTTTTTATAAGTTTCATTTGTAACTGTAAAAAGTACATCAGGATATTCTCCAAGTGATTTAGCAATCTCCAGACTATTCAATACCTGCTTATAACAATCAACTTTCCTTATCCTGTTATGTTCTTCTTCGTCAGGTGAATCCAGTGAAAAATGAAGCAGGCTTACTTTCCCGGCAAGCTTATCGGCAAATTTGGGATATAACAAACCATTGGTTGTAATACTTGTCTGCATATTTAATCCCCTGGCAAACTCTGCCATAAGATGAATATCCCTATGCAATAAGGGTTCCCCGCCTGTCAGATCAATAAATCTCACTCCTAACTTAGCCAGCTGATTAACATTAGATTTGAAATCCTCTAACCTGGCAAATGGAGTAGAATTAAAATTTTCATGCATACCGAAATGGCAGAATTCACAATAAGCATTGCACCTGTACGTTAAATAATAGTTACATAAAAGGAGCATTAATAAATTCTCCCCTTCCAGTTTATTTTTCTGCTAAAGATCAGTATAAGTGGCAATAAAGTTGTATATATAATAAAGTAAACCTGAAATAATAAGAAATATTTAAGCTGATGCTTATTACCCAATTCTGTCTGCACCGGATAAAGGAATAAATAATCAGCAATTATTTTAAAGACCGCCAAATATAACCATACAGGTGAGAAAAATAAAGGAATTAAAAGAATTAGTAAATTCGATATAAAGGCGATTACCATTATAACCAGACCTCCTGATGGAACCGCAGTTCCTCCTTTTCCCCATCTTTTTTTCTGACTTATTAGATCTCCCGCATTAGCACATGCTTGCGAAACAATAATCGATTCCTTCTCCAAGGGATATATGATCTTATATTTCCTCAATCGCGATATCCCCTGAAGTAGTGCAAAATCTTCCGTAACACTGAAAGGCAGACCTTCGTACCCCCCCGCTTCATTATATGCCTCTTTCCTGAAAGACATATTATTCCCTATACAGCTGATAGGATATTTCAAATTAATTCCGCCTGATGCAATTGACTGTAGGAAAACCAGATCAATCCCCTGGATTGCAGAAAATATATTACCATTATTGATTATTGTAAAACCATTAACCATCCCCACATCCTTACTATAATAAGAGGCCAGCGTCTCAGCCCAGGTTGCGGTTACTTCACAATCCGCATCAGTTAAAAGAATAATCTCACCTTTTGCTTTCTTGATTGCAGTCACTAAAGCATTAATCTTTCCTTTTAACTGTGACTCCTTTTCAGGAATAATTTTCTTAAAAAGTGGTTTATCTATAATAAATTCATCTGTTATCTCTCCTGTCTTGTCCTCAGAAAAATCATCTACTACAATTATCTCCATTTTTCCCTTTGGATAACTTAACTTATCAAGAGAAGCAAGACACCTGAGAATATTTTTCTCCTCATTCCTCGCAGCTATAATAATTGTAGCTGTTGGAAGTCCTTCCCTCCCTATTCGTGAATACCTTCTCTTCAAACCAATTGAGCATAAAATTAGTATAATAAAATATGCAGATACTGCTGAAAGAAATATCACTTCAGGCATTCTGTTGGCTCCCCAAATCTGTATCCCCTGGCAGAAACTTCATCGGCTATGAAACTTATGGAATCCAGTATGATATTACGCGATTTTAAACTGTCATGTAGTACTATTATACTGTTTCGTTTAAGATAATGGACTACAGAATATTTTACCAGCGATAGATCTCCCTTAAAATCATATGTAAGTAACGACCACATCACATTGATTAATTTTTTCTTCTTAAGCAGCTTCCCCGTCGAAATATTAAATCTGCCGTGAGGGGGACGGAAATATCTTACCTCTATTCCAAGTTTTTCTTTTACTAATTCATTATAATGATCAATTTCTGTATACTCATCAAATCCCGGCTCCGTTAATTTTTGATGGTTATATGTATGATTTCCTATAATATGGCCTTCTTTTATAATTTCAGATGTCAATGAAGTATTCTTCATAACATTATTTCCCACACAAAAAAATATTCCCTTAATTTTATAATTATTAAGTTTCTTCAGTATGTTTTCCGTATTGCCGGCCAGCGGTCCGTCATCAAAAGTTAATAATATATTATCCGCCTTTGACTCCCATCGGAAATTGGGGAATGCCTGTTTTATTATTAAAGGAGGATCATATTGATATTTCAATGTAAAATAACCTGATTTTGATTAAGAAAGATATTATTTTCCATCCTTATTATGAATAAAATATATCATTAATGTCCACCATATTTTTTATAATCCTTAATTCCGGATTGGTAATCGGCTTCTTTATGCTGATGAGGAAAAAAGATTACCTCAGTTTCCTCGAGGGGGGCAGATGGTGGCTTACCTGGTTAGCTGTGGGTATTATCACCCTTATGGATGAAATGACCTCAATCTTCTACGCACCTTTTGAAGCTTATAGGTTTATCGGAATTAAAGCAATTATGTATATTGCTCTTACTTCCCTCCTCATCCGGTTTCTTTCAACTAGGATGGTTGAAATATCTGAAATTCTGGAAGCTAATAATATTAAAGGCGGCGGCGTTTATTCATTCTCCTATCTGGTTTTAGGTCCTAGTGCTTCTTTTATAGCTATTTCCTCTATCCTTGTCGATTATGTCCTTACTGCTACTATTTCAACTGTCAGCGCCGTTCAGAATGGAACCTCTTTCCTCAATATGGGTAGCGCTGTCAAGTTCTTTATAAATTTTGTCGTCGTCTGGGGAATTGCCGGACTTAATATAATGGGCATTAAAGAAAATGCCCGGTTTACTTTTTATATTTTTGTGTTTGCGGCCTTTGTCCTCCTTAACCTTATAACAGGAGGACTCATAAACTTTGATGCCCATTCTCTTGCAAGAATCGGGCAAAGCGCTACTGAGTTCTGGAGGGATGTTTCTACTCATTCTGTTTTTGGCGCTTATTCAAATATAATTATCGGTATCGGTAGCTGTATTCTCGCTTATTCAGGGGTGGAATCTGTTCTGCAGACTGCCTCTCTTACTAAGTCCTGGCATGATACAAGAAAATCATACATCTTTCTTGCCGTCACTGTAGGTATCGTTACTCCAATAATTGCTATGCTCGCATTGTCATCTAAAATCGATATCAATTCGCATGAAACGGACCTCATCCCCCAGTTTGCTAAAGGTATTATGGGGCCGCTTTTCGGTATTGCTGTCGCTGTTCTTGCAAGCGTAACTCTTATTATGGCTGTTAATACCGCTATGGTTGCATCCGCTGAGTTGATTGAAAAGGTTATTGAAAAATATGGCTTCCATTGGCTTATTCAACCCAATAAAAGACAATCCTATTATAGGATTCATATCCTCAACGCTCTTTTCTATTCTATTATTTTAACTATTACCAGCGGAAGCCAGGCTGTCCTTGCGGAAATGTATGCGGTTGGACTCGTCGCAAGTTTCTGTATTAACATTTTCTCTATTCTTGTTTACCGGTATTCCAAAGGAACTAAGGAAATTACTTACCATACTTCCAGGAAAGGAACAGTTATCCTTTTCATAATTTTACTAAGTACCTTTATTTATATAATAATTCACAGACCCTACGGTACCCTTCTGTGGTTCATTCTCGGCGCTGTCTTCGTCTACGGAGGATTGAAAATTGCCAAGAAAAGATCTCCCGAAATCCCTGTTAAGAAACTTAGCGATAATCCCATGGATATTGTCTTTTCTTTAATTGAAATGGACTCTAATGAAGTACATCTCCATTTCAAACGTTTCCACGAAGACAAAACAGAATTGATTACAAAGAATAATATTTATGTTAGTTTCTATAAACCTCGGATTGAAACCCCGGAAAAATTAGCCAGGAATCATTTCTGGATATTGGTTCCACAAAGAGTCGAAATGTTCGGTATGATTGAGGCGCTTCTGTCAATTATCGATTATGAAGTCCCCGCTGATATTAAAATCCATGTCCATTTCGGATGGCCTCTCTCTTCTTGGTATGATAGACTCTCAACTGGTGTGCTTGTATATAAGATTATAAAACTCCCGCGCGATTTTCCAAGGTTTATCTACCATATGGATAATGATAAACAAAAAGCAATCGAATCCTGATCATTCTTCGGCTGATAATTCGCGCGATAACCTGTCCAGTGTTTCCCATCTTTCATAAAGACGTTTCACTGTCTCTTTGGCTGATTCCATTTCTATATTTAACTGGTTTACCTGTAATGCATATTTCTTATAGAAATCCGGAAGCTGGAATAATTGCTCAATCCTGTCAACTTCTTTCTCTGCCTTTATTATCTCTTCTTCAATTGATTCAAGTTCCTTTTGCTCTTTCCATGTAAGTTTTTTTCTTTTCTCTTTAACCCTGGTGTCTGCTTTCTTTTCCTTTTGTTCAGATCCGGTCTGATCCTTTAATCTTAAATCCCTCTTCTCTATATAATAATCATAATTCCCTTCACTGAAGTGAACCTTCCCGCTCCCCTCAAATGCAAGTATCCCGTTGCAAACTCTGTTTAGAAAATACCTGTCGTGACTTACAATTACAACGCATCCCTCAAATCCCATAAGCGCTTCCTCAAGTATCCTTAATGTTGGAAGGTCAAGATCATTAGTGGGCTCATCAAGCAAAAGGAAATTCCCGCCGTTCTTTAATATTTTCGCAAGTGTTAATCTGCTTCGTTCTCCGCCCGACAACTTTCCCACTTTTGTATTAAGCCGGTCATCAGTAAAAAGGAATCTCCTTAAATAAGTCCATATCTTCATCTGCTGCTTGCCAAATCTTATGGTCTCATTCCCTTCCCCGATCGCTTCAATAACAGTGTCATTATCATTTAATATCAATCTTGCCTGATCGATATAATTAAACTCGGTCTTTTCTCCTATATCAATCTTACCCCATTTAGCAGGCAATTCGCCTATCAATATCCGTAACAGGGTTGTCTTGCCAACCCCGTTATTTCCTATAATACCTAATTTCCTTCTTGGTAAAAACTCAAAATTCAAATCTTTAAATAGTGCCTTTCCCCCTATCTCAGCGCCTGCATTAATAAGATCAAGTACTTTCTTGCCAAGAATATCTGCAGGCGGTATTATCAGATCAACATCTAACTCAACCTCATTTTTCTGCTCTGATAATACTTCATAATAATTGTCCAGCCTGCTCTTCGCTTTTGTCCTCCGTGCCCTTGGACCTTTCATTACCCATTCCAGCTCCCTTCTCAAAAAACTCTGCCGCTTCTGCTCCTCTGTTTCCTTTATCGATTGTCGTTCCGATTTATTAACAAGATAATCTGTGTAATTCCCCGTATGTGAATAAAATACTCCGTTTGCCAGTTCAACAATTCTGTTGGCTATTCTGTCAAGAAAATACCGGTCATGCGTTACAAATATGCAGGTGCCTTTGTACCCTGCCAGAAAATTCTCTATCCACTCAATTGAATTGGTATCCAAATGATTTGTGGGTTCATCAAGTATTAAAAGATCAGGATGAGATATAAGCGCCCGGCATAATGCAGTTCTTCGCTTCTCCCCCCCCGAT
>JARLHC010000067.1 GCA_031292455.1 Ignavibacteriaceae bacterium
AACATAAAAGTGAGCTTTGTAAGTTTATTCATTTTTTTTCCTTATTTGTTTGAAAATAGTTATAGAATAATTATGTAATAATTTGATAGGCTGTATCAGGTAAGAAATAACAGAACTAATCATAATAATAATTAATTATTTCATTCGAAATAAAATGATAAAGGTTAATAATCAATGTGATTTTCATCAATGGATTATAAATATAATGATTATAAGTAACTATGCAGGTTGAACTTATCCAACAAGGAGGGTTTGCGGATGAGGCAGAGCTCAGTACAGATAATTATGAGTTCGAGGATGGTTTAGTTATGATTCTTTATATTTTCCCGAAATATACTTGTGAATTATGCCAGCTACTAAAGTTTAGTATGGCATTTCTTCTACTCATGATTTTGCTATTAGATTTGTTAAATCCTTTTCTGAAAGGTGAATTTTGAGCAACCCTTTTGAATAGAATCATTAGTAATTTCTACAAGCATATCCTGATAAATAAGGTCAGCGGTCATTTTTTATTGAGTCCTCTAAAGTAATTACTATTTTTCCATGGGCGTGTTTTTTTTCAAGATACCGGAAGGCTTCGGGGACCTCACTTAAGGGGTAACGTCTATCAATAACAGGTTTTACTTTGCCAGCTTCAACAAGCTCTTTTATAAAAACCAAATCTTTATGGTTTGGTTTAGCCGTATCCATGAGACCAATTTTCTTACTGCCGGTTATTGACACCAAGGATCCCACAAGGGCCACCCAGAGCAAATGAGACAAGGTTGTAAATCCGGCTACTGCACAAATTCCGTTGTGACTTAGTGCGCGCTTACAATCTGAAATTGAAAGATTTCCCACAGCATCAAAAATCAGGTCATAGGCCTTACCATTCCGTGTAAAATCTACCTGAGTATAATCGATGACATGGTCTGCACCGATGGAGCGCACCATATCCAAATTTTTTGTACTGCAAACGCCGGTTACTTCAGTGCCGAACGATTTGGCAATCTGCACGGCAAAGGTACCGACACCACCAGACGCGCCATTTATCAGAACCTTTTGCCCTTGCCGGATCTTACCTTTATTGCGAAGACCCTGCAGGGCTGCTAATGCAGCTAAAGGTACAGCCGCAGCTTCCACGAAGGATAAGTTAGCAGGTTTCAACCCCACTGCATTTTCACGAGCACAGACATACCGGGCAAAACCGCCCCAACCACAATGAGATAAGTCACCGAATACCTCATCACCTATGTGAAACTGCTTAATGTTTTTACCGACCGATTCAACCCGTCCTGCTATATCGGCCCCGAGTATCATATTTTTTGGTTTTAGAAGACCAGAGTAGAAGCGTGTAACGAATGGATCAGCTCTCAGGAGATGTAATTCAGCCGGATTCACAGATGCGGCATAAACTTTTATGAGAACTTCATTGTTATTGGGTGAGGGTTTTTCTACATCTTTGAGTTCAAGAACATCCGGAGGTCCATATTTTGTGTATACAATTGCTTTCATTTATTTTCCTGAATAGCGGTGTTGTTTTGAGTCCCTTATTTAAATTACATTACACCCAAATTTACCAGAATAATATTAGAATGGGAAGAGAAGAGGTTAATAAAATATATTTCTATTGCTCATTAAATTTTTCCACATACATTTAAGGAGTATTTTCTACATATCGATAAATAATATCGATATCCTCCCACTGACCGAGGATTGCGCCAGCAAACGTACCGCCTTTAGTTTATGATGCTTTGAAGTGATAAAAATCAGGTTGGGTATTGCAGGTGCAATACCAACCTAATTATTAATTGAATCGTGGATATTTCAGTTTAATTAAAATACTCTATAGTTCTTTCAGTGGTTTCCCCTGGTTTCTTATCTATGAATGATATTTTTTGTGTCCAATTACCTTTGACATCATATTTGTAAGTATATTTGAAGGAATTCCCGGACATAAGCCAATTTTCTTCAATTACATTGCCTCTATTGTCATATTTATAAAGTATTTTTTCTGAAATGCTACCATCTGATTTGTGCATTCTTCTCTCAACCATATTCCCATTAATGTCATATTTACTTTCCCAATTGCCATCTGGCAGAAAACAACTCTCTTCCGTCTTATTTCCATTTTTGTCATATTTGTAATTTATTTTACTAACAAAATTATTTTCAGTATTGACAGAATTCTCTTCAATCAAATTCTCTTTATCGTCATACTTAAAATTTCTTTTCATTATAAGAATATCATCTGATTTATAACAACATTCTTCAATCTTTTTTCCATTCTTATCAAATTTATTAACATATTTAATATAAGGACTACCATCCGGGTTATACCAATATTCTTCAATCTTATTCCCGCTGTTGTCATATTTGCAAATACTTTTAATTCTAAGGCTACTATCCAGTTGGACAGAATTAGTTTCAACGATTTTCCCTTTATCATCATATTTGTGAAGCAATGTAAATTTTGTTTGGTAATCACGGCTTTGGATGCAACACCCTTTGTCATTAAAAAGAAAATATTGATCAATCGACTTTATTGTTTTAATTAACTTACCGGATTTATCCTTTACCATATAACTAATCATTCTTGCTGACTTCACAGACCCTCGTAGCCCAGCTTGTTCCAAGTCATTTTTATTATGATTGTCTTTTATTGAAAACCCACAAATAAGAAATATACTTAATAGGAATAATGATGATAGTTTCATAGGACCTCCAGTTATATTTTTATAAAATTCTACGTTATTATAATTATAACAATCACGAACAAAGCAATACAAACTTAAATTTGGGTTAGGAAGTATTGTGGCTTCCAGGCAACAAATACTTTCATTTTTATTTTAATGCAAACATTATGGGCATTGCTAATCTTACTTTTACAACTTCACCCTTATGTTTACCGGGAACCCATTTGGACATAAGTTTGACAACTCTAACTGCCTCTTCATCGCAACCGGCACCTATTCTATTTTGAACTTTAACATCAGTGACTGAGCCATCTTTGTTGACTACAAACTGAACATATACTTTCCCTTCAACTCCTGCTCTTTTAGCATCGTCAGGATAAACAATGTTATTAGTAATAAATGCATATAATGCTTCGTCACCCCCGGGAAATTCGGGCATTTGTTCAACGTAAGTAAAAACTTTCGATTTATCATCCTGTTTTATCTGACCGGATGTAAATGATAAACTGCCATTAACAACACCTATTGACATTACAAGCAAGGCCATCAATGGCAGACTGAATAAAAATTTAAACTTCCGATATGATCCGGACCTTTGTTTTGATAACATTTCGAACCTCCTTTTTAGAAGCGAATTGAAATTATTAGTTATTGCACCCCCATCAACTCCAAATGAATAGGCAACAAGTACATTTTTGTATTCATTGATATTTGTCCCGCCGGAAATTAGTCCGGAATCTGCAGAAAATTCTAGCTGGGCTTCGATTTCCTTCTTAAAATTCCAGGCAAAAGGATTGAACCACTGTATAATTTTAAGAATTTCAAAAAATAATATATCTATAGAGTGGAATTGTTGAACATGAGTTTTTTCGTGGGCAAGAATACTATCGATGGATTTATCTGAGATCTGTTCATTCGTAAGGAAAATAGTCCGAAAAAATGAAAATGGCGCATTTCCTTTATCCAGAAGGACAATCTTTTGGCCATCGAGATAAGTTGAATTATTATTCTTAACAAGAAGGAATATTCGAAATAACTTGATTATAAATTTGACAAGTAAAATTATTGCACCAGAAAAATAAATAATGCCAGCTACCTGCAGATAATTTATATGTGAGATATTGATCTGATTTTTTCCAGTTACTATTATTGGAGCCATATAATATGTAATCTCTTTAACATATCCAGAATTTGGCAATAGGTTTTTGAATAAGGGAACAATGACAGAAAAACAACCCGTTATAAGAAGATACATTCTGTTTCCGGAGTAAAAAGTTTCTTTCTTTAAGAACAAAATATAGAACAGAATAAACACCATAAGGCATAAAGAAGATTGCAGCAAATAGATAAAATAACTACTCATCGTTTTACCCTCTCTTTTGTTTTTATTTCTTCTTTTAACAGTTTCATAATCTTTTCCATTTCGTGAATGTCGATTTCATCATTCTTACTAAAAAATGAAACGAGGTCTGAGAATGAATTGGAAAAATATCCCTTAAGTAATCCCTTAAACCGGTCACGTTTATAATGCTCCATAGAAATGACAGGATAATATTCATGAGTGTTACCATAGGCCTTATGGTTAACAAAACCTTTCTTTTCAAGAATTCTAACAATTGTGGAAACAGTTGTATAGGCAGGTTTAGATTCAGGAAGCAGGGCTAAAATATCATTTATCATACATTTCTTAAGCTTCCAAAGAATCTGCATTATCTGCTCTTCAGCTTTTGTCATTTCGGTAGACTTCATTATTTAGACTCCTTTTTTATTCCGACTGCAACATACTACTAATTTATTAGTTTGTCAACTAAATAATTAGTTAGCTTAGTTTTAATAAAATTATCAGTGATCTCCCGTTGACTATGATGCCCTAATTAATGTAAAAACAAGAGTGTGTTACAGATAATGTGCAAATAATCCTGCGGTTTTTTTGTTTTTAGGATTCACCTTAATCTTTATCGTGAGGTAGAGATGGTCAGGTAGAAAAATAAGCTGCCTACACAAACGGAATTGAGGAACTATTACAACTTAACCTTATCTATAAACGCAATACTCGATAGTATTGATATTGCCAGAATTCCCAAAAATAAAACAAGCATCGCAAGATTATTCTTTGTGGTTGTTTTACTCACTCTTAACAAGATATATCCAGCCAGCATATTAAGACAGGCCCAAATTACATTAACAATAGGAGAAGAAAGTCCTTTCCCCGGCGGATTTGCAAAAGGAGTTGGGAATGGATTTCCTGACACGCCATTAATAAAATGAGGGACTGCATTCGCTAACAAAGCACCTGCAAAAAATGCTGCTATATAATGATACCATTTCATAATAATTATTCCAGTTTATATTAAAATTATAATAAATATTACAAGAGTCAAGAATAAGATCAGTATGAGTTAAAAGTATTTCTTAACCTAAACGACATACCCGCCCTAATCATTATCAGGGGTTTAGCTGGACAGCAGTATTACACAAAGGTCAAGGCCGAGCAGGCTACGCACCTACTCTACCCTACTCCCAGCCTTTTCAAAACTACTTACCATCAGTTAGCAGGTTGAGGAGATCAGAGAAAAGTGTAGTGAATAAGCGTACAGAGTGTAAAACTTTTATGGGAGGAACAGAACCCAGGCTTACGCAGCGGGGATTGTAATAATGGGGGAAATTAAATGATACGAGTTAACGACACACAACTTATGACAACAGGAGAAAAAACAATCATTAATTATAATTGCCTCTTCTCCCAAAGCCAAGTTTTTCTAAGACACGAATAATTTATTTAGGTAAGCCCATTGCATTTTTTGTTTCAACAGAAAAATATTCATTCTTGCTGAATTGCCCCACAGCACCTTCTACAGCATTTTTAACATCATTAACTT
Source organism: Ignavibacteriaceae bacterium (assembly GCA_031292455.1). Classification (GTDB taxonomy): domain Bacteria; phylum Bacteroidota; class Ignavibacteria; order Ignavibacteriales; family Ignavibacteriaceae; genus Fen-1301. The sequence continues at coordinate 5,555 of JARLHC010000067.1, forward strand.
CCTTCCCTTCCCAAAGGCACACTGCTTTAGAGCCGTCTGAATTCGGTAAAGTAGAATGTATTTTTAATCCTTCCGGTAATTTAATTGCTTGTGCAATTTCCCAGAATTTTTTCGGGTTTGAAATTTGATGTTCAACAACGATAAACATAGTAATACTCCTTATTGATTGTTGAGCTATAATAGCCTAATTATTTATTAAAATTTTATCTTAACTCACATTTGTTGAGTGATGTGATACCCCCGGTAAAAAATACTGTTTAATCCCGGAAGTCAGGTTATTTAATGGGGGGTATAAGATGTACAACCTTGCAATTTGTTTATTACGAAAAAGACCCCGCTTAAATAGGATATATTTTCGCAGTATGAATATTATGCGCTATTATTTTAGGAAAAAGCTTGTAGTTGCTTCTTATATAAAACAGATAGGCCTTTTATTTAAGGCATGATTCTTGTAAAAAACATTCGCAAATCTATTTTTGATAAAAGTTATGTGAAACGAATATTATTTTATTTTTTATTTTGTTACCCCTCCATATTAAGGGACGAGGACTTCATTGTTAATATCTACGAATATAATTTTCAAAGACTATGATAAATAATTATAGAATTCTTGCAAATGAGGATGATGCTCTTATGCGGGATATTTTTTCATTCTATCTAGCTGATTTTAAGGATGTTGTTATTGTTGACAGTGGTGAAGAAGCAATAAAAGAATGCAGAACAAATTTATTTGATTTGGTTCTTACTGATATTAAATCTCCCCATAGAGTTAACGGCATAGAGGCATTAAAAGAAATCAGAAAAATTGATGGGTATAGGAATATTCCTATTTTAGCAGTTACCGGCTATACAATGAATGGGGATAAAGAATATTTTATCCAGGAAGGCTTTAACGGATACCTTGCAAAACCATTTCTTAAAGCAACATTTTTAGAGTTTATATCAAAATTTCTCCCTGCGAGATAATATTAACTTAAATTCGGAATAGTAAAATAACCCTGTTCAGCTTTCTAATGATTTGAGTAAATATATTTTCAGACTTTGGAACTTCTGGAATATAACTCTACATTTTCTGGCCATTTTGGCAGACAGGATAATATGGCGGCTATACAAGTACATCTATGGCAGAAGACTGTACTTTAGATGAGACGCATTGGGACAAATTGTTTAGAAGCGCTCATAAGAATCATTTAAGTAGTTAATGTTTATCTAACTTTTACTCCTTTTGATATCACTGCGTCCCAAGAAATGTACATTTCATATTCATTTTCTTCGGAAGTATTAAACCAAATGCTCATTTCATCCGTAAAACTTAATTTTAGCTTTTTATTTCCACTCTCACACAATTGATTTGCACTATTATCGCCTGGATCAAATAGAAAGAAATGTCCGTTTTCAAAAAGGAAAGAAATTATGTAATTCTTCTGATCCATTTTTGCTGCAACCGGAGTATTACTAAAATCATATTCACCAATATAATGTTTGTAGTATGCAGGATCATTGACCTTGCATATTTTAGGTCCTTCCGGTATTTGATC
>JARLHC010000068.1 GCA_031292455.1 Ignavibacteriaceae bacterium
TGGGCGAAAGGTAAAAAACTGTTATTGAAATTTAATAATTTTAAATGAGGAGAAATTTTACATGGTGAATAACTGTCCGGTATGTGGTAGTAAGGGATATGTGATACTAGGAAAATCAAAGACAAATTCAATTTCGGATAAATTTATAAACAAAGATTATAATGTTGTAAAGTGTAATAATTGTTACTCCTATTTTGTTTTACCTCAAATTGAATTTAGTAATGAACAATGGTCCTTACTTTATAATTCGGAATATTTTTCATGCCAATCGAAATGGTTAATTAAACAAAGAGCAAAAGAACTAAAACAAAGATTTGATAAGGCTAAATATTATCTTAAAGATAAAAATAATATTAAGTTTTTAGATGTTGGTGCTGGTGAAGGGAAAACATTAATTGAAGGTATAGGAAGAGGGTGGGAAGTAACAGGTATTGATATTGTTGATAACAGAATTGAAAATGCTAAAATTAACAAGATTAAATTTACAAAAGCTAAGTTTCTCGAACATGAATTCCCGGAAAATTATTTTGATTTTATTTATTTAGACTCAGTTCTTGAACACGTTTTAAATCCAATTGAATACTTAATAAAAATAAAAAGAATACTTAAGACAAATGGAATTTTATATGTAAGTGTCCCGAATGAAGATAGTTTATTCAACGATGTTCGTAGAATAGTTTTTAATGTTATAGGCAGAAAGGGAATTACTGAAAAATTAAAACCTTTTGATTCGCCCTACCACGTAATAGGATTTAGTTTTACATCATTTAAATATTTAATGAACAAAACAGATTTGGGAATAAAATATTTTAGAAATATCGGGAGAAAATTTGATTTTTTAAGTAGTCCTCCAAATAAAAAAGCATTTTGGATAAGCTTATTCTTTTTATTTCCGATAGAAATTGTCGGTTATTTAATAAAGAGGGATGTTTATTTGGAAGCGTATCTTACGAAAGAAAAATAGTAATAATAATCCGATTATAGTCCAGCTAAAGCAACCTATTTAGAAAGAAAAACTCCAGTTAATTGTATATGGACCGAATATAGTATTATGGCATTAGAAGAATTGGACTATCAAATTTTGTATCATTCAAGGAAAAAATGGAAACTTTACCATTGATTCATATTCCAACTTACTTTTGTGCGACAATAATATTATTGTTATAAAGTTTTTCATTTCGGGGTAATACTTTAGAAAGCAACAGGCCAATAATAATTATTGGCGAAATAAATATCAGCCGTAAAATTGCGTTCAGATATTTGTTCTTCGGTAATATTCCATAAATATATACAGCCATCATTTGAGTAATAGTTTCAATGTATGAACCTGCCTGTTCGATGTGTACAATTCTGAAATTTGCCTTTTTTAACAGGTCAGAAATTCCATAGGAAGTATATCTTGCGAAATCATAGGGCACTTCATGTTCTTCAAACACAAATGGAATAGTAATAAGCATATAACCACCGACTTTCAGAACTCTATTAAGCTCAGTTAATATATGTACCAAATTAAATGTATGTTCGAACACCTCTGACGATAATATGGAATCAAAATAATTATCCTTAAATGGTATTGTTTCCCCATCATAAAACACATCAACATTCTCATTCTGGTGGGGATGTCCATGTTGCTCAATATCCACCCCTACGTATTCCTGCACATCAAAAGATTCTTTATATGGTTTGCTGCCGCAACCAAAGTCGAGCAGTTTGCCAGTTATGTATTTTTTATTTGAATTAATAGCTCTGTACAATCCGCGTCTTACAAAGTAGAAGGGATTAAGAAAAACTCCAAGAAGCGAGGGAGAAAATGTTTCCCTCAAATAGATTATTTTAAGTTTATGTAAAAGCGGCATTTTCCGGCTCCCTACTCGTTTTGTAAATTATGTGGATAAGTTAATTAACCCTTATCTCTTTAAGTAAATTTAACCTGAAAATTATCCAAAATCCAAGAACTCCTAATCAATCTTGATTTATAAGTGATACGGGTTTAATAGTCCGGTGGGAATCTAAGTCAGCGCAATAGGATCATTTTCTTTGTTTCAATAAAAGATCCTGATTGAAGTTTATAGAAATAAACTCCACTTGGCATATTAGCTGAATTAAAGGTAACATCATATGTTCCTTCAGATTTTACTTCGCTGACCAAAGTTTGAATTTCATTTCCCAATATGTCATAAACTTTTAGAGTAACGAAGCCCTGATTGGAGATTTGATAGTTAATTGTAGTAGAAGGATTAAATGGATTAGGGTAATTTTGGTTTAACCTATAACCGGATACTTTTTTTGCAGAAAATGAAATTGATTCCACAGGCAGAACATCAGTATAGGTAATAGTCATTTTTAATTTATTAAAAGCCGATGGATTAGTTACAGTATAACCCCCACTATCCTGCATAGGTACATCGATTATTGTACCTAGAACAACATCCTGCAGTCTTCCTTTTATACCAGAAACAAAATTCCAGCTAATTGTTATGGCCGATCCAGATCCAACCTGGAATTGTATCTCATGGATTGTTTGTTCATTATTGGAAATAGTGTCTTTCCGATAATCCCTCAGAGATGCATCTGTTCCATCAAGTAAATTAAACCTTGCATCAAAAATACCGGATGGTGGAAGAGGGGGTAGGGGAGCCTCTCCCAAATTTATATCGACGCCGTCGGTAGCCATAGAGTCCAGCCCGAATCTTAATATTTGTATTCCTCCTGCCCCGTCAGTTATTGTCAGAGGAATATCAACTTTGGCTGTCTGCGGAAACAAACTAACAGTTACAAGAATTACAAAGGAAGCAATTATGTTCTTCATTCTTAAATACGATAAAAAGAAAGGGCTGTAATGACAGTCCCAAGGTTTATTTCATTAATACTAATTTTTTGACCGATGTATATTTATCAGTTTTCATTTCATAGAAATACAATCCACTGGCCATATTTCCAGCATTCCAAGATACTGCATGTAATCCTGCTTCTAAATCTTTATCAAGTAATACCTCTACTTTTTCACCCAACTGGTTATAAATCGTAATTTTAACATGGGAGATTATTGGCAAACCAAATTTAATTGTTGTGCTTGGATTAAACGGATTAGGATAATTCTGATATAAACAATAATCCTGCGGAACATCAATTCCCATTACCGACAAAGTATTTATAGCATTGTTATCAATTATAAAATTTTCGCCATTCTTTAGTACCCTATCAATTAATTTCCCAGTAAAGACATCCTTTATCCTTATATCCATTCCCTCAGCTCTAATTGTAACCGGATAGCTTGCAGAGCTAATCATTATTTCTTTGGTACCAATCATTGATTCTACATTTCTATTGCTTCCAAATCTTACATCAAATATTCCATTGGGTGGTACAGGAGGCAGATCAAAATTGGACAAGTTAATATTCCCATTTGCTTTGTAAAGGGCTCCCTGATTTCCATTTTTATCTGTTATCACTATTCTACCCCAAGCAGGCTCTATTGTAGAATTAACTATTTGATTTTCATTCGTCTTAGCTAATCCAGCCGGTATATTGATTACACCATTTTGAGAGGCCCGAATCCAGTATCCCTTACCTGACAGTAAGGTTGCCGGAATAACGTATCCATTTTCAAATCCATAAAAGGATGAAGTTAAAATGCCAGATGGTGTTGTTGTTAATGAAGAAACCGTAATATCCTTATCATATCCCCCTATCATGTTCCATCCAGCAAGAACAGGGATAGTATTGATGCCTGCCAGGGATCCGCCCACGTAAACTGTAACTGAATCTGCATACCTGACCCAATATCCAAGTCCAATTGACAATGCAGATACTGTCTGATAACCATTATTATATTTATATGTAGGTGATGTATAGCCAGGGAATAATGTAAGTGTATTCATATCGGATTGCAAAATGGGAACTGAAACGATATTCCATCCTTTATTTAACTTAATGTATGAAGATGCTTCCACATTATTTTCTATTTTTAGTGCATTGATTCCCGAATTAGTAAGTGTATAGGAATTATTGCTCTTCATGTCAACATTTACAATTGTACCATTAATAATATCTTTTAAAAAGAATGACCCGGAAGGTAATAACAACGGATTCCATGTAAATGTGAAAGGATATGTTCCGCTACCCGGTTGAAACTTTATTAACCAGGATCGATCCTTTGCTACATTACTCCGAAAATCTATCAATGAACAATCTCCCGAGTTTGTTAATAAATCAAACCTAATATCAAAGACACCTGCCGGAGGAATAGGAGGCAGAGATGATTCGCCTAAAGCTACATCGATACTATCAGAACCTATAGGGGATTGACCAAAAATAAGATTTCCTTTATCGCTACCATTGTCTGAGACATGAATAGTATCTACCCAGGTTATATTGTGATTAGCATAGATTGTAAAAGTATTATCGCTTATATCAAGAACGCCGGGATTTGATGCATCCGAAATTTTCACTTTGCAACTTGTTGAAGGTGTGACCGGAATAACCCACTGATAATATCCATTACTTGCAGGAGTAGAGCTAATGACGGGTAACCAAGTAGTTCCATTATTAGTAGTATACTCTATTTTGAGATTAGAGATACCAGGGCTATATGTCCAGGTAACGTTATACGTTGAGCCAATTAATAAATTCTCACTTCCATTAGGTGAAAGTAAATTAAGATAATTAGAATTTCTGGTTAATTTAAGTAATACTCCACCATCATTTGCACAAAACCCAGTGTTTATATTCGGAAATGAGCAGGAATTGACTTTGTATGTGGGGCTTGCTGAGAATGTGCTCCATTTGGTTCCATTAGTAGTATAGTTTATCAATGGAGGATAATTAGAGCTTCCACCTAAAATAAACCCTTCATTATCCGAGAAAAAGTGCAATGCAAAAAGCCAATCAGATGTACCAGGATCTCTATAAGACCAATTCGTTCCACCATCAGTAGAGCGGTAAAAATACCCATTCAGCCCCACAGTATATACCATTGTATTAGAGACAGCCTGTACTCCAGTTAATATCCTAGAGGAAGAGAAAACTAATTTCCAGGTAGTACCTCCATCAGTAGTTTTATAGACATAGCCTCCAGTAAAATAAAGGGTACCACTAAAATTACCACCTGCTATAAATCCAGTTTGTGTATCTAAAAAATGGACTGATCTTAAAACGCCGGCATTAGGAATAGTGGCTTGCAGTGACCAAGTAGTGCCACCATTTGTTGTTTTAATTACTGTTCCGTCGCTGGTTATTGCTATTACAATTTGATTATCAAATGCATAAATACCTGTTACTACAGAACTGACTCCAGAATTCTGTAAATTCCAGGATAAACCCGAATTTGTTGTTTTTAATATTGTACCTGCATTTCCAACAAGCCAACCGGTTCCTGAAGGAGTAAAAGCAGATCCATAAAAAATAATTGAAGATGAAACATTGTTTGCATTCCAGGTAGTTCCGCCATCTGTGCTTCTTAGTATAGTGCCTAATTCGCCTGCAGCGACAATTGTAGAAGTGTCGAAACTACTAATTGTATTCAAGATTTGACTACTGCCCGAGTTCAATACCTGAACATTCCATTGTGCATTTAATAATGAATTGAATGAGAGCAGGAAGAAACCTATGAAAAGAATTTTAACCGATAAGATCCGCAGAGATTTCATAAAATGCCTTGCTATTATTTTAAAATAGAACTAAAACAGGAATAATAAATTTTAAGTGTGACGCATTATTTCTGAATTGATATATTTAATTTCCGACTTATTAGAAAGAGAAGAAAAAGGAAGTTTTATTTTAGCTGATTTTGTAATAAAACAAATCAAGAAAGAGTCGTTGGGTAAAATGTGCATATAAGGTATAAGTTATAAGTTATTATAAGATATACAATTAAACACCGTGCGAAATAAGCAACAATTTTGCTCAAAAGTCAATATTTATTACTTTTCATGAATGTATAGTTTATTTTAATAGCATAACTAATACAATAAGAGATGGCGGCGACTATAATTATTATAAACCGGAAATAAAATATGCCAAGTGTTAAGAGCAAAATATTTAATATGATGATGAGAAACAGGCATCTGTTTCAGGGGAAGCTGAAAAGGGAGGTATTTGATGATAATACTTCTATTGAGGATTTCAGAAAATTATGTGAAGAGGGGGCGGCCAAGTATGCAAAGATTCCGACTGGGATAAAAATTAAGGAAGAAATAATAAATGGTATTAAGTCGGAGTGGATAATTCCAGATGAAGCTGACCAGGAGAAAGTAATTCTTTATGTTCACGGGGGCGGTTATGTATCAGGATCGTGCAGTGATCATAGAGGATTTGTCTCGAAGTTTGCTAAAAGATGCGGCATTATAAATTTAGTGTATGAGTACAGATTAGCGCCTGAACATCCATTCCCGGCGGCTTTGGATGACTCCGTAAAAATATACCGATCACTATTAGATATGGGAAAGAAACCGGAGAATATTATAATTACAGGGGAGTCGGCAGGAGGAGGATTAACACTTGCCATACTTCTGGCGCTTAAAGAAAACAAGATACCTTTACCTGCAGCGGCTGTGGCGATATCGCCATGGACAGATTTGACATGTTCGAGTGAGTCGTATAAAACAAAGAGAAAAGTTTCAGTAGCACCATTTAATTCATGGCTGGTTTTTAGTAAACATTATGTTGGAAGTAACCGTGCAGAAGATCCACTAATTTCACCATTATTCGGCGACCTTAGAGGACTCCCGCCTATTTTTATCAATTCCGGAGAAGATGATGAATTGTTTGATGACGGGAAGAAATTTTATCTAAAAGCCAAGTCGGCCGGAGTGGAAATAACATTCAGAGCGGGAGAAGGGATGGTTCATTGTTATCCATTATTAGCTCCAATGTTTAAAGAGGCAACTGATGCAATAGAAGAAATCTGCGGATTTATTAAGATGCATATCGGGAAAGAAGAGACCGTTGATACCCGGTGATGAATGTAAATTAAAAAGCCGGAAGGGAGTCCGGCTTTTGATGAATAACCAATCTAAAATTGAATATCTAAAATCTAACTTTCCTTTAACATCTTTTTAGCATTGCTGCGTGCAAAAGCTGTATTAATATTGGGGAGGACATTGAAATTCATTACTTTATCGTAATATTCTTTGGCTTTCTGCTTATCGCCTTTTAGTTCATAAGCTCTTGCGGTGTAATAGAAATTGTATGGGTTCTGCTGATTAGCCTGGTTTAAGTGGGTAAGGCAGTCATCATATTTTTTCTGTTCGAGGGCGATAGTTCCCATTAGTTCGTGAGCAAGCATAATCTGGTTTGCATTATTTATTGCTTTAACACCACTCATAAATTGTTCAGCTTTTTCGGAAGCGGTCTTCAGATCATTCTGCTTCATAGCAATCTGGCCTTCATTATAGATGAGTCCAAGTTTAACATTATCTTTAAGAGCCTGGGAAGAGGAAGATTTATCGAAGGCATCGACTGATTTTCGGAATTTATCGAGAGCTTCTGCATATTTACCAGATTCATAGAGAATAACGCCCATAGCATTAAGGTCGCCTGACATATTGCCATAGTCATTAGCTTTCTCAGCGATAGCATATTCCTGATCAAGTTCTTTCAAAGCCATATCGGGTTTTCCTTCATCGGCATAGGTAACGGCCATATTAAACAAAGCAGTTCTTTTCTCGCCATCATTCCGGGCCGAATCAAAAAGCTGCTGCAGTTCCTTACGTGCTTCATCATAATTTCCTTTATACATTTGAGCTGCGGCGATACCAACTTTTGAGGATGTAAACCCGGCATCTTTAGACAGAGCTTTTTGATAGTTTTCTATAGCGGCATCATATTTTCCTTCCTTGAGTAATAATTCAGCATAGGAATCATAGGGGTTAGGGTCATTAGGAATCAGTTCTATATATTTCTGGAATGCTTTTTCAGATTCGGAATAATTACCAACTCTTCTATACGCATAACCCAAAGAGTTATAGGAGCCTGAAAAGTCAGGGTTAATCTCAATAGCTTTTTTATATCCATCGATTGCTTTCTGATCCTGAAAGGTACCGAAATATGAATTAGCCAGAAGATTTTGAGCCCTTTCATCTTTCGGGTACAAGGAAACTAATTTTTCATAATCTGCCTGCTGCTTAACAGGATTGGCGTTAATCCCGGCTTCGAATCCGGAGATCATTAATTGTTCCCCCTGTGAGACATTAGCAGAAAGAGAGACAGCTTTATTAAGGTCATCGAAGAAGTCTTTTGCCGTTGGCTGGAAAGCAGAGCGGATAAGATATGCCTGCGCAAAATTAGAGTCAGCGGCTATAGCCTTATCGAAGTACTGCAGGGATTCCTGCCCACGAAGCTTTTCAGTAAGATCCCTACCAGTAATAAAATTTTGTTTAGCATCATCAGATGAAGTTGTAATTGGTATTTTGCCAGCGTCCTTGGGTGTCGTTGAACAGCCGATAAGGCAAAGCAGAATAAATAACGAGAACATTGCTGAAATAATAGCACTGCGAGTTTTATTCATAAGTCCCTCCTAAGTGATTTATAAAATATAGGTTAGTAATAGATAGCTTTAAGCTAAATTAAATTATTGTAATACATTATCATGCAGATCACACATAAATGAAGTGGAGGGATATACGGGTAGAAAATAAAAATGCCCCTGATGAGATCAGGGGCCTAAAAGCTATTTTACGGAGGGCATTTTAAATGCGCTGTCGTCAATAGGAATATTAGCTTCTATTGATTCGACAATAATTTTAGTATCACCCATTGGATTTCCGGGGCTTTTGGATACCATTAAGAAAGGGAACATAACGCCATTAATATTTTTGTAATTGCTGAAATTAGTTTCAGCATTCATTTCTTTTGCTTCATATTTAAGCTTATCATTTTGTCTTAATATAAGATAGGAAGAGGTATCAATATAGTAGTTGGATACATCGTTATTTTTATCGGTTAACTGAATATTATAGACTTTTGAACTATCCAGATTTTCTTTTCCGATGAGTTCAATTTTACTCCCTTTCAACTTATAATTGACTAACTGACCTTCAAAATCAGAATTTCTTGAGACAGCTCTTTCTGCATCTTTTGACATAGGGGTAGCTTCCTTTTTGCCTGAAAAGGGATTGAGCATCCAGCCCTGAGTTCCATCGTATGCCTGTTTCATAGTCATTCCCTGGAAAGAGGATTCCATTAAAACCATTGACGGGCGTTTGCAGGTTTGGCTAAAGGGAATTTCCATAGTACCGGCGGTAATTTTTCCGGTTAATTTAATAGTTTTTATTGCTTGTATTTTATCTAATCCGCCGATTGCCTTAACATATTTGTTGACGATTTCATCAGCATTCTGGGCAAACATTTGCCCGCTGATTGTTATGACAAAAAGGAGCATAAAAATAACTTTAATAGACTTCATCCGGGAATCCTTTTAGATTGTGATTTATTTCTCATGATTATGGGACAAATAATAACAAAATCAGTTTAATAAAAGAAACAAATTTAAACCAATCCTGTAGAATTGGTGTCACATAATTAAGTTTTTTGATAATAATAGAATAAGAGGAATACTATGAAATACATAAGATTGATTGTGCCTTTAGCTATTGTTTTCTTAACGGTTATTTTTTTAGGGGGATGCAAGAAAAACGATAATCCAACGAGTCCAACAAATACAACCCAGACAGCAGTAAATACAACGGCGACCCAGGATGTTGCATATTCTGTAGCAGCTAATGTTGCAGTAGATAACAGCGGTACGCTTGATGAGATGTCAGATGTGCTGAAATCAGCATCAGTTGAAGGAATTGTGAATGATGATATAGAAGGAATGATGAATTTTGGGCACTCACACTCGACAGTTACCAAGCAGTATGATTCTACGACCGGGTGGTGGACAATAACGGTGACCCGAATAAGAGGAACCATAACCGGCAAATATTATACAGATATCGAAAGAGTTTACCAGCAGCAATATCTGGATAAAAACGGGCAATTCCAGAAATTATACATACAGCCGAGCGGTACCACTAATGATACTGCATATACAATTAATTTCAGGATTGTAAGCGGAACCGGCGTATTGATAACACCTCACGATTCTCATCAACTAACGGGGCTTTCGGGCGCATGGACAGTTACCAACGCCAACACACGCACTGTAACTTTGAATACAACATCACCTTATGTACGTTCAGTGGCAGATACGGTAATGAGAGGAGGAGCAGTTCGTACGTTGAATGGAACACTTACACTTAATTTTGTTAATATAACCGGTCCGCGCGGGAGCGGATTAAACTGGCACAGGAAATTCAGCGGTACAATTACCGGAACCTATCATGCTGTTGTGACATTCAGTAAAGGCGGAACATATACTGAATCGACGATAGACAGAACGATAGATATTACGCTTGGCGGACAGACTATTCCGATCAGAATTAAAGGATTGCACGGTGATGAAGGTACGGTATTTAATTTAGATACAGAAACAGGAGATATTTCACAATAAGTTTTTGTTCTTGTCCTCCCCCCCCCCAATGTGTAGACGGAAGCTGAAAGGCTTCCGTTTTTTTTTGTTGTATTATTATAAGGAATATTCTATTCCTGTAAGGATACTAATGCCGGGGGCTTTGAACCCGGGGAGGTAATCATAATTTTTATCAAGGAGATTATTTAATTTTACCGACAGAGTAAAATCCCCTATGCGGAAACCGAAATAGAGATTAAGCAAGTTATAATCACCGACATATTGATCTGCCTCAATGATATCAGAATTAAAGTTACTTCCTGTATAAATTCTGCTAACATATTTACCAAATAAGGAGACCTGGAAATAGTCCTTCTGCCAGGTGAGCATATATTTAAGTTGGGTTTTAGGATTGAAGGCGAGCAGTTCACCAGAATCAAGATAGCCATATCCAATAATAGCAGAGAGGTTTTGGTTAAAATTATAATGGAACTCTCCTTCGAATCCAGAAATACCGGTAGAACCGCTGTTTTTATAATGACTATCTTTCAAAGTACCCGACATAATAATTAAGTTTTCAGCTTTGCTATAATAAGCAGCAAAATTTATATAAGTGTCAGCGCTTAAATAATATTTCAATCCTGCTTCATATCCATTAACGCGTTCATTTTTAAGATCAGGATTTGATACGGGGAATAGATATAATTCCTGGATAGTAGGGAAGCGGAAACCATTTTGGTAATTAGCATATAATTCAAGATTAGGAAGGGGATTATATGTAAGACCAAAAACGGGGGAGGCATTATAATTAGAAATGGTTGCATACTGATAGCGGAGACCTCCTCTCAGGGAGAGATTAGGCAGGGGGCTATAGAGTGCAAGTGCATAAGCGCCCAGGGAATTTATTTTATGAAAAATATTATCGGTATTAGCTATTCCTCCATAGTAGAGGTAATCGGAACCGAAAGCGAGAGATAGCCGATCAGAGTATTTATACTGTTGATAGACAGAAGCGCCAGAGCTAAAATCATGAGAATAAAAACCATCATAGAAACGGTGGTAGCCCATATTGCCATAGAGCTGGAAAGATCCTTTCCAATTGACATCGTTGTCTGAGAGGATGATTGAACCATTACCCCGTTTGATAATACCGTAGGTGCCGAAACCAGGACTTAGCCCCTGCCGTGAAGGATCATCAAAAGAATAGGGGACATAAGAACCTTTTGCAGAGAGCTGCCAAACGGGGGAAGCGAAATAATCATAGCCGAGCTGATAATTCTGGGACTTGAAAGAAGTCTCGGGGATGTGCCCATCGGATGTAATGGAACTGGAGGAGAAGATGAGTCCGTGTTTACCAAACCTTTGTGAGAGAGATATTTTTCCGATAAATGTAGCAAATGATCCGCCCTCGATGCTGAAACTAATCGGATGATCATAATCAGAACCGGTAACGAGATTAACAACACCTCCCATTGCATTACTTCCAAAGACAGTGGAAGAGGGGCCGGAAATGATTTCGACGCTTTTGATCTGAGAGGGGGAATACACATCGGGAAGGGGATGCCCGAACAGGCCCATAAAATCGGGGTGGCCATTTATCAGAACCAACACACCTGAATTAGGCTGACCTCCGATACCGCGGATATTAAAACTGCCGGCACCTTCAGAACCGACACCATAGCCGACAAGTCTTTTATCCATAACGAAAGCGGAGGGGCTAAAGATATCAACCAGTTCCAACGCGGAAAATGTGGAAAAATATTTAACATCCTGCTGAGGGATTACCTGAAGACTATAGGGGATTGTATTTAACGGGAGAGAATATCTGTCGCCGACAACAACGACCGAGTCTTTAGTATAAGATTTAATTTGCTGATTTTTATTCTGAGCGTACATTGAAAGAGCGCAAAGAGAAAAGACAATTAAGCAAAGAGTTTTATTCATTATTACCCTATAGATCAAAAATATATGTAATTAAATAATAGAGAACACAGATACGAAATTAAGAATAAATATTAATTTTACTTGACAATTAAGTAGTGAAATATTATAATTAAGACTCTCCTGAAAGGCGAATCCCATTAGTTACCTGATATTTTTAGTGCGCTAAAGTGTGGTAAAGTGCGCTTAAGTGCGCTAAAAGTAATCAATTTGCCGTTCAAAAGCCGTGAATGGTATACAACGAATTAGTCCACCTTATATTTAACTAACAATATTAACTAAAATCACAGCTTTTAAATAATCTGTGAAAATGCGTTATATAATAGATAGATTGATAAGGAAAAGGGGATGTTTTTAATTGGAAGAAACGGGATAAAGAGGGTCTATTTATTTTAAAATAAGCTGATATTGTGAGTTTTGGAGGAGGGGAGCAGGATTTGCACTAATATGTGAAAAAATAATTTGACAATACAGAGAGAATGCAATATGTTTAATCAGACAAAATAATCTGATTAAAGAAATGACAGTAATGTTTTCTAAAAAATGCGAATATGGGTTACAGGCGGTATTATACTTAGCGGCACATATGGACAGAGATGCGATACCTGCAGAGGAAGTTGCGGGCAAGCTGTCAATTCCTAAGGAATTTGTTTCGAAGATACTTCAGAGCTTAACGGAGAGCGGGATAATTAATTCGAGGAAAGGGAAGTCAGGTGGTTTTTCTATTGCCAAGGATCCTAAGAAAATAAAGTTAATTGACATAGTAGCGGCTATTGACGGGCTTTCGATGTTCAACAGCTGTGTGATGGGATTTCCAAATTGCGATGTAAATAATCCTTGTCCATTGCATGATAAGTGGGGAGAGTTGAGAACGAAGGCATATTCGATGTTAACGGATGAGAATTTAGACCAGTTCAGGGAGAAGACTTTAAGAAAGGTAAGTAATCTTTAGATATTTTTTTATAGTATAATCAGACTAAATGATCCGAAATATGATTAGCAAGAAGAAGATAATACGAAACAGCGAGAAACCGATACAGAAGTACAGGTTTTATGTGCAATCGGCATTTGCATTATTATGCATATGGATTGGGGTAGAGTTTTACTTTTTTGTACGGTACTTAGAATCAAATGGTACGGCTGCATTTTACAACCGACCTCCCGGAGTTGAGGGATTCTTACCTATCAGTTCCATGATGAGTTTTTTCATGTTCATAGTGACAGGGGAGATACATTATGCACACCCGGCAGGGATGTTTATATTTTTTGCGATCATACTCATGTCGTTAGTATTTGGAAAGTCATTTTGTTCCTGGCTTTGCCCAGTAGGATTTTTATCGGAGCTGGTTGGAGATGCAGGGGAGAGATTCTTAAAGAAGGTTTTCAAAGTTAAAATAAAAATGCCAAAGTGGATAGACTATCCATTAAGAAGCATAAAGTATTTACTGCTTGGATTTTTTGTCTTTTCGATTTTTTTCCTGATGAGTACCATGGCGGTGAGGGCTTTTCTGGACAGTCCTTATAACCTATCAGCGGATATAAAGATGTTTTACTTCTTTGCGAATATATCGAGGACATCGCTGATTGTTTTATCAGTTCTTTTTGTGTTATCAATTTTTGTAAGGAGTTTCTGGTGCAGGTTTCTTTGTCCTTACGGGGCGCTGCTTGGGATATTGAATTTTATAAGTCCCAACAAGATAAAGAGGAATGCTGCCAGTTGTATAGACTGCGGGTTATGTGCAAAAGCATGTCCTTCATCGATAAAGGTAGACAAAGTAATAACGGTATGGTCGGACGAATGCACATCGTGCATGAGTTGTGTTGATGCATGTCCTGTTGAAGATACACTTGATATATTTACATTGTTACCGGCGAAGAAATCATTCAGGCCAGGAAAGAAGTGGGTGGCAATAGGAGTTGTATCAATATTTATGGCGGTTACGGGGATAGGGATTATTAGCGGGCATTGGCAGAATAAAATAAGCAGGGAAGAATATCTCTATCTATATAAGAATATGAATTCGTTTGGTCATCCGACAGGGCCGGAAGCAATGAAGAAGTTAAATGAGGAATCTTATGAAAAGTCGCGACGTTAAGCAGGTATATATATGAAGAATAGAAGATTTGGGATTGCGGGAGTTATGACAGGTGTAATAACCGGGATAGCTGTAGTTATAATTATAATTTCGGGATGCGGAGAGACATACAGCAAGAAGGTGCGTGGAGAGGAATATGCGAAACTAACACATGCGCCATTGGTTCCATTACCCATTACAAGGAATTATCCTACAAAGGTAATTGTTAATCTTGAAACCAAAGAGATTATACGCAGGTTAGCAGATAATGCTGAATATAACTTCTGGACATTCGGAGGAGATGTGCCTGGGAAGTTCATACGGATAAGAGTAGGGGATATGGTTGAATTCCACTTAAGCAATGATCCTGACAGCAAGATGCCGCACAATATAGATTTGCATGCAGTATCGGGTCCGGGGGGAGGGGCAACATCTTCATTTACGGCGCCGGGGCATACATCAATCTTTTCATTTACAGCGATGAATCCCGGTTTATTTGTTTATCACTGTGCAACATCACCGGTAGCACTACATATAGCAAACGGAATGTACGGGCTGATATTAGTGGAGCCGGAAGAAGGGCTGCCACCGGTTGACAGGGAATATTATATTATGCAGTCAGAATTTTATACAGAAGGGAAATTCGGGGAGTCAGGACTGCAGACATTTTCACAGGACAAGGCAGTAGATGAGAGACCATCGTATGTAGTATTTAACGGATCGGTTGGATCATTAACCGGTGACAGGGCACTGCCTTGTAAAGCAGGTGAGACAATAAGATTATTTGTAGGGAATGCGGGACCTAATTTAACATCTTCATTTCATGTTATCGGGACAGTATTTGATAAAGTTTACGGGGAAGGAGGAACGAAAGTAACGCAGACAAATGTTCAGACCACATTAATTCCTGCGGGAGGATCGGCAATTGTAGAATTCAAAATAAGAGTTCCGGGGACATACACAATAGTAGATCACTCAATATTCAGAGCATTCAATAAAGGAGCGATTGCAACGATAAAGGCAGAAGGGAAGGAAGACCTTGCAATATACTCAGGGAAGCAAAAAGATGAAATTTATTATGGCAGTGATACCAAGGAGGAATTATGGGGGGGTGTACAGGAACCATCGGCGACAACAAAGACGAACAGTAGTTCAAATGTAAGTCCCGCAGATTTCGGCAAGACGATTTTTATGCAGACCTGTATTCCATGCCATCAGCCAGACGGTAAGGGGATAGCGATGGTATTTCCGCCGCTGGCGGGATCTGATTTCTTAAATCAGAATAAAGAAAGAGCAATTGAGACAGTAATTAATGGAAGGCAGGGAGCAACAATAGTCAACGGTAAAAACTATAATGGTATTATGCCGCCGCCAAATCTAACGGAAGAACAGATAGCGGAGGTTCTTACTTTTGTTTATAGTCAATGGGGAAACTCAGGTCAGAAAGTTACAGCGGACGAAGTGAGGAAAATTAAGAGCAAGAAAACAACCGTATCGAAATAAATCAATATGAAATCATTATTATTAAAATATATAATTATATCATTGATGTTTACATCTGCGGGCTGGTGTGCTTCAAGGACAAAGAGTAACAGCAGGATGAGTTATATACGGGGGGGATATTATGTTTCGTTATACTCATCGAAGGATGAAGCGAAGAAGCAGGTGAAACCATTTTACATGGATAAATATGCTGTTACCAATTCAGAATATCTTGAATTTGTTAAAGCGAGTCCCAAATGGAGCAGGTCAGGAATTAAAAGAATATTTGCCGACAGGAATTATCTTAAGAACTGGAGGAGTGATTTTGAGTTAGGGGATAAGGTGAACCCAATGAGTCCTGTTACTAATGTATCCTGGTTTGCGGCAAAAGCGTACGCGGAATGGGCAGGGAAGAGGTTACCGACAGTTGCCGAGTGGGAGTATGTAGCTTCAGCGAGCTTAACAAAACCCAATGCCGGGGATGATATGCATAATATCGCACGGATACAGCAATGGTATTCCAGGAGTTCTGAATCAAGGCTTGCATCTGTTGGATCGACTGAAAAGAATTACTGGGGTGTATATGATATGTTCGGACTGATATGGGAATGGCAGTATGATTTCAATACGGCACTTGTTTCAGGGGAATCACGCGGGGATGCAGACATGGACAAAAATTTATATTGCGGAGCGGGCGCGTTAACTGTGAGGGATGTTGCAAACTATCCTGCATTTATGAGGTATGGTTTCAGAAGTTCGCTGCAGGCAAATTATACCTGCAATAACCTTGGGTTCAGATGTGTTAAAGATTTATAAGATAGGAGTAGTGATATGAGAAAGTTATTAAGAGTAATAATTCCGGTTGTAGTAATTGCAGCGGTAGCAATGCTGGTTCTTAATTTTACTTCAGGAAAAGAGAAGGGAGCAAAAAAGAATACTCAGGCAGATGAGCATTTATGTTGTTCTGATGCAGGGGAAGGAGTTATTTCTGAGAATTCTATTTACCAGTTAAGTTCGCAATGGACTAACCAGGAAGGCGAGGCGGTATCGCTAATATCCTTCCGGGGAAAACCGGTTGTACTGACCATGTTTTATACAAGTTGTACATACGCATGTCCTTTATTGGTAAATGATATGCGGAAAATAGAAAGCTCACTACCGGTTGAAAAGAGAGACGATTACAAGTTTGTACTTGTATCGATTGATCCGGAAAGGGATACACCAGCAAAGTTAAAATTGTATGCAAAGGACCATGGACTTGATTTATCGAGGTGGACGCTTCTTACCGGGAAGAGCGATGATATTATGGAGCTTGCTGCATTAACAGGATTCAAATATAAGAAGGATGATAAGGGAAGCTACTCCCATTCAAATCTAATTACACTATTAAATGTAAAGGGAGAGATTGCGCATCAACAGACAGGGCTAAACCAGGATGCAGTTGAAACAGTAAATCAATTAAAGAATTTATAATATATAATACGGAGATAAAAATGTACGCAAGTGAAGATAACAAGCAGACATTGTCTGAAATAGTCAAGAATAATTACAAAGCGGCAGCAGTATTTGAGAGATATAATCTGGATTTCTGCTGCAAAGGGAACAAGGTGCTTTCGACGGCATGTGAGGAGAAGGGAGTAAATGAGAGCGAAGTACTTTCAGAGCTTAGCAAGATAGAAGCATATCAGAACTCGTCGATTAATTATGAAGAATGGGGGCTCGATTTTCTAATTGATTATATTGTAAATACGCACCACAATTATGTAAGAAAGATAATTCCGGTAATTTCAGAACATGTAAATAAGGTAGCTTCAGTGCACGGGCAGAACCATCCTGAACTGTTAGAGATTGCCCGTCATTATACAACTGTATATAAGGATCTAAAACAGCACATGATGAAAGAAGAGGAAATATTATTTCCTCATATCAAATATCTTGTGAAATCAAAAGGAACGGGAAGCAAGATTGAATCGCCATATTTCGGGTCAGTACAAAATCCCATAAAAATGATGGAAGCAGAGCATATAAATGCCGGGGACGAATTGTTTGAAATAAGGAGGTTGTCTAATAACTACACTATTCCTGCAGACGCATGTAACACATTCCGTGTAACTTTCCTGGAGCTTAAGGAATTTGAAGAAGACCTGCACAGGCATGTTCATCTTGAGAATTCCATATTATTTCCCAAATCGATAATACTTGAAGCGGAATTAAATAATGAACCGGTAGTAATCTAGTTGATGAGGGGCAATTCATTGGAACTAATTATTATTAATTTGTTTCAATGTTTGTAAATTTAATTATAACAATAAGTTAAATAATATGAAGCCACTGTTCGTGTTACTGTCTGCTATTTTAATAATTAGCGGCTGTGCAAGTAAATTCGACCGGAATGATCCTTTAGGGAAGAAGAGTTTTCCACTGATAAGTCAGGACAGCACAGTAGTTAATTTTCCACAGGACTATAAAGGAAAAACAATGGTATTGGGATTTATCTTTACAAATTGTCCTGATGTTTGTCCTTTAACCTCGCATAATTTTCAGATGCTTCAGGAAGAAGCAAAGAATAAAGGAATAAAGGGGGTCAATTTTGTTCTTATTTCATTTGATCCTGACAGGGACAAGCCATGGGTTTTGAAAGATTATGCGAAGGTAAGGGGTATAGATGAATCTAATTTCAAATTACTTACAGGAGATAAGGATACAATAAGGGCCTTGATGAGAAAGATGCAGATAGTTGCAGTACCAGGTGATACAACAAAAACATCGGACGGGGAGCTAATGTATTTCTTTGTGCATTCGGACAAGGCATTTCTTATTGATAAGGATAACAGGGTAAGGAGTGAATACCGTGGAAGCAAGTTAGATATAGCCGAAGCAATAAAAGATTTGCAGGCATTGGAGTAAAACTATGACAGCAGTAATATTATTTTTAAGCCTGATAAATTTATTATCCCCGCAAATTAAAATAGAGAACGCATGGATGCGGAATGCCAGCAGGGGGACGAACAGTGCGTTATATTTTGATATAAATAACACTTCATCGAGGGATGATGAGCTGATAGATGTATCTTCCGATATTGCCAAGGTTGTTCAGATACATGAAACATACAAGCAGGGAGAGAATATGGGGATGAGGAAAGTGGACTCTATAATTGTAAAGGGGAAAAGCATTTTTCATCTTTCGCCGGCCGGGTTTCATGTTATGGTTATAAGGTTAAAGGAGGATATAAAAGCAGGGGATAAGAAAGAGTTCGTATTAACATTCAGGCATCAAGGAAAGATAAAGATCAAAGCAACAGTTAAAAGCGATTAAATCTTTTTATATATTACGAGACGCAGAAGCCTGCGTCTCATAATAAAGCTTTAGTCTTTCATTCTTGTCCCTTTTTCTTCATGGATGAAGAGCCAGGAACAGATCTTACCGATATTAACATCTTCGAAATAATTCCAGTATTCTTTTGTTCTGACATGGAGTGAACTTGTATCATCTTCAGGGATACTTTCGGCTTCTTTGATCAGTTCTTTTATTCTTTCCTGCCACTTTTTCATATTTGCGGGGCGAAGATCGACCCACCCTTCAGTAGACCATTTATTTATATTCTGATCATTTATTTCAAGTTCATTCTCACCGCGGTATGGAGGGATTTTCATATTACCGCATCTCAATAAAGATTTCCCATCAGGAAGGAGGATAGGAATTCCTATAGACAGAATTTCGCTTCTTAAATCATCATTAGTGGAAATCAGGTCAAACGCCTTTTCGGATAACTCATCGGGGGTATACTTAAGAATTTGTTTCATATTCTTACAGAGAAGTCCAATTAGGTTAATCTCATAAAGGAGTTTTGATAATCTTGGAGGGCCAAGCAGTTCAAAAGCAACGCTCTTTACATCATGTTTCTTTTCAAGCTGAGCTAATTTCTGGACAGCCATATGCTGCATATAACCTGCGCGGTAAGTTGGTTCAAGAGTTGCGTGATCCAGTGAGTTGATAATATCGTGTCCGGTATTACCGCCTTTAATTTCATAAATGGCAACATTTGATATCTCTTCCGGAGTAACAAATTCCATTTGTTTCTGGGCAGTAATAGTTTCGAACTCACCTTTAGAGAAGATTCCGTTTTCGCCGGTATCTATAAAGACGGATTTTAATTTTTTACCAGTAGTTTTATATTGTTTATCGGAGTTTACAACAAATTTTCCCTGAAGCGGGACTGCTTCTGTTATTGGGACATCCACCAGTTCAATTGGGACGCCTCTTTTCTTAATCTCACCGTATTCAATTTTTTTCCATGCAATTGCGGCTGTGGGTTTTATTTCTTTGGTAATAGGTCCTTCAGGAGTTCTTCCCATAAGGAATAAAAGGAGAGTATGTGCACCTGCAATAGAGCTTTTGCTTAATAATACTCTCGATGGTTTTTCTTCGCTATGAGTATAGGGAATATTTAATCCCATGCCTCCGGTGCCGCTGGTACCGATCTTAAGATAAAGTTCGGTCCCTACCAGGCTCATGCTTGAATAAAGTAACTGGATATGACGAATAAGCTGGGGGATATAGAGAGTGCAGAGCATTTTCTCTGTTTCGTCAACCAATGCTTCATAACCGACTTTATTCCTGATAGCTTTAGATACACTTCTATAAGTTGTATAAATATCCTGATAGGCAATAGCAGTTGCAGAATTTATGCAGTCTACAATTATTTCAGGTCTGTACAGTGAAACCAGGTTATAGATTGATGAATTCTTCAGGATATCATCCGACAGTTCTTCCATTATATCCTTCATATGGATTTTTCTTTTTTCAGGATCAGAGATAATGTCGAACCTGTTTAATTCCCTGAATTCATTCCTTACAAATATATCCCCGCCCCATGGGATAAAATAGTGTTTCCCTTTTTGCGGGAACTCATGTTCCAGTTTCTTTACTGCTTCTTCAGCTTCGGATAATTTTAGGGAGGTAATAATTATATGTTTCGGATTTTCAGTAACAAGCTTCCGGGACAGGGCACTACCGACAAGCCCCCATCCGCCGAGAACGAGAATCGTTTTATTTTGAATGTTCATATTCATTCCCCGAATATTTACTAAATAGTGTTTACCAAAATTACTAAAACATTTTGTTACAGCAATTCAACTTTTATAACTAAATAGAATAAAAGTCAAATTGATGTTATTGTAAAAAGTCCGTACTTGTTTGGTTTAACCCACGGGGTTTTCTATCTTTAATCAGAAATAATAAATTTAATCCAGATTAAACAAATGATTTAATTAGGAGGTAAATTTTTCTAATTTGTTTAGAAATAGGTAATTGATGTGAGGCAACAATCAATTTAGAAGCATTAATTTACTTAATACTAATTGCGAAACAAGGGTTGTATTGTTAAATTTAATGTTCGATTTAATATTTTATAAAGAAGCCGGTGATATAGATGAAAGTTTCTGAACTGTTAAGACCAGAATTTGTTATTGCAGAATTGTCCGGGACAAAAAAGGAAGATGTAATAAACGAGTTAATTGACCTGTTTAAAAACGATCCCAGAGTAACGGACCTGGAGAAAGTGCGGAGTGCCGTACTTGAAAGAGAGAAGATAATGTCGACAGGAGTTGGGAAAGGATTTGCAATACCTCATGGGAAAACAGGTTCAGTTACAGAAATACTTGCAGCATTCGGAAAAACAACCCGTCCTATTGATTATCAATCTCTTGACAGCCAGCCGGTTCACCTTGTGTTCCTGCTTGTCGGAAAGGACAACCTTGTAAGTACACATATTAAACTGCTGAGCAGAATATCCAGGATGATGAACAAGGATGAATTCCGTAAAAGTTTGATTGATGCTACTTCTAATATAGAAATTATGGAGTTGTTCAGGACAGAAGAGGCCAACTACTTTGAAGTTTAATCCTGAATATTTATCATTATGATTAAAGCAATAACCGGAACAAAGGATACACTTCCCGGCGAGATAAATAAATGGAAGTTTATCGAGAATATTGTACGGGATATCTTTTCAAATTTTAATTACAAGGAAATAAGAACACCGGTTTTTGAGGAAACTATTCTTTTCGCCCGCGGGATTGGTGAGGAAACAGATATTGTCGGAAAGGAAATGTATACCTTTCAGGACAGGAGTGAAACCAGCCTTACATTAAAACCCGAAATGACTGCTTCTGTTGCAAGGGCTTTCATCGAACATTCATTAGGAAACCAGCAGCCATTAAATAAACTTTTTTATATTTCCCCGATGTTCCGGCAGGAAAGACCCCA
>JARLHC010000069.1 GCA_031292455.1 Ignavibacteriaceae bacterium
CCTATCTCAAAATTGACTTCCAGGAGTATTTATACGAATGTAAAACAGCTTACGTGATTATCGTATGAAGATCAATTCAATAATACAATTATGATTTCCTATAGTATGGATTTACAATTGTATATTATTTAGTCCTAAATATTGTCTAAGGTTCTGCAATTTCCAGAGAACGGCTGGATGCTTTTCAAGACGTTTTGCTTGACTTTCATCAGAGAAAAGAAGGGATGGTTCATATATACCTTCATCCAGAAAACGATTCATGAAATTCAGCTCATCATCATTATAATTCATCAATTCAGCAAGTAAGTTTAATACAGAATCTTTCATGGATCTTAAATCGATCGAATCATTAGCGCGCAGCGTAGGGAACAGTTGTTCGTCAATCATTTTCTGATTTATATTATCAATTGTCTGAAAATTCTTTTTTCTCCAATCATCATTGGATGTAATCCCAAAAAGAATTAGATTTTTCCTTAATTTAGAAATATTGAATGAATCACGTGCCCGGGATAGTTTAAAGACATCATATAAATCCCTTGCTACAGACCGGTCCATTAAAGCTTTGATTTTTCCCCCAAACAACTCTTCAAATGAAACAATATTACAGTTAAAGTTATAGTCTTCATCGAGAGGAAATGGAGACCTGGATTCAACACCCCATACCGGAATTCTCATCATATAATTAAGGTCAACCTCAAGCGTGAATGTTCCACCTAATGCGCTTGGAGCTTGCAATCTCCACTTTGCACCTGCGTGTTCAGTAGGAAGATTTCTAATGGAAATACCTCTGGATTCAATAAGTTTTTTCATCTCCAATTCAAGTACCGGGCGTTCTTTAACCATAGTTGCGCGGTCTTCATCACCAATATAGTTCAAGTCGATATCAACAGATAAGCGAGGCAATTGAAACAAAAAGAGGTTAATGGCTGTTCCGCCTTTCAAAGCATATTGATTTTTTAGGAGTGGATGTCGATTGATTTCACGAAGAAGATCAAGTAATGTCATTTGCTTCTGTAAACTATCAATACGAAATCCGGTTTGTGCAGAAAGGTTGGTAAGGTATTCTTTTGAGAACATTAGAACTCTTCCCAACTACGTTGATCAACCGACTCTGGAACAATAAGATTCCATCGATTCTTTAGAACACCACCTTTTTGAGAACGATCCCAATACAAAGGTTGAACCGGCTTATGGAACTCAAGTAATTTCAAAAATGAATCTTCTATGTGAAACTGTTCACGATGCTGTTCAAGAAAATAGCCCACACATGCAAAGAGATTTTTTCGTCTACGAATATTGAGATATCTTCTAATGAGTTCCGTTTGAATATAAGGCATTTTTTCAATTGAACGATACATTTCTTCGAAGCCACCACAAAATTGTGGCCGCTCAAGTACATCAACAAGAGTTCGTTCTTTTCCAGTTACCATCACTTTAACACCGGACCTTTCAATCCTTTCAGTTCCAAAATTTGGTACTGCACTTTTTTGCAAAGTTTCAGGTATTAAGACACAACGGTAATGAATATTATGAGATTGAAATGCAGGATGGAATCTCTTCGAATAGTAATAGTATGAATTGAAGATACTATGACCGAACCCTAGGAGATCCAAAGCTGTATGAAATGCTAAAACAGCATCATCAGCTAATTTTGCTGCCAATAGAAATGGATCAACATGCGTTGTTTCCTCTGTACTTCCTGGACGAATTGTAAAATACAACCCTGCTTTTACAACGCCAATTCTACCCATCCTCTTATTGTGCATAAGAATATCGGAAGCTTCTCGACTTCCATCTGGTAGTGAGAAATAGTCTCGCAGTTCATTGATAGTGAATATAGGATGTGTTTCTAAAAACACTAATATTTTTTTATCATTACTTGCCATTATTATTCGTTTATCGTTTATTTATACGTGAAAATGGAAATAGTAGCAAGTCTTACTTGCTAAAAATTCAGATTTCTCGAATTATACTACGAGATTTTGATAATAATAGCAAGTATTTAATGTCACAGTGCCCAAACAAGCTGGTGGGCAAGATGACCTGAAATGGTTTGAATTTGTTCTATATTGAAGGAGTGCGGATATTCCCTCCCTCTTGGCACTATTAAAAATTAAAAATACTTTCAATAAATTTAGAATATTTTCCACTTTCAATCGTCTTTACATATAAATGAAGAAAATCAGTAACATATTTTGAATAAATGGAGTAATATGGCTATCACCAATAGTATTGAAGTAAAAAACTTCACAAAGAAATTCGGTTCATTTACGGCGGTAGATAATATCTCGTTCAATGTGGAACAGGGTACTATCTTTGCATTTCTTGGTCCTAATGGTGCAGGAAAAAGCACTACAATAAATACTTTATGCACTATACATGACAAAACTTATGGGGAGTTAAGAATCAATGGTAATGATGTATCAAATCAAAAGGATAAGGTTAGGAACGATATTGGAATTGTATTTCAGGAATCAACTCTTGATGGAAAACTGACAGTAGAAGAAAATCTAAAGCTCCATTGTGATTTTTATAATGTGCCCCGGTCAGAAGTTAAAGAGCGAATAGATTTTGTGCTGGAGCTTGTAGATATTATGAATTGGAAAAAAGCTCCCGTAGACAGTCTTTCGGGAGGAATGAAAAGACGGGTGGAAATTGCCCGGGGACTTGTACATTTTCCTAAGGTCCTGTTTTTGGATGAACCGACTACCGGCCTGGATCCACAAACCAGAGCAAACGTTTGGGACTATATCCATAAGCTTCAAAAACAAAAAAACATTACCATTTTTCTTACAACCCACTATATGGAGGAAGCTGAGATTTGCAATAAAGTTGCCATCATCGATCATGGGAAAATAGTGGCTCATGATACCCCTAACAATTTAAAAAAGAAATTCACATCCACAACGATGAAGATTAAAACATCAAACCAGGAAAATTTATTACAGTATCTTAAAGAATCTTACCTGAAATACAAACAGGACGATGGACATGTTACTGTTTTTGCAACTAATGTTGAAAAAGTATTGGGCATTATCTCAATCTTTAAAGAATCTATCGAGGATATTGAAATCAGCAAAGGCACTTTGAATGATGTATTTATTGCCATTACCGGCAAGGAGATAAGAGTATGATTCGCCCAATTAAAGCAATTGTAAAAAGAAATTTAATTAAACTGGCACGGGACAAAATGAGATTGTTTTTTACGCTCTTTATGACCGGAATGCTTCTTTTTATATTTTCTTTTGTAACCAAATCAATGGTTTCCGGTTTAGCTCATCCAATGAATTACCTTATTTCAGGCATTATTATTATGACTGTTTTTCAAACTGCCTTAAATAATTCAATGAATATACTGGAGGATATTGCGAACGGGTTTATGAAAGAAATTCTGGTGGCACCTATTACAAGATGGCAAATAGCTATAGGGCATGTACTTTCATCGGCCATAGTGTCCGTTCTTCAGGGGATAATAATTGTAGTAATAGGATTATTTATTGGTCTTAACGTAGATATTTTACATGGAATTATGATGATTAGTCTTATGTGTCTGGTAGGATTAACCTTCAGTTCCCTGGGTTTATATTTAGCTTCTATAGCAAAAGATTCAACAAATTTTCAATTAATTATTGCCATAGTTTCATTTCCTCTTACTTTTTTATCAGGTGCATATATTCCTACAATGGCCATTCCGAAAATCCTGATTCCTATTGTATATCTTAATCCATTAACCTATACAACATCGGCATTCAGATTCATAGCATTACATCTGGAATACATGTCACCAATGGAACTTGTAAAATCAGGAGTAGCATTTAATATAAATGGATTTATTATTACGCCTTTAATGAGTGCCTTTTTAGTAGTTGCAATGGGAGTAACCTTTTTTACATTATGTGTTAACCGGTTCTCTAATGCCGATTTCTCAAGGATAAAAATTTACAAACGTGCACACAGATAAATAAGAAGTGTTACATTTATCAGGGCAGTGCAACTCACTGCCCCATTAAGATTCTATAATTAACTTGAACAGCAACATTTTTAAAACTTTCGGATATTCCGTCCATCTGCGCTCCCCCATTAAGATCCTCAAACACCGGCTTTCCTAAAATAAACGGATGATTCTCAGCCACATGATATCCCCTTTTCGTAAATCTGAATAGAATTTCATCTACATCCATTCTTCTGTCTGGCTCAGCCCCATCCCTGACTCCCCAATGTACCATAACTGTTCCCCATAAGGACTTTGAGTAGCCAAAAGAGCTACATAAGAGCTACCTTAAAGCAACATTAGAGCAACCTTTAACTGCTTTTATTTTACTTTCGATGTGTCTGTCAACCCCTTTAGCCCCTCTTCCCTTCGGTAAAAGTTACCATCCGGATTACAAAAACAAGA
>JARLHC010000070.1 GCA_031292455.1 Ignavibacteriaceae bacterium
AACCTTTAACTGCTTTTATTTTACTTTCGATGTGTCTGTCAACCCCTTTAGCCCCTCTTCCCTTCGGTAAAAGTTACCATCCGGATTACAAAAACA
Source organism: Ignavibacteriaceae bacterium (assembly GCA_031292455.1). Classification (GTDB taxonomy): domain Bacteria; phylum Bacteroidota; class Ignavibacteria; order Ignavibacteriales; family Ignavibacteriaceae; genus Fen-1301. The sequence goes on from JARLHC010000070.1 coordinate 97, forward strand.
AGATCCCCCTATACTATATACCTGCAGATATTCCCTTTTTGCCGCTCCAAATCTCAACTATTTTAGGGCAAAAATCTGGTACCAAATTACCTTCCCAAAACTAACACCACTCACACATGCCAATATGCCTTCTCAATTCTGCAAAAACCTTACCCTATAACCTCTTATATTCCCCAACTGTAACTAATAATACTACCACAATACTCGTGCCATTACATATTGAACTATTTGAGTATGAACCTCTCCTTCCATTTTCTCAAACATAAGAATTCCGGCTTCTCGACCTATTTTCAATATTGAGAAATAATGTATAGAAAAAGTTGTTGTTTGAATTGACTAACAATATAAAGAATCTGTTCCTTTTCTTTATTCTATCAAGTCAATCTTTCCTTCTAATTGAACCGGCCTACCTTCTGGAGAGCCTTTATAGACAATGAATCCTTCAGCTTTATGCGAATATTAGTTATTTTGGATTTGGATAAAGTTTTGACTACCCACAGATGCGATTCAGGTGAAATCCGATAGTAAATAGGGGTTATTATGTATAGCATCCTATAAATTTCATAAATAAGTTTGTTTAACAGCTTAAGATACAGACCGGGATATTTTTGAATTTCAGCTCTGAATGATTTGATGACCGCTTCCTAAGTTAATCTCCCCTTGTATTTGCGTAGTTAAATCCGCAATTAAATAAAATAAATTAAAGTTAAATATAAAGGATAACGCAAATGAAAAAATTGCTTCTGTTTTTATTTATTCTGCTTTTGATATCTACATATTCAATAGCACAGGTAACAAACCTTACCGTTAACGGGCAGAATTCTAATTTTACAATGGCTTCGGGGGATCAGCTTAGCTGGAGTTATAATGTTCCGGCCGGAACAACTACTAATATAGAGTTTTGGTTCGATACAGATCAGAATGGAATTCTGGATACTGCTATTGATGTTTTATGGCAATCTCTTATCCAGACAGACGGAGTAACTAATGGCAGCGGCCAAAATGAAATTCCTGACATGGACGGCGTTGCAAACGGTCAGGTAACTTTACAGGTAAAGATTGGACTGGCTCCCTCGCATTATATTATTGTATTTAGAAATAATAATGATATCCTGACTTTTAAAGGAACAGTAACTGCTTTAGCTTCACCGGCATTTACAATTACCGGTAATGTTACAACCCCCTCCGGGATTAGTAAACAGAATATATTACTTGCCCTTCGATATAAAAGCAACGGAGAAGAGATGTTCTGGGATGCACTGACTGATAATAACGGCAATTTTACCATTTTAATGGATTCCAATATTCCAGGGAATCCATGGGATCTGACCATAGATAATCAGGATATTAATAATTCATTTGCAGTATCACCTAACAAATATTCCCTGGAAATTAATCCGAATACTACCGCTTACACCGGTAATAATTTTACTCTTTCCGCAGGTGGTTTAACAAATCTTATAGTTAACGGGTCCGGTTCAAATTTTAATATGGTATCGGGGGATCAGCTTAGCTGGAGCTACGATGTTTGCATTGCAGGAGATGCTACTACAATTGAATTCTGGATCGATACCGATCAGGATGGAAATCTGAATCCTACTTCCGATATTTTGTGGGCATCTTTCCCCCAGACAGATGGTGTAGCTACAAACCGCAACGACCTCCCTGATATGGACGGAGCCACAAACGGTCATGTTTCTTTTCAACAGAATGTTGGTCTTGCACCTGCTCACTATATTCTGGTATTTAAAAATCATAATGACAGAAAAATTGTTACGGGAGTAGTTAATCCTTTATCTTCGCCGGCATATATTATATCGGGTAATGTTACTGTTCCCGAGGGCTATAGTAAACAATATATTTCGATGCGTCTTCAGAACAGTTCAACTGACAACGGAATATTCTGGAATGCTTTTACCGATAATAACGGCAACTTTACCATTCAAATGAATTCTGATATATCGGGAAATCCGTGGAGTCTTGGTCTGGATAATAATTCAAATCAGAATTCGTTTAGCAGCAATCCCGGGGCCTATTCATTAATGATAAATTCTAATAATTCAGCTTATACGGGAAATAATTTTGTGTTAACCAAAGGCAATATGAATAATAAAAACATTACGGTTAACACTCCCAACGGCGGAGAAATATGGAGACCGGGAGAAACTCATACTATTTACTGGAATATGACCGCCATTTCAAATGTTAAGGTTGAATATTCAACTGACAAGGGGAATAACTGGATTTTAATTGCAGATAACCTTCCCACAAACCAATGTTACTATAACTGGTCTATACCATCAGTCAATTCACAAGATTGTTTTATAAAAGTATCCGATGCAACCGATAATTCGGTTAATGATATGAGCGATCATAATTTTATTATATATCAGCCGGTTGCTATTAGTCAATCACCGAATACGGGGCAGAATGCCCTTAATTTCGGCAATGCATGTATTGCCTTAGATTTAACTGTAATGAACCCGGACCAGATAACTGCGACTCTCTTTACTTTTGATGCCCCTCAGCCCGGTTCACTGCCAGATGGTATAATTTCATGCAGCGGGTTTTACTGGCATATAACCACATCCGGAGGTATAATTTTTAATAATGGTTTTATTAAAATACCGATTACAATTTTACAACAAGTCGGTAACCCATACCAATTCGTATGGATGAAGAGATCAAATTCCGGTGACGCATGGACAAACATTGGAGGAACAATTATAGATGGAAATCTTGTCAGCACTGTCCCCTTCTCATCTTTCTCCGAGTTTGCTTTAGGCACATCCGATGACCCGTTGTTACCCGTTGAGCTTTCATCATTCATATCTGTTACCAGTGGAAGAACGATTCAACTTAATTGGGAAACCAAAACCGAAAAGAACAGCGATAGATTTGTTATCGAAAGAAAAACAATTAATGCTGCCTGGGAAATAGTCGGTTCAGTTAAAGCATCTGTATTGAGCAACTCACCAAAGAAATATTCATATTCAGATACTAAGCTGCAATCAGGTAAATATCAATTCAGACTTAAGATGATTGATAATGACGGATCATTTAGTTACAGCAGCATAACCGAAGCGGAAGTTACTTTACCTAAGGATTTTGAACTCAGCCAGAATTATCCTAATCCTTTTAATCCTGCTACAAAAATAGATTATAAGCTTCCGTCTGACTCAAGGATTACTCTGGAAGTATTTAATCTTACGGGAGAGAGGATTTGTCAACTGGTAAATGAAGATCAACCTGCGGGATACTACACTGTGGATTTAGGAGCATCCAGGTTAACTTCAGGAGTATATTTTTATAAATTCACGGCTATTGGCAAAACTATTAAGAATAATTTCACGGCAATTAAAAAGATGATACTCTTAAAATAGTATCTGTACCCTGACAATTTAATTGAGTATGGCGGAGATCTCTCCGCCATTTTTTTATAATGTATATGTTAATTGGCAACCGGATCATTACAATATTGTTATTATTGATAAATTATTTAAGTTGTTATGATAATATTGAGGGATTTTTATGAAGTGGTCAATTATTCTCTTTACTCTAATTCTTTTTATATTAATTGATAATGTAAATGCACAAAAATATGGTTTGGGGAATACCGATCCTTCGGTGTTTACTAAATTCAGAATACCGGAGACAGACCTAAGTACAATCTGGTTTAATACTAACTTATATCTTTACTCGTACAAAAATAATTATTCTTACTTAGAACCTGATATTCCAAGTACAGGCAGCAGTTTTAATTCCTCGTTACGTTATAATCTAAATCCGAACTATTATTTATTGAAGGAATCTGAAAACAATTATTTGTCAGTCAGGGGAAGCTTATCAGGATCATATTACCAGGAATATTCGGAAGATTATTCATCAACTGATAAGCAAAAGTACACGAGTCATTATAAAGATTATGGTACGAACATAAATTTGTCATTTACAGATAACAATTATATATGCCCAAATGATATTTTTTATTCTTTAGGATCAAATATCCAGGTAACTATGGAGGAAAATAAAAGTGAGTCGTATGGAAGTGTAACTAACAATACCTTTAACGGCAGTAAAGGACAAAATTATAGCTTTTCGGTTGGAATGGGGATTGGGAAACGGAGAAACGTTACACCGGTTGTATCGGCAATAAGATTCCAGGAAAGACTTAAGCAGGTTAATATGCTGAACGGTGACCTGAGTGAAAAAACAATTGAAGACCTTGCTCAGCAGTTCTATAAACAATCTTATTATTCAACCGTACACGAAAGACCTGACAAATATTTCTGGCAGGATATTGAAAAAACACTTTCGAATGACGGGGTTACACTTAAAGACCTGAATATGTATGCGGATGCTTATTTAAGGGAATCTGTAAATGAAGTAAGGTTTCAGAGAGGTGAGGTGTTTATTGGCGGATTTAACTTCCGCGGTCAATACCAAAACAATTATTATGTATCCGAAGGGAATGGAAGCAATATAGATGAACAATTCTTTACTCTGGGGGAAGCATATTTTACATACAGCCATCAGTTGAATCTTAATTCGCAATTAAATCTTGGAGTGACGTTAAACGGCGGACCCAATATAATAAAGTACGCGGTTGAACGACAACAATATTTGTTATTGGCTAATGCGGGTTATAATTATGAATTAACAGACAGGTTAGTTGCATCTTTTAATAATACATTTAGTCTTGAATTTCTGAATTACGAAAAGGAGGAGAAGTTTCTATCAAACGCCCTGTCGTTCAGTATGAGATATTTTATTGAAGACAATCTTTCTCTTAATGCCAATTACAATTGGAGCTATGATGTTAATAAAAGAAATTTTTATCAGAATAATACGAATAATGATCATTCAATAAATATCGGGTTTACTTATTATTTTGAGAAGGGGTTCCTGTTAACTACAGATGATCTTACAGAATTGGCGATGAATATAATTCCAATTCGTCCAATTACTCATATATATAATACTGTAATTGCATCGAAAGTAGTAAAAAATCAGGGGGTAAAGGTGGAGTAAATGGTGATATTTCTTCGGACGGGGTTAAAACTTACAATTGCGGCTACCCAAAACCTTATCCGTCGTAAAAATGTAGATTTTTTGAATCTAATTAGTCTCTTATAATCAAGTGTATCTTCGTATATTACCCGATAATACCATAAATACCATTTTTATAAACCCTGATGGGCAATAGAATTTCATCTGCATCCATTCTTCTGGCTGGCTCAGTTCCATCCCTGACTCCCCACTGTACCATAACTGTTCCCCATAAGGACTTTGAGAATGCAAAAGAGCTACATAAGAGCTACCTTAAAGCAACATTAGAGCAACCTTTAACTGCTTTTATTTTACTTTCGATGTGTCTGTCAACCCCTTTAGCCCCTCTTCCCTTCGGTAAAAGTTACCATCCGGATTACAAAAACAAGA
>JARLHC010000071.1 GCA_031292455.1 Ignavibacteriaceae bacterium
AAGAAGAAGAAGTTTACGCATGAATCCTCCATTGAATAAAATTATTATTACGGTTAAACCATACATTCAACAATAATTAAAAACCCAATCTAAAGCAACGAATTTTAGTAAAATATATGAATAATAATTCTATTTAAATAAACTGATGTATTGAATTAAACCCTCCGGATTCAGGTAAATTGTTCCTTTAATATTATTCCTTCGCTTAAGGAATGTTCATTTTTATGCACTGAATTAAATACTCTTTTTCGTGCATGATGTCCCTGGAAAACTGAAAGCTTGAAGTAAATAAATGTTGTTATTATTATTTTTAATAAGAACTGAGGGAGAGACTCGTTTATTCGTTGTTTTTTAATAAACCGGAGCCACCTTCTCATTATGCTTCCTAATGAAAAGAAACTCCTGTTAACTTCCTTGTATGCTGCATATATTTCCTGGTCGCTCAAATTTTTATGCCTGAAAACTAAATGATCCCCTTCGTAATGTGAAATATTGTAATCTACAATCCTCCCTTCTTCGATATTTTTATCGTAAAGAGGCGTTCCGTATATAGGAATCGCAATTGAAGAAAGGATGACAGAATTATCTACTTCATCTAAAGCTGTGGGCAAGTTTTTATAATATTCTACTGTATCTTCATCCAGGGCAAACATAAATCCGGTGAATGTTAGAATACCGCGCTTATGCAGTTTATCAAATATTGATTTGTATTCTTCAACCTTATTTTGTTTTTTTTGAACGCTAAGTAAACTGGCAGTGTTGAGAGATTCCATTCCTATAAATGCCATCCGGCAGTTTGCTTTGGACATAAGATCAACAAATTCATCATCCCTTAGTGATTCTATCGAAATCTGAACCCCGACAGCCCAGAACTTTAATTTTGCAACTTCCCTCAGAACTTCTTTTGAGTATTTCATATCCCCGCTGAAATTATTATCCAGTATCATTGCCATTTTTCTCTTATAGAAGGGAAGACCCTTTGTATTCTTCAGATCATTTATTACATCTTCAACCGGTCTGGTTCTATAGGGTAATTTATTAATATTTAACTGGCAGTATGTACATGTATGAGGACAACCTCTGGAGGTTTCCGTAACAATGGGTGCAGTGTATTTCTTTTCCACAAGATCATATCTCGGAGGTGGAATATTTTTAAGGGATAATGAAGGATCAGCATAATAGCGCTTTTTCAGATTTCCGTTTACGGCATCTTTTACCATCTGAGGCCAGACATTCTGAGCTTCGCCAATAAGAATTGAATCGAAGTATTTTTCTATCATGTCAGGAAATGTCGATGCAAATTTACCTCCACCTATAACTGTCTTCCCCAGTTTTCTAAACTTCTCCGCAACTTGTATTGCGTGCGGGGCCAGATAATCCATAAAGCTGAGTGCAATTATATCCGCATCTGTTGAATAATCAACAGGTCTTACCATTTCATGTAGAACTTCAACATCCACTATGGGAGGGGTCATTCCTGCAAGCAGAATTCCCGGCAGCGGGGGAGCAGGGGATAATGCATAATATGGCTCTTCATCAATAAGGTTCTGGAACAATACAATGATCTGCAGTTTCGGCTTTGTAGCTTTCATGTTATTATCTCCTTCTAAGCAAAAGAAAGTTCTTCTTTGGCGGGTTCATATTTTACTTCCGGATCACTCCATGTAGTTGAAATGGCTTCCACCATACGGTCTATGTCAGCTATTGAATGAGAAGCCATCAAGCTGATTCTGAATCTTTGCTGTGAAACAGGTACAGCAGGAAATTCTATAGAATTCATAAATATTCCCATTTTATAGATCTTATTAGTTGCTTTGCGGATATTCATCCACCCGGGAACTATCAGGGGAATTATCGCTGACTGTGGTTCAACATTAAATCCATTCCTGTTAAATGCAGCTGCTGCATAAGCAACATTATCTCTTAACCTGTTTATTATTGAAGCGTCTTTTTCTATGATATCTATACAGGCGGATACCCCTGCTATAACTACAGGAGATAAGGAAGCGGAGAACATATATGATCTTGCAAAGAATCTTAAATAATTAATTATCGGTTTAGATGCTGCCACAAATCCTCCTGTTGAAGCGAAGGCTTTGCTAAAAGTTCCCAGCGTTACATCTATATCATTTTCCACTCCGAAATGTTCAGCACTTCCTTTCCCTGTGTTACCGACCATACCAGTTCCATGCGCATCATCCAGCAGCAGGAAAGCATTATATTCCCTGCATAATTTTATTACTTCAGGAAGAGGGGCTAAATCACCATCCATTGAATAAACGCCTTCGACTCCTATAAATATCTGCGAATTGTTCTCCTTGCGGGCGAGACTTAATTTCTTTCTTAATTGCCCGATATCATTATGTGCAAAGCGGAAGGACTTAACACCCGACATTCTTATTCCATCGCAGAATGAAGCATGACTGTAAGCATCATAAATTACAGCATCATCGCTATGCATTAATGCAGTTACTAATCCTACATTTGCAGCATATCCGCTTGAAAAAATGCAAGCATCCTCTTTCCCTTTGAGTTGGGCAAGCTTTTCTTCCAGATTGCGGTGCAGAGAAGTGTATCCGTTTAGTAAGGGAGGTCCCCCAACACCAGCCCCGAATTGCCGGACTGCTTCCTCCATTTTCTGTTTTACGTATGGATGATTTGCCAGTCCCAGGTAATTATTTGATCCAAACATCAGCATTTTCACGCTACGGTTTAATTCCTTATCAAAAACCTCAACTTCTCTGTCAGCTGCTGATGTAATGCAGCGTAAATGATTAAACTGATTTGTTTTCTTCAGATTACTGACAAAATGATCAAAATAATTTATTCTGTCGTGAAACGACATATCTGTACTTTTTACAAGTACGTCTCTTAAATCAAAATTCTCGCCGCCATTGTATTCCATGATTAAACTCCTCAAATATTTCTACTCAAATTTATATTGTCAGGGAAGGGCAGTTGTCAGGAAATTGTCAAGATATTGTCTTATTATATCTTAACTTTTGATCTAATTGAAGAAGCTTTTTCATATAAAGAGATTTATTACCCTGAAGTGAATTTAACAGGTTCCTTATATATTGTGTGTCTAATTCGGCGATTTTATCATAAAGAGGAAGGGTAATGGAGCATTTCTTTGTAGGTGTTCCTAGTTTGATGGGATGCCAGTTTATTTCATTTGCCCTATACAGGAATTCCCGGGTATTATGCTCCGGAATAGAAAAAATTAACTCAAATTCTCCATGCTGTCCTGCAAGGAAAAGCCATGATGGGAAATTATATTGTTGAGAAACTTCGATTGATTCATTGTCAAGTAAATCTTTATAATCATTTATTGCAATCCCGATGTTATTTATTCTAGACAACTGATCAAGAGTGGAAATTACTCCATCACTTGTATCCATGCAGGCTGATGCAAATTCTCTTAACAGGGCCCCTTCTTTAATTCTCGCTTTGGGTTTGTAATTAATATTTAGCCCTGTCTTGCCGGAAAATTTATTTAATGCAAATGCATTTCCTATGCCCGCTTTCCCCGAAATAAATAAAGAATCCTGCTCTTGAATTCCAAAACGGGTCATGATATTCCCTTTTTCTATAGTACCTGTCGCAGTTCCCGTTAAAATTAGTTGGGTTCCTGAATTAAGGTCACCCCCTAATATATAAGTGCCATAATGTTTACAAGCATCAGAGATTCCTTTGGATAGTTTATTTATAAATTCATCATCAGTATTATCAGGTATTATCTGTGAAATAACCAGCCCAATAGGTTTAGCGCCAACAGCAGCAAGATCACTTAGATTAACAGTTACGATCATCCATCCAATTAACCATGGATCATCATATAATCCTGTTTCTATCTCTTCACTTATGCTGTCAGTTGTAATTGCAAGGTGCAAGTCGTAATTAAGTTTTATAATCTCAGAATCGCTTTCATGGATTTTATTAACTTGCATGGGCGAACGCTTATAACAGGATGCAATTCGGGATATTGCATTATTCTCTATGATCTCATTCAGCATGTACATACTTTAATCCACTCTTTTTTAATTGAAAATAACACCGAGTCAGTCTGTATAACCTCCCCGTCATATTCAAGATTAAATAACTTATCTGAAATAATTTCAAATTCATCTGCTGAAAAGGAATCCAATTTATCTATCTTGTCTATTTTTCCTTTTTGCAACGCAAGGAACAATTGTATTACTTCCAATTTGCTCATATCATGGGCTAAATGGACATTAAATTTTCCGTTATTATAATTAGCCGGATAACCATAGCTAAGGTTTCCTGTAATATTTGGGTTCTTAACAATATTCAGATTTGTAATATTGACTTTCCAAGGGTTGGCTCCTTTTATCTTTAATTCAGCCGTGATATCACTGTATCCTGATATTGTTTTTAGTGCAGAATAAAGAATGGCAGAATTAGTATTCAGGTTTTTGAGATGACTAAGAATTCTATCGGGATTATTGAATAAGAAATTCCCTTCAGCTGTTATCCCTATACTTGCATTTATAAGGAAATATTTTGTGATTCTATTCCCTTCAGATATAAAAGTTAATTTCCCTACATCCCTAAATTCTGATTTACTAAAATTCAACCTGAATGGGATCATTCCTATAAGGTTTGATTTCTCGTAAGGTTTATGTAAGTCATTACTTGAACCAAGACCGATTGCTCCAAGTTTAAGGCTTGAAATCTGCGAATTATCTGAACATGAAATCAATGTATTTAATAAATAATTAACCGTGCCATCTCCTCCCGCAGCTGTAAATTCTGTCTCGCCATTTGATAAAGCAAAACTGATTATTTCCTTGCAATCTCCTTTCCCTGTCTCGATAACATTGCTATTATTCAAATCATAATTTTTAATAAATGTCTGCCATTTTATAGCGGCATTACCACCGCACGATTTGTTATTAAATAGAATGAACATACTCATATCTGATATTTGGTTGGTCTTAATCTCATTATAATATTAAATAAGAGATAATAAACTGCCAGAAAGATATTCCATGTGGGTTTATTCATAACAGTTACGGAAGAAAGAAGAAGTATATAAGAGTGAACCGTTAAAGAAATTGCAGTGTGGGCTCCTTCATCTGTTTTGATATTATGAAGCTTAATTTGTGAAACCAGGCTAAGCGTAATCCCAAATAAATAGAAGAACATTCCCGACATCTTATTATCGGGTGATAATTTACTAAGGATAATTATTCCGCAGGAGACTGCGGCAATGAGTGCAAAAGCATCGCTTACAACTACTGAGACTTTTCTGCCGAACTTAACCGGTAAGGTGATATAACCGGTTGCTGCATCAGCTGAAATGTCTTTGAAATAACCGCTTAATACAAAATTAGCATATCCGAAAAATACCGTAACAATTGTCAGGGAAAAGGATAATGAGTATTCAAATACCATTCTCCCTGCCGCAGAGTAATATGAAATCAGGAACAGCAATGCAACTATCCAGGAATTATAAAATGGTCCGCCCCACCATTTTCTCTTAAAAAATGTATAAGTAACCAAACCACAAGCAGATATTATTCCTAGTATAAGATTATATGAATTATAATAAGAAAAAATGGAAACACAGAATATCAATCCTGCAGCACTTATACTCATCACCTGTACCTTATTTATTCTCCCTTGTGTTAAAGGGCGGTAGGGGGAGGAAATAGAATCTGTATCCATCTGGAAGCAATCTGTCAACGCCTGTCCGAATCCATATGAAAGAAATGATGCTATAAATATTAAAATTATCCTGATTAAATCGTTATTACCGCTTAATGCTATGCCTGTCATTCCGGTTATTCCCGATACAAATAAAAGGTAAGGGCGCATTGTTATTAAATATGCCCTGATGAATTCAAAGCTAAGAAGAGGATAATTGCTTACGGCTATTGTTTTCATTGTAACACTCCTGAGAATTTTTTCCTGTATAATATCCTTCTTCTGGAACCCATGTAATTCAGAATAGGCGATATCCAAAGGAAAATATTTGGGAAAAGATTTGCGATTAAAACTGAAAACCTGTTTCTGGTTGGTATAATCATTTCGGGTTTTGGGTTAATAATCAGTTTAAGCACAGATTTGGCTGCTTCCTCTGCAGAAATTGCTCTACTGGCAAATGATATAACAGCTTCCGGATTTTCAGATTCCCTCTGTAGCATTTTAGTATTTACCGGCCCCGGGTTGAGAAGCGAAATAGTTACTCCGGAATTTTTGATCTCCTCTGAGATAGAAAGGACTAATCCCCGCAATGCAAATTTGGACGCAGAATAAGTAGAAACAAAAGGCATCGGGATCAAACCTCCTAATGATCCGATTTCTATTATTTGTCCCTGCTGGCGTTGGATCATTTGCGGAAGAATTATTTTTATCCCGTAAATATGATATATAAGGTTTACTGAAAAAAGGTGTTCGATTTCATTGATTGTCTGATTTTCCAGACTGCCTGTCATGATCTCTCCTATACAATCAATAAATATATCTATTTTCTTATGTTTATAAAGTATTTGTTTGATGATTTTATTCCATGCATCGAAAGTGTTTAGTTCAGTATTAATAAATTCTATAGTGGAATTGTTTGATTTTGTTATACCTTCATGTGTTCTGTTGATTGCAATAATCATTGATACTTTTCCTGTGAGCAGGCTAATTATAGAAGCGCCGATTCCGCCTGACGCTCCTGCTATCACAACAACATAATTTTCGATATGTTTCATACATTATTCCTTTTCTGATTAAAAATTATAGATGTTAAGGATTGGAGTTGTCATGTTTTTGTAAAATTATATTATTTCCGCACTTTTTTGACTAAGTTTTATTAGTAAAATGGAATAATTATGATAAACCGGAATGTCCTCATAGTAGATGATGAAAAGGAGCTTCGTAATCTTCTTTCACGTGTATTAACTCTGGATGAATATAAAGTTTTTGAAGCATCGGATTGGGAAGAGGGATTAAAGATATTAAATCAGGAAGAAATTCATGTAGTTGTATTGGATGTGAAACTACCGGGGATTTCAGGAATTGATCTGATTCCAAAGATAAAAGAATATGATCATCTTATCGAAATAATAGTACTTACTGCATACGGTACTATTGAAGATGGTGTAACGGCTATTAAAAGGGGAGCTTTTGATTATATTACAAAAGGGGATGAAGACAATAAAATTCTTACGGCTGTCGAACGGGCTATGGAAAAAGCTAATATGAGCCAGCGTATAGAACATCTTGAAAAACGGGTGGGGGAGAAATATAGTTTTGATAATATAATTGGTAAATCATTAAAAATCAGTGAGACTAAAAATCTTGCAAAGCGGGCAGCAGAAACAGACGTAACTGTTCTTCTTACTGGTGAAACAGGTGTTGGTAAAGAAATATTTGCTCAGGCTATTCATTATGAAAGCAGCCGGAATAAAAATTCATTTGTCCCGATAAACTGTTCCGCTATTTCAAAGGAACTCCTTGAAAGTGAAATGTTTGGTTATAAAGCAGGGGCTTTTACAGGGGCTGTGAAAAATAAAAAAGGATTGTTTGAAGAGGCGAACGAAGGGACAATCTTTCTGGATGAGATTGGCGAAATGGATATTTCACTTCAATCCAAAATCCTCAGGGTACTCGAAACAAATTCATTTATTAAATCAGGTGATACAAAACCAACGGTTGTAAATGTTAGGGTAATTGCGGCAACAAATAAAAACCTGAATGCCGAAATAGAAAAAGGGAAATTCCGCCCTGATTTGTTCTACCGCATTAATACTATGAAGATTGAGCTCCCTTCATTGAAAGAAAGAAGGGAAGATATTCCTCTGTTTATCGAATACTTTGTACGTCAGTACTCTAAACACATGAATAAAAATATTGGGAAAATTGACGAGGAGTGCATCAGGAAGATGATGAGATATGACTTCCCCGGCAATATTAGGGAATTAAGAAATATTATTGAACGTGCTGTTATTCTTACTGATGGCAATGTCCTCCTTCCTTCTGTTCTCCCCAAGGACCTTTTTAATGATAATATAATCATTCCCACTCAGATGACTGCAAAACTTGATGAAGTAGAGAAAATTCATATTTTGAAAATTCTTGATGAAACGGATGGTAATAAAACTAAAACTGCAGAAATTCTTGGTATTGGGTTAACTACACTCTACAGGAAACTTAAAGAATACAACATCGAATAGTATTTGTTAGAATTTAGATAATTATAACCACCATCCCACCTAATTCATCCCCTTTCAAAACGGCAGGCAACATTTCCATAATGGTATAGAACTCAATTCATGATTGTTAAAAAACTTGTTTTTTAGATAATATAAAGTGTGGCATTCCTTTTGGAATGAAGTATGATCATAAAAAAAAGGAAAATAAATTAATGAAAAAAATAAATACAGGATTATATATTAGTGTAATCTTATGCATGGTATTTATTCTGAATAGTCCCAATACATTTGGTATGGAAATGCCATCTGAACCCGATTCATCAAAATCAAACAATATTACTGCTGTTGAAGAACCTTCAGGTGAGCCATTTGCTTGGGGAGATTTCACTTGGCTTAACGGGAATAACAGACAGAAATCCGCTCTGCTCGACTCAAAATATTTTACAGGCACCTTTATAACCGATGTAAATTATAATTATTCTTTTAACCGCCCTATAGATCATACTAATGTCGGTTCCACAGCAACATTCAGGGCTAATGAATTTGATCTTTCTTTCGTAGCATTCGGTGGTGATTTCCATTATGAACATGCACGAGGAAGACTTTATATGCAGTTCGGTACACGCGCAACTGGAATCCCTCGTAATGATTTGAGTGTTAATCGTGGTCAGTTTAAGCTTGATGATGCTTACCGGTATGTAAGTGAAGCATACGGAGGTTACCATTGGGATGTCTGGCATGGAATAAATCTCGATGTAGGTATTTTTATGTCTTATGTGGGGCTGATGTCTTATACGAATTTTGAGAACTGGTCCTACCAGCCTTCGTATACATCGGATAATACACCATGGTTTTTTCATGGAGCCAGGTTACAGACATTTCCTTCTGACCGCTTAAAGGTAGAACTCTGGCTTATTAACGGATGGCAGACTTATGGAATGTTTAATGAGGAACCAGGCATGGGGTACCAGATCCTTTACAGGCCTGAAGAAAATATTTCTTATGTATTTAATGGATATTACGGTTATGACACTCCTGCAAATAACAACAGGCTTAGAGTACACAGTGATAACAGTTTTCAATTTAGGTATATCAAATCCCCCGGTTCTTTTATTTCAAAAGCAGCTTTTTCTTTAACAGGTGATCTTGGTTTTGAATCTGGAGGAGGAGTTACTCCCTTTGGTGGATCTGCTGGTCCTAAGCAAAATTTTATAAGTGGAATGCTATATAATCATTTCTGGTTTTTCGATGAACATCTGGCATGGAATATTGGCGGCGGATATATGCAAAACCCGGGGCGCTACTTAGTTCTTACCCCAACTGGTGTTGCTGGACAGAACTTTACTGAAAATCCAGGCGATCAGTTTAATGCCTGGGATTTCTCAACCACAATACAATACATGCCTGATGAATATGTAACATGGGAACTTGAATTTGTTCATCGCGAAGCTAATGTACCTTACTTTGCCGGACATGGAGGCGTTACTTCACCCGACGGATTAGTTACCACCCCTTTAACTCCAACATGGTCCCCTGATCTGGTGAAATCAGAGTCTCGAATCATCTTTGCTCTATTGTTCAGAATGTAACATTTATGAACCTCAGAGGTTTTCCTAAACTTCTGAGGACATTTTGTTAAAATGATATGGTGTATTTCCATTTTGGCATTTCTATTACATAAATAATGAATAAATAAAGCAAAAAGAGCCTATTTGGCGTACCAATTCTTGGCATATCAATTGGCTTATATATAACAAAAGGATAATTATGATGGCTTTTTTAATGATAATAATTGGAATTGTTTCTTTTATACTGATTTATAAATCAGTCGATTTCTTTAATAATATTTAATGGGAAAATAAAATGTTAATTCTTCTGGTAATAAGTATTCTCATCGCTGTGTATCTCGTTTATGCATTGATCAGACCTGAAAAGTTTTAGGTATCAATATGAATAATGAAATAATTGGCGTAATAATAACATTTCTCCTTACTGTTTTGATTGCTATCCCTCTGGGGAAATATATGAGCAAAATATTTAAGGATGAAAAAGTATTTACTGACTTCTTTGCTCCCATAGAGAGATTTATATTCAGGATTTCAAGGATAAACCCTGATGAACCAATGGACTGGAAACAGAATATGAAAGCTATGGTTCTCTTGAACCTGGTATTCTTTTTCTGGGCTTTGATTCTTCTGTTGATTCAGCAGTGGCATTTCTGGAATCCTGCACATATTGGAAATATGGAACCAACACTGGCATTCAACACTGCAGCCAGTTTCGTTTCTAATACTAACTTGCAGCATTATTCCGGTGAAACAGGAGCATCATACTTTTCGCAATTACTAATTATGGTATTCCTTCAATACGTTAGTGCAGCTACTGGTATAGCAGCTCTTGCACTTCTATTCAAGGGACTCGTTCAGAAACAGACATCAAACCTGGGTAATTTCTATAATCTGTTTCTTAAAACCTGCACAAGGATATTACTCCCTGTTTCCACAGTAATAGCTATTCTTTTATTATTAAATGGATGTCCCGTAACTTTTAACGGACCGCAGGATGTTCATACTCTTGAAGGAAAAATTATAAAAGCAGCAACAGGTCCCGTGGCTCCAATGATTGCTATAAAACAATTAGGAACAAATGGTGGAGGTTTCTTCGGAGCTAATTCTGCACATCCATTCGAAAGTCCCAATTATATAACCAATATGATTGAGGTTATCAGTGAACTTATAATTGCAATCGGACTTGTATTTGCATTCGGCTATTATTCAGGGAAGAAAAAACTTGCCTATACAATTTTCGGTGCAATGGCATTTGTTTTCATCACATTTGTCTCACTGAATATTAAATGGGAAACCGGTGGGAATCCTGTAATAAATAAATTAGGTATCTATCAATCCAATACATCAAATATGGAAGGGAAAGAGGTTAGATTTGGAGCCCCTGCGTCATCATATTTTAGCATAGTTACCACTTCTACATCATGTGGAGCCGTTAATTCTGCACACGATAGTTTTATGCCGCTTTCAGGTGGATTGATAATAACCGATATGATGATAAATGCCATATTCGGCGGTGTTGGCGTTGGTTTCCTTAACTTTTTCGTATTCCTTATAATAGCTGTATTTATCTCCGGGTTAATGGTAGGACGAACACCGGAATTTTTAGGAAAGAAGATAGAAGCAAGAGAAGTAAAGATTGCTATTCTCGTCGCTCTTCTGCATCCATTGTTAATATTAGCAGGAACCGGAATTTCATCTTTCTTAGCTGCTCATAATCCTGATACAGGTTGGTTTACTAATCCTGGTTATCATGGATTTTCTGAAATGTTATATGAATTTTCATCTGCATCAGCTAATAATGGTTCTGAATTTGCAGGATTGAGTGCCAATGTACCATTTTGGAATATATTCGATGGATTGATTATGCTATTTTCCAGGTTCCTGCCAATTATCGGACCTGTTGCTATAGCAGGTTTTATCGCACAGAAAAAATATATTCCCGAATCTGCCGGTACTTTGAAAACTGAAGGAATGACATTTGGAATAGTATTACTTGGAGTCGTTATAATTATAGCCGCTCTTTCCTTCTTCCCGGCTCTGGCATTAGGTCCTATTGCAGAACACTTTTTATTATGAGGTTATAGAAATGTCTAAAAGAAAAAAGAATATAAAGTTATTTGAAAAAGAAATAGTAATTACTGCACTAAAACAGTCATTTGTAAAACTAAATCCTGTTACAATGCTTAAGAATCCTGTAATGTTTACAGTACTTATAGGTACTATAATCATGGCTGTCGTATCTTTTCTTGCATTATCCGGATCAGGTGGTAGTCTTGGAACACCTGGGTATGATTTAGCAATAACAATTCTGTTATTTATCACTGTTCTATTTGCAAATTTTGCTGAAGCAATTGCTGAAGCAAGAGGCAAAGCCCAGGCAGAATCTTTGCGGAAAACAAGAGAGATAACCCCAGCTAAGTTAATTGATAGTAATGGCGATATTACTGTAGTTAATTCATCTTCTCTTAAGAAAGGAGATGTATTCGTCGCTGAAGCAGGAGATTTAATTGCAGCGGATGGTGAAATAATTGAAGGGTTAGCCTCTATAGATGAATCTGCAATTACTGGTGAATCCGCTCCCGTAATTAGAGAAGCCGAAACAGATAAATCCAGCGTAATTGGCGGTACTAAGGTTTTATCGGATAAGGTTCATGTGCTTGTTACTTCTAATCCTGGTGAATCATTCCTGGATAAGATGATTGCTCTTGTTGAAGGTGCAAGTCGTCAGAAAACTCCAAACGAAATAGCACTTACTATTTTGCTTGCTGGATTTACTATTGTATTCCTTCTTGTTACTGTTACCTTGAAACCTTTTGCAGATTATGCTCATACTGTTATTACTGTAGCAGCCCTTATATCATTGTTCGTGTGTCTTATCCCGACAACTATCGGTGGACTTTTATCAGCTATCGGTATTGCCGGAATGGATAGAGCTCTGCGTGCAAATATTATAGCAAAATCGGGTAAAGCAGTTGAAACAGCTGGAGATATTGATGTCGTTCTTCTTGATAAAACAGGAACAATAACAATCGGTAATAGGAAAGCTACCAATTTCTACATGAGTAACGGAGTTGATAATAATGTTCTGATCAGGAGCGCATTGTTAAGTTCGATTTCCGATTCAACACCTGAAGGTAAATCGATTGTTGAACTTGCTGAAAAGAATAATATTAAAGTAAGTGAAAGCGATTTGAAGAATGCAAAGTTCATAAAGTTCACTGCAGAAACAAGAATGAGCGGTGTCGATCTACCCGATGGAACTCAGATAAGAAAAGGATCATGGGATGCTGTTAAGAAATGGTCAGTCAATTCTAATGGTAATGTTCAGTCACTCGAAAAGGTTATTAACGAAATTTCTCAGAAGGGAGGCACTCCATTAGCTGTCGCTGTTAACAAAGTAGTAGTAGGAGCTATTCAGCTTGAGGATATTATCAAACCTGGAATTAAGGAACGGTTTGAGCGTCTTAGAAAAATGGGTGTAAAGACTGTAATGGTTACAGGAGATAACCCATTGACTGCAAAATTTATAGCTGATGCTGCAGGAGTTGATGATTTTATCGCAGAAGCAAAACCCGAAGATAAAATGCGGTATATTAAAGAAGAACAAAAAAATGGTAAACTTGTTGCTATGATGGGCGACGGAACAAATGATGCACCGGCTTTGGCGCAAGCTGATGTGGCTGTTGCAATGAATACTGGTACCCAGGCCGCCAAGGAAGCTGCAAATATGGTTGACCTTGATAGCGACCCTACAAAACTTCTTGAAGTAATTGAGATCGGTAAACAGCTTCTTATAACAAGGGGTAATATCACTACATTCTCAATTGCAAATGACGTCGCTAAATATTTTGCAATTATACCTGCTATGTTTATGGTTGCAATTCCCGGATTCCAGACACTAAATATAATGAGGCTTGCTACTCCGGAATCTGCAATATTATCCGCCGTTATATTTAATGCAATAATTATTCCGCTTCTTATTCCCTTAGCATTGAGAGGTGTGAAATACAAACCTCTGGGAGCAACTGCAATGCTCCGTAGAAATCTTCTAATTTATGGCTTCGGTGGATTAATAACCCCTTTTATTGGAATTAAACTAATTGATATTATTGTAAGGTTATTCGTATGAAAACATTAAAAAATATTCTTGGATTACATTTCTCTACTGTTATTCTTTTTGGACTATGTTATCCGTTATTTATATGGGGGATAGGATTATTATTTCCCAGTGAGGCAAACGGACTCCCCTTAATGAAAGATGGTAATATAATCGGATTTGAGAACGAGGGACAAAAATTTACTGACCCTAAATACTTCTGGGGAAGACCTTCAGCAAGTGATTATGATGCAAATGCTAATTCAGGTGGTACAAATCTGGGTCCTACCAACCCCGCCTTACTTGATGCTGTAAAATCAAGATTGGATACATTATTAAAATATAATCCTAAGGTTAATAAATCCGATATTCCAATTGAAATGATTACTTCTTCAGGTAGCGGACTTGATCCTCATGTATCTCCGCAGGGAGCCTATTTCCAGGTTCCTAGAATTGCCGGAGTAAGACATTTGGATGAAAATGCATTGAGAAAGTTAATAACTGCGAACATTGAAAAACCATTATTCGGGCTATTCGGAACAGAAAGAGTTAATGTTTTGAAATTAAATTTAGCTCTTGATAAATATGATCATAAATAAAAACGAAAGTAACTTATTTGGGTAAATTAAAGAGATAGAATTATTTCATATGGAAAAGTTATTTGAAACATACTTCAAAAAATGCGGCGATGCTGAGCAGATACGGTTTCTTCTTTCAGCAAAAGACAGGGATGAAAACAATATAGTCCTGGGGTTGATTTTGTTCAATATTCAAAATATATATCCTTCTATTAACTATGAATTAATAAGTAACAACCTTGAAATTTCACAGATATCAGATTCATATCAAACAAGGTTAAATTTTAGTTTTAAAAATGATAGATTATACTTATACTTAAGGTTAAATCCACTATCTCTTTTCAGTAAAGTTAAGGAACATGATCCTGCTTTGGTTGAAGATATTATCAAAATATTGTTCGGACTCGGCTTTTTTATTGAAGATGAAAAATATTTATCAGACGGTATAAAATATTATATTTTAAACTGGTCATAAATTAAAATAATATGGAATCAGAGTTTTCTGTAAATGTAGAACATTTCCTTGACTTAGTACGTGCTTCCAAACGCGGAAAACTGAAGATTTATATCGGCATGGCTGCCGGAGTGGGTAAAACCTATAGAATGCTTAAAGAGGCCCATGAGCTCCAAAGAAATGGTATCAATGTTATGATTGGATTCGTTGAAACCCATAACCGCTCTGATACTCAAAGAATTACTGAAGACCTTTCGACTATTCCTCGTAAAAAAGTATTTTATAAGGGCAAACTGTTGGATGAAATGGATGTTGAGGCAATAATCAGGATTAAACCTGAAGTTGTTCTCGCTGATGAATTAGCACATACGAATATTCCGGGCTCCAAAAATGAGAAAAGGTGGCAGGATGTTAAAGAAATTCTTAATGAAGGCATTTCGGTTATTTCCACGGTTAATATTCAGCACATTGAGAGCTTAAATGGGAAGGTAGAGAAAATAACAGGATTAGAAATTAAAGAGAGAGTTCCCGACAGCATAATCCATATGGCGGATGAAGTTGTAAATGTTGATCTTACAATTGAAGAACTGCTTGAAAGACTTGAAGACGGTAAGGTTTATGATAAAGCTAAAGTACCGGTTGCACTAAATAATTTTTTTCAGAAGGATAAGCTTCTGCAACTAAGGGATCTCGCATTAAAGGAAGTATCAAGGCAGGTGGAACGGAAAATTATTAAGGACATTCC
The DNA here is from genome assembly GCA_031292455.1 of Ignavibacteriaceae bacterium. GTDB lineage: Bacteria > Bacteroidota > Ignavibacteria > Ignavibacteriales > Ignavibacteriaceae > Fen-1301. The sequence continues at coordinate 15,610 of JARLHC010000071.1, forward strand.
GCTCCAGCACAGGGAAAAAATAAATGCACTGATTTCATGTATAAGCACTAATGCCAAATCAGCAGCAAATATTATCAGGAAATCCTCAAGGATTGTAGCTGTAAATAATTCAAAGTGGTATGTGCTTTATGTTGAGACACCAATGGAATCTATAAATAATATTGATTCAAAAGAACAACGACTGCTTATTAATAATTTCAAAATGGCTACGGAACTGGGCGCAACTGTTATAAGGAAATCAGATAATAATATTGCCAAAGTAATTGCTGATATTTCAAAGGAAAATGAAGTTGAAATGATCGTGATTGGCATGCCGTCTTTCTCTTTTTACCAAAGAATAAGAGGTAATTTATTTACAGAACTAATGGAATATACTTCTGGGAATAAAGTTGATATACTAATAATTTCTACAAATGAAAAAAATAAAAAATAAAATATTTGCCGGACTTGCTTTTCTGTTTTTAGTTATACTTTTATTAAGTGTAATCGGTATAGTTTTTATAAACCAGCTTGCAAATGCATCCAAGGGAACTTTGGCTGATAATTATAGATCAGTAGAGTATTCAATGAAGATGCTTAAATCGCTGGACAGGATGTATGATTATAAAAAGAACATTATTTTATATGGAAATGTTAATTCTGCCGGTGAATTGAATGACAATAATTATTTATCTGAGAAACAGGAATTTTTAAACAATTATTATGCTGAAAAGAAAAATGTAACTGAAGCCGGAGAAAAAGAAATTGTAAATGAGCTTTATGCTAATTATTCAGGTTTTATCGAAATAATTGAACAGAAATTAAATGACAATTCATCGATTAATGCCAGAGACTCCTATTATATAACAAGACAATCCATCGTTGATATTTATAATATTAACATGAGCGCTATACAGAAAATTAATCTGAGAATAGGGGACACTGCAAAAAGAGTCTCGTATTGGATGATCATTGTGGGAGTGCTAAGTATTATTATTACCCTGACTTTTATCATTAAATATCCGGGTTCAATTGTAAACCCTATCTTGGAACTTACAGATAAGATCAAGGCAATCTCAAAAGGGAATTATGATCAACAATTAAAATTTTCATCCAGGGATGAATTGGGTGACCTTGCAGCAGCATTCAATATTATGGCCGGAAGATTAAAAGAATATGAAGAAAACACACTTGATACACTTTTAGTTGAAAAGAAAAGACTGGATGCAGTTATTGAGAATTTACAGGATGCTGTATTTATACTTGATGAAAATAAAGTATTCTTAATGGCTAATATGGGAGCACTGAATTTAACCGGGTTAATGAGAGACGAAATTGCAGGAAAATATGCTCCCGATGTAGCGATGCGTAATGACCTTTTGAGAGAATTAATAAAGGGGTTGGTTAAGAATGGATCAGAGGAAAGTAAGGATGATGATGAGAAACCTATAAAAATTATTCAGAACAAAAAGGAATTATATTATTCAAGGGAAGTCATTGAAATTAAGACAAGACCTGTAGGAAGTGATGCTGAGAGAATTATTGGATATATATTGTTATTAAAAAATATTACTCTTTTTGAAGAGAGAGATGTTGCTAAAACCAATTTGATCGCTACAGTTTCGCATGAACTTAAAACACCTATCTCCTCAATAAATTTAAGCTTGAAATTGCTGGAAGATGAAAGGATTGGAAAGATTAATGATGAACAGAAAAATTTAATTATCTCTATAAGACAACAATCAGTTAGGCTTTCCAAGATGGTAAATGAGCTTTTGGATTTTTCACAAACAGAAACTGGGAATATTAAATTAAAAATCTCTAAGGTGCGCCCGGAGGATATAATTGACTTGTCAGTTACTGCAATTATGATGCTTCTTTCGGAGAAGAAAATTCAGATCAATCTTAATCTTTCCGATAATCTCCCCGAAGTGAAAGCTGATCTTGAAAAAACTGTATGGGTACTTGTTAACCTTATTACTAATGCAATGCGCTACACTTCAGAGAATGGATTTATTGATTTGAACGCAGAAGTCACTAATGAGTTTGTGAAATTCACAGTGCGGGACAATGGACCCGGGATAAGCAAGGAAGATCAGGAAAAAATATTTAAAAGGTTTGTTCAGGTAGGCAATAAGAATAAAGGCACAGGGCTGGGGCTGGCTATATCAAAAGAATTTGTTCAGGCACAGGGTGGAAGAATAACTGTTGAAAGTGAGTTAGGAAATGGGAGTGCATTTTCATTCTATTTGCCTATTAGCTATAATAAAGGGAAATAAGATTACTTGCCCTATTTGAGGACAGGATTTTTTAATCTTGAAATATAAGTCCCAGACGGAGTAATAACAGTATTTATATTCTTTAAATAGGCGGTTACAGTTGTGGGATAGAGTCCATTATTCTTAAGTACATTCCATTCAATATTCATACGGTCTGCTGCAAAATTTACACTATTTGAAAGTCTTAATCTCCCGATCCTTGTTCCGGGAGCTATATTGGATATTATTGATCCTTTACCATGTCCGGGGGGTATTCTGGGACCAATCATAATAATTCCAACATGAGAGCTGTCCTTTAATGAAACAGTCACTTTAAATTTTCTCGGTAACTCTGCTAGATTTGATAATTCACTGGATTGTGGAACCCAGGAAACAGTCATAGAACCGGTATCCGTAACTTGAGGGTTATAAATAAAGCCAAAATTAATATCAGCCAATTCTATTGTTGAACTATCATTACTCTGCATGTAGATGTCAAACTCATAAACATTTGCTGCCGATAATGAATCATTGGCAAGTGTGCAAGTAAAATGAGGTTGACAATATGATGCAGAGATAAAAAATCCTGCAAATATTAAGATTGAATAAATTAAAATATTGAGTTTCATTAATTATTCCCTTTCAAAATATGGCAGTAAAGAGCTATTTTATCGCCATATTTAATTTCATGATCTTTCTTGATCTATTGTTATTAGAGTTTTAATTCTGATATAGGTATTGTAAAAATAAATTTACTCCCAATATTAAGTTCACTTTCGACCCAAATATTACCCCCAAATTTATTAATTATTTCCTTACATAACAATAGTCCCAGGCCGGATCCCGATTCATTTGACGTTCCTTCTGTAGAGTAATAGAGGTCCATTCTGAATAATTTATTAATCGCATTAGAGGGTATACCTACTCCATTATCTTCAACGGTGATTTCTACAAATCTGCCTTTTTGCACAGCTGAAATTTTTATTGTCCCTTTCTTATTTGTAAATTTTATTCCGTTGGAAATCAGATTTCGTATAACTAAACTAAGTGTGTTTTTATCCGCATATACAGAAATATAGTCATCAATTAGATTGATTATTCCAATTTCTTTTTGAGCAGCCAACATATCTAACGGCTGCATAACTTCATCCACAGTATTTTTTAATTTGATATCCTCAAATTTTGTATAGAAATCACCAGTTTGAACCCGGGACCAGTCAAGCAGCGTATTTAGAAGGTCAAATTGTTTTTTAAGGGAGGTGTTAAGAGCTTCTCCTATTTCCACAATTTCTTCTTTAGTCAGGTTATCTATTTCTGATATTAAAAAACTTGTCGCCCCTAAAAATCCCTGGAAAGGACCTCTTAGATCATGTGATATGATAGAAAAGAATTTATCTTTTAATTCATTTAAAGCTTTTAGTTCCTCGGCATATTTAGCAAGCTGTAATTCTGCTTTTTTGCGTTTGGTAATATCACGCCAGACTGTATAGAGAATTTTATTGTTATTATCAGTATTAATTGCGGTTAATAATACTTCAACAGGAAAAATTTCTCCATCGGATTTTTTATGGTTCCATTCAAATCTGTGGCTCCCTTTCTCTAATGCTACCTGCATCATTTCATCTGCTTTTTCTAAAGAAGCTCTGCCATCAGGTTGGAACTCAGGCGATAATTCAGATGGATGCGTTTCCAAAAGTTCTTTTTTATCATTATAGCGAAGCATTTTAACTGTTGCAATATTACAATCTACAAATTTGCCATTGTTAATAATTAATACTGCATCATCTGATTTTTCAAAAAGATCCCTGTATTTTTTTTCACTTTCCCTTAGTTCTTTTTCAAAAAATAATCGATCAGTAATGTCAGTAAATACTCCTATAGATCCAACTGTTGTACCTTTAATGTTAGTAACTGGAGAACCACCAACCTGTACCCATTTGTATTCATTATTTTTGCAGCGTATCTTGATCACATAAATATCAACCACTCCTTTCAGTCGGAGTTTACCTTTATTTATTATTATCTCACGCTCCGATTCATCTAAAAAAATGTTAGCTCCAACATTCCCGACTAATTCTTCAAGCGAATATCCTGTCATTTCGCAGAATCTGTGATTGGCAAAAATAATAACATCAGAGTTGTCTACCTGAAGCAATCCTTCGCTCATATGATCTACGAGGGTCCGATATCGCTGCTCGGCTTCTACAACTTTCTCTTCTGCTAGCTTACGTTTGTTAAAAATCATGCCACTTTCCTGTAAATCGGTAGTCTGGAAAAAATATTATACTAATGGGAGTTAATCACGGGAAAGAAGCAAAATTTTTATTTACATATACTATACCCGGATCAAATTGGGCTACTTTAAACAAAGTTAATTATTAAAACCTTAAGTATCAACAATCAGGAATAGTATATCTAAAGTTTAAACAATTCTGCAATATCATATACTAAATGACACGAAAAATTGATGCTCTAATTGTTTTGTATAGTAGTGGTTGCTGCGGGCGTTATCGTTGCAGTATGCTGAATATGACTGCCATTATTAAATTCGTAACCCGTTCCTACTATAGTTATGGATTGAGCACTGACAGTTGCCGAATATGTTCCGAATGCAGTTGTATCTAATTCAGGGGGAATTGTCCATCCGGTGAAAGAATGGTCGCCTCCTCCCATAGCTGATGGCTTCCTGTAAAATTGCTGTGCAACAGCACCAAGATTATTCAAGTCAGATACCAGCCCGTCCCTGTTCGAGGAAACTGAATTTGAATTAAATAAGTTGATACCCACAACTATAGCGACACCGACTATAATAACACCAAGAACTATTAGAAGAAGTTGCTGCTGGCCCATTTGTTACTCCTTTTAATTTAAGTTCAGTAAAATTAAATAGATCTTTAACTGGGATATTACTTAATTTATTAAATTAGCATTCTTATTTAATCTAATGATTGTAATTTTAAGTATCAACAGATTTCCTAACCACTTTTGCCCTTCAGAGACATAAATATTTGCTTCCCCAAATTGGGGCAATAAATTGGTCTGAATAATAACTCATTTTTAAGATTTAACTCATTTTTTGTTATATTAAAATTAACCATTTAATCACGCTTGCATACTTTATATAAATTGCAAAAAAGGAGTTTTAATGAAAGAGCAGAGCTATTCAAATCACAGGAGGTATGTTACTGGGTATCATTTTGTATTACTCTTTTTAAGTATTATAGTATTAGCCGGCTCCATTATATTTCTTTTCAGAAGTTACCGTAATGGAGGTGAAAGAGTAATCTCAACTGTTGTATTTCTTGGTGCAATAAACTTCTTGATAATCTATTACTACACAAGGTCTTTTGCAATAGCAGTGCAGAACAGAGCTATCAGGGCGGAAGAGAATCTGCGCCATTTTATACTAACTGGGAAACTATTTGATCCTGGATTATCAATGTCCCAGATAATTGCCTTAAGATTTGCTTCGGATCTGGAGTTTCCTGAGCTTGCAAACCGTGCGCTTGCTGAAAAAATGAGTAATGATGAGATTAAAAAAGCAATCAAGAACTGGAAACCTGACTATCATAGGGCATAGAGAGGTTAGATCTAGTAATGAAAAAATCTAAAATGACTGAAGATTTTAATTCAACTTCCCAACGGAAAAAAGAACAATTAGAACTTTGTTTAACTCATAATGTAAATTTTAAAGATAAAACAAGTGGCTTTGATTATTACGATTTTGAACATTATGCTATCACTGAAGTTGATATTGACAAAATTGACTTTACTACATTTTTTCTGAAGAAAAAAATTCATTATCCTTTCCTTATATCCTGTATGACCGGGGGAATTACAGAGGCAGAAAATATCAATGCCAGGCTTGCGGCTGTAGCGGGTGAATTAAATATTCCTATAGGGATAGGTAGTCAAAGACAGTCTCTGGAAAATAAAGATTTCAACAATAGTTATAAGATACTCAGAAAGGAGGCGCCGTCAATTCCAATATTAGGAAACATTGGCGCTTCTCAAATTATAGAGATGAATAATCTTGATCACGTGCAGTACCTGGTAGATATTATAGATGCAGATGGGTTGGTGATTCATCTTAATGCGGCCCAGGAACTATTTCAAAATATGGGAGTGCCTGTTTTTTCCGGTCTTCTGAAGAAGCTGGAGAAACTGGTAAAAAAAGTGAATGTTCCTGTTATCGCAAAGGAAGTTGGGGCTGGTATTTCCAGAAAAGCTGCCGCAAAGCTTCTTGAAGTAGGAATTAAAGGTATAGATGTTGCTGGCGCCGGAGGCACTAGCTGGACTGGCGTTGAACTCTTGCGCTCTAAAAATGTAAATGATGACCATTTCTGGGATTGGGGGCTTCCAACATCTTATTGTATTAAGGAAGTATCAAAACTTAAAAAGGTTCATAAATTTATACTTATCGGATCAGGAGGAATTAAAACTCCCTTTGATATGGCAAAAGCCTTTGCTTTAGGTGCCGATATAGCAGCTTCAGCAAGAGTAATCCTCCAGATGCTTGATAAAGAAGATATCATAGGAGTAAAGAATTTAATAGTGGACTGGTTCCAGGTTTTGAAAAAAATTATGTTTTTAACAGGTACTTATACAATAAATGATCTACATAATAAAATTATTTTAAAGGAAGAATTGCATTGATCGGAGTTAAATCCAAATTCAGCACTTTATATGAAAAAGAAAGAATTAAAGTTGAGAAAAAACTGAGTAATGCACTTGATAGCAGAAAACCTTATTCATTATACAAACCTGCCGCATATATTCTTGAAAGTGGAGGGAAAAGATTAAGACCGCTTCTTGTATTATTTTCTGTAAAAGCTGCGGGTGGTAAGTTCAGCCAGGCCTATAATGCAGCGGTTGCGGTCGAACTGCTTCATAATTTTACTCTTGTCCATGATGATATCATGGACAATGCAGAAAAAAGAAGAGGAAGGTTAACTCTTCATAAAAAATATGATTTAAATACTGCTATTCTGGCTGGGGATAGCCTGCTTTCTGTAGCATATGAATTTCTTTTAAAAGATTCTGGTGATCACCTTAAAGAAGTATTGGACTCTTTTACACATGGACTCGTTGAGGTGTGCGAAGGACAAAGCATGGATAAGGATTTCGAGCTTCTCAAGAAAGTTTCAATTGATCAATATTTAGTGATGATAGAAAAAAAGACGGCCGCAATGGCAGAAATGTGTTGTATTATAGGTGCTAATATCGCATGTGGATCAAAGAAGGAGATTTCTGCATTAGCAGGATTCGGAAAGAATATCGGTATCGCTTTCCAGATTCAGGATGATCTGTTGGATATTTCAGGTAATGAATCCGATTTCGGCAAATCTGTTGGTGGAGATCTTGTTGAAGGGAAAAAAACTTATTTATTCCTAAAGGCGCTGGAAAAAGCCAGGGGTAAGGATAAGGAACAATTACAAAAAGTTATAGATAATAAAGGGATTGTTCAGGCCGAAATACCAAAATATAAAGCATTATATTTGAAACTAGGAATATTGGATGATGCTAGAAATGAAATAATTAGGTATTCCAATAAAGCACTTTCCCGGTTAAAATATCTGAAAAAACAAGAGGACAGAGATCTTTTCATCTGGCTGACTGACTCTTTAATAAGAAGAAATAAATGATGATCGAAAAAACTGTTAAGATTGTAAATAACGCTGGCCTGCATACAAGACCGGCTGCCACTATTGTTAAATTGGCCTCAAAATATAAATGTGATTTTAATATCCTAAAGGACGGATTAAATATTAATGGTAAAAGCATAATAGGCGTAATGACACTCGCTGCCGAAATGGGCTCTGAGCTTCTATTAACATTTGATGGTGTGGATGAAAAAGAAGCATCAGAGGAAATATCAGACTATTTTAACAGAGGTTTTGACGAGCTTTGAAATCATTTAAACAAATATTTACTGAAGCTGAAAATAAAATTACCGGTATTGCTGCCGCTCCCGGTATCGTTATTTCAAAAGTTTATTTATTCACAAAAGAAAAGATAAAGATTAATGACGGGGAAATAACTGATATAGATGAAGCAATTTCTAACTTTAATGAAGCACTTGTAAAATCCAAGAAAGAACTCAATAAAATATTCGCTATTGCAAAAGAAAAAATGGAAGCAACCCGTGCTGCAATCTTTGAAGCACAGGTAATGATTCTGGATGATCCGATACTAATCGAAAATATTATTAATAGGATAAAATCAGAAAAACGTCAACCGGAATATATCGTTAACGATGAAATTTCTAAATACCAGGACCTGATGAGATTGTCACATGAATCTTATATGAAGGAAAGGGCTCAGGACATTGAGGATATTAAAAATAGGATAATTAGAAATCTTCAGAAACGGCGATGGAAATCAAAGATTACAAACGATCTTATCGTGGTTAGTGATTCCTTGACTCCTGCGGATACGATCCTTCTTTCCAGGTGCAATGTTAAAGGTTTTGTTACCGACCACGGAGGTGTAACTTCACATGCTGCTATTATTTCCCGTTCACTTAATATTCCTGCTGTTGTTGGTACCCATAATGCCACCACAACTATTAAGGATGGAGATAATATTATTGTTGATGGGTTTCACGGTTATATTCTTGTTAACCCTACGGAAGAACAAATTATATTCTTTAGGAAAAAACTGATTCATTTAATTGAACTTCAGAAAGGTCTTGAAGAATTTAAAGATAAACCTGCAATGACTAATGATGGCCACGAAATCCAGCTTATGGCCAATGTAGATGTTACCGGAGAAGTGGATGTAGTAATTTCAAGCGGAGCTAAAGGGGTGGGACTTTACAGAACCGAACAAATTCTTGAGGAACTTGGGGAATTTCCGGATGAACTGGAACAAACAACCATCTATTCAAGGCTTTCTTCCAGGATATATCCGGATGATATAATAATCAGGGCATTTGATATTGGGGGAGATAAAGTTAAATTCCTTGATTTCGAAGAACCGAATCCTTTCCTTGGATTAAGGGGAATTCGTATACTCTTGGAAAATAAAGTAATATTTAAAACCCAGATTAAGGCTGTCCTTAAAGCAAGCAAGGACAAGAATGTTCAATTTATGCTCCCCATGGTATCAACCATAGGTGAAATCCAAAGATCAAAAGAATTAATTGAAGAATGTAAGAAAGAATTAAAGCATGATAAAATTCCTTTTGATAAAAATATGAAGGTCGGGATTATGATTGAGGTCCCTGCTGCAGCTGTAATGGCAAAAGAATTTGCAATGGAAGTCGACTTTTTAAGTATCGGAACTAATGACCTTATTCAATATCTGATGGCAGTCGACCGGGGTAATGATTTTGTCTCCGATCTTTATCAGGAATTCAGCCCGGCTGTGGTAAGAACAATTTCGCATATCGTTAATGAAGCAAATAAAGCAGGCAAGACTGTTAGCCTTTGTGGGGAAATGGCCGGCGATACCCTCGCCATTCCTCTGCTTGTAGGGCTGGGGTTAAATTCATTAAGTCTTTCACCTTCTACAATTCCTTATGCAAAAAGAATTATAAGCAAATTCTCATTTGTTAAAGCCAAAGAGCTCTCAGATGATTGTCTCTGTTGCTCTACCGAAACGGAGATACAACAAAAAATTGAACATTTCTTTAAAATTAATAATATAACCAGAACAAGAAACATTATTTAGGAAAACAATGAACATCAAAGAATATGTGCTGAAATATGATCCGCAAAACCAGTTTAACGTATTGATCAATACCTATCAACAGATTGAAAATGCCTGGAATAATAAAATTGATACAGGATCTTTAAAGGGAAAAAAGTTTAACTCAATTATAGTTACTGGTTTAGGCGGCTCTGCTATAAGTGCTGATCTCATGACAAATTTTCTCGCTGGCGAATTGAATATTCCCTTTATTGTAAATCGCAATTATAATCTGCCATCGTTTGCCGATGGAAATACCTTACTTATAGTTTCCTCTTATTCCGGAAATACTGAAGAAACAATTTCAGTCCTTAATCAAGGTATCAAGAAGAACTGTAGCATTATTTGCATTACAACCGGGGGTAAGATTGGTAAAACTGCTGCCGATAATAATATCCCTGTTGTTGCAGTAATGCCGGGTTTTCAGCCAAGGTATTCCCTGGGTCTTAGCTTTTTCTCTCAGCTAAAGGTATTGCAGGAACTGAACATTATCTCCTCTCAGGATTCTATCGTTCAAAAAATAATTTCTTTGTGGAAAGAAAAAGGTTTAGAACTTAGCAGGGAAAAGAATAAAGCGTTCGATCTGGCTCTCCAGCTTATTGGTTTTATTCCGGTAATCTATTCTGCTGCGGATGTCACTTCCTCTGTAGGATATAGGTTGAAATGCCAGTTTAATGAGAATTCCAAACTCCATGCTTTCCATAATGTAATTCCTGAACTTAATCATAATGAAATTATAGGATGGGAGTCTTTCCTTGAAAAACAGTTTAATGCAAAACTTATCTTAATTGTAGACAAAATATATCATCCTCAAATAAAAAAGAGGTTCGATATTACATCCTCCCTTGTATCATGTGAGAAAATTATTCTTGAAAGTAATGAAACGGATTTTAAGTCCCGTATTATGGATTTAATATATTTAGGTGACTGGATAACGTATTACCTGGCATTACTGAGAGGGTATGATCCGACAGAAATTGAAAATATTAATACTCTCAAAGAAAAGCTTGCTTAGATCCTGAATCACCTGTTTCTACTGTTTCATTCGATAGATTAAAGATGTCATTACTGTTAACTATTGTATAGAAATTGCTAAAAGCTTTTAAATACATTTTCATATTAATTGTTTCAGTAAGCAATATTTCCTTTGCACAGTATTACTTTTTCGGCAGGAATAAAGTGCAGTATGAGAAATTTGACTGGAAGGTTCTCCGTACTGAACATTTTAATATCTTTTATTATGGTGAAATGGAGGAGACTGCGGAAATTGGCGCCTATATCGCCGAAGAAGCCTACAATGAATTTAAAGTAACTTATAATAATGTGGTCACTGCTCGGATCCCGCTTATTTTTTATAACACATCTAATCATTTCCAGCAGACAAATACAACCCCCGGATTTATTCCAGAAGGTGTGGGAGGATTCTTTGAATTTCTTAAAGGACGCGTTGTTATCCCTTCTAACGGATCCCTTCACGATTTTAAGCATGTAATAAGACATGAGTTAACTCATGTTTTTATGACCAATAAGATCTATCGGGTCTTAACTGACCACCGGATGTCTACTGATTATAGCCCCCCGCTCTGGTTTACAGAAGGATTAGCTGAATTCATGTCAACTGCACCTGACGAACAGGCAGAAATGGTAATGAGGGATGCTGTATTGAATGGTTATTTTGTCGATTTGGAAAATATATTTCAAATCTACGGTACCTTTCTTATGTATAAAGAAGGGCAGAATTTCCTTGAATTCATAAAAGAAAAATATGGAGCTGAAAAAATTCCTCTGATGGTTGAAAATATCTGGATGTTTCAGAATTTCAACAAAGTCATTGAACATACAGTCGGTAAATCTATTAAAGATATAGATAAGGAATGGTTCTATTATCTGAAACAGAAATATTATCCGTTAATCGCCTTTAAGAAACCTACAGAAGTAGGAGCATTAAAACTTACTTTTGAAGGGTTTAACTTTACACCTGTTCATTACAAAACTGATATGGGGGATTATCTTTATTTTGTAGCCGACAGGGATGGCTATTCTTCTGTCTATAAGCTTGATCTGAATGACAGGGGAGAAACTCCTAAGGTTGAGCTGGTTATCAGGGGGGAAAAAACAGAACAGTTTGAAGAATTCCATTTATTTCAGTCTTCTATTGACATTTCAAAAGATGGCATCCTTGCTTTTGTAACTAAGTCCGGAAGCACAGATGCTGTTCATTTTTATTCAATCAAAGAAGATAAGGTAATTAAAAATTATAGCAACCCTGATCTGATAAATATAAATTCCCCTAAATTTTCTTATGATGGAAAAACCATTGTTTTCAATGCTGTAGATCAGAAAGGATTTAGTGATATCTTTTTACTTGATTGGCAGAATGATGCAATTAACCGTTTGACTAATGATTACTATGATGATAAGGACCCGGTGTTCGGGATTGATAATAATCAGATTATATTTTCATCCGACAGGACCGGCGGGAAATATGAAAAGGTCTACAATCTCTTCTCTTATGACCTTGTTTCACATAAAATAAAAAATGTTAGCTGCCTGAACTCTAATTGTATGTCTCCTCAGCTATCCCCTGATAAAGATCATCTTATCTTTACATCTGAATCGGATGGAGTTAGGAATATCGCATCGGTTGAAATTAAGAATGGTAATTTTTCAGATTCAGTTAAAAAAATAACAAATTTTATTACAAGCGTATATAATCCTGTCTTTTTGAATAAAGATACAATCGCATTCTCCGGATTCGAGAACTTTGGCTTTAATTTATATCGGATGAATTATGCTAATATTTCTAACGATTCAATCAAATTGACTAAGATGAATTTTGATTCTTCAAAAGGGATATGGAAACCCGCAATGCTTGTAAGAGAATCAGAAAGGGAAAAAGTAACTTATAAAAAAGAATATACTCTTGACTTTGCAGAAAGTGAGATTTCCACCGATCCGGTTTTTGGAACCCAGGGTGGTGCAGTCTTTTCTTTAAGCGATTTGCTTAATGATGATAACTATTTCTTTCTTATCTATAATACTGCCCAGGTTCAAAGCGATTTTCTTAAAAGTTTCAATGTAGCCCTTGAAAAAGTATATTTAGGTGAAAGAGCTAATTACGGGTTCGGTATTTTCAATTTTAGCGGACAACGATATGATCTCCAGGATCCGGATCAGGAGTATTATGAAAGAAGCTACGGCGGATATTTCCTCCTGAACTTCCCTTTAACTAAATTCCAAAGGATTGAAACCACTGTTACTATGGCCAATTCTGATAAAGAAGTTCTTACTGGAATAATTGAAAGAAAAGCACTGCTCCTTAGTAATTCCTTGTCCTGGGTATTCGATAATTCTATCTGGAGTTCCACCGGACCGATCGATGGAACTAGAGCTAGGATTCTGCTCGGATATACGGGGGATATTAAATATAGCAATGTGGATTATTTTGCATTTATTTCGGATTTCAGGCAATACATCCGCTTTGGCCTAAGCACTGCCTTGGCCTTCCGTGCTGCTCTCATGTTTAATGAAGGTAAGGAAGCAAGAAGGTATTTTATGGGGGGGAGCTGGGATCTTAGGGGATGGCCAAGATGGTCAATTATCGGCGAAAAACTATGGATTTCTTCTCTTGAATTCAGGTTCCCTTTAATCGATCAGTTAAGAATAAAATTCCCTTTTGCCGATCTTGGGTTCTTCGGTATTAGGGGTGCCGCATTCTTTGATGCTGGTAATGCCTGGGATACTGTGTATGAAGGAACTTTGGGAAGTATCGGAGCAGGACTTCGGTTTAATCTGTTTGGCGCCATTGTTTTTAGATATGATATAGGTAAAACAATTCAGAATAACTTTAATAATTTCCAACCAGGTCTTTTTTATCAATTCTTTTTTGGATGGGATTTTTGAAATCATTATACCTCTATAGCGTTATTATCTTATCCTCTCTTATTTTAAACAATTGTTCAACTTCTGTTATTAATACAAATTCTTCCGTAGATGCTAATCCCTATTCTATGTTTGGGAAGACTCCGGAAAGAACTTTTTATTATCCTGTTACTATTGGCGATTCACTAAAAAAAATGTGGGATGCAGAAATAAACGGAAGCTTCCCCAATTCTTCTGTTTCCATTTATGACCGCTATGTATTTGTTAATGATCTATCCGGCAGGATTTATTGCTTTGATATAAATAATGGGGATAAAGTCGGTCAGCTGAAGAATGTCGGTGCCGTCTATTCAACTCCGGTTCTTGACCATAATTTAGTTATTTATTTAGTCTCTCAGAATGATGAGAACTCCTCCAATTTATGTTACTATAATTTATCGGAATCTAAATACCTGAAACAAATAAAAATACCGGGCAGGGGATTAACTGAAATAATAAAATCTGATGACGGGATAATATTTACTACAGAAAAAGGGATTGTTTATAAGTTCAGTTTTAGTGGGATAAAGATTTGGGAGACTGATACCAAAGGTATTACTTATAGTTCTCCTGCATTAAAGGATAACTCTCTGGTTTTTGGAAATAATAACGGAGAAATAATTTCTTTGAATGCTGAAAATGGTAATATACAGTACAGGATTAAAACCGGTGGCTGTTTCTTCGGGGGGGCTTCTATAAGTGGCGGGGATTTTTATATAGGTAATGATAACGGCAATTTATATAGTATCGGCTTATCCACAGGTAAAATAAACTGGCAGGTAAATACGGGTTCAAGGATTATTATGACCCCTGCCTGTGATACTGATAATATCTA
>JARLHC010000072.1 GCA_031292455.1 Ignavibacteriaceae bacterium
GATATTCTCGCCGACGGTGAAATGAAAGCTAAAAAGATTGCTTCGGCAACTATGAAAGAAGTCCACGAAAAAATGAAGCTGGGATAAGTATTGTATAAGATTAAACTCGATAAGTTCGAAGGCCCGCTCGATCTTCTCCTCTTTTTTATTAGAAGGGATGAGCTGGATATTTACGATATTCCCATCTCCCGTATCACGGGCGAATTCCTTGAATACGTAAACCTTATAAAAGAACTTGATCTTGAAGTGGCAGGCGATTTCATTCTTATGGCCTCTACACTTATGCATATTAAGGTAAGGATGCTCCTCCCAAGAGAGATTGATGAGAAAGGGGAGGAGATTGATCCCCGCGCCGATCTTATAGCCGCCCTCCTCGAATATAAAAAGTATAAGGAAATGAGCGAAGAACTCTCCTTCTTCGAATCAGCCCAGAGAAAGGTCTCCTACAGGGGCAATTTCTCCCTCGATGAAAAAGTATCCCCCCCTGAGTATGATATATTATTAAAAAATGTTACTATTTTTGACCTTACGAAAGCATTTAAGAAGGCAATTGAGGGACTAAAACCTCAGCCCGTTCATCAAATAAATAAAATAAATATCACCATAGATGAGATGATTCAGTATATCCTCGATAAGCTGGATACCGAAATTGAAGTCCATTTCCTTAAACTTGTCGAAAATATGAAAGAAAAAATAAGGATCGTTATCACATTTGTGGCATTGCTTGAATTAACAAAGGGTGGTATTATTACTATTAGAGAATCAAATGACTTTAATGACTTTGTACTTATGAAAGGCGCCAATGGATAATATTTATAATTCTGTTATTGAAGCACTTATATTTTCTTCCGATGATCCCATCAGCTCGCAGGAAATTATTAGAGTAATCAAAGGGATTGACGGTGAGGATATTGATATTTCAAATGATGAAGTTGAAATCGCAGTAGATGAATTGAATAAAAGATACGATGAGCAGGGTATCTCATTCAGCGTACAGAAAATAGCCCACGGCTTTCTCTTCGCTACCAAACCGGAAAACGCTAAGTATATCGGCTACCTCTCCTCTGAAAAAAGCAAAAGGAGATTAAGCCAGGCTGCACTCGAAACCCTCGCTATCATTGCATATAAACAACCTATTACAAAACCGGAGCTCGAAAATATCCGCGGTGTCAATGCGGATTATATCCTTTCTGTGCTTCTCGAGAAAAACCTCGTTACCATATCAGGACGCGCAGAAACTGTCGGCCGCCCCCTCCTGTATAATACAACTGACGAGTTCCTTAAATACTTCGGCCTGCATAAAATTACCGATCTTCCTAAACCCCGCGAAATTGAAGATATTATGAAGGATGAGGATTTCCTCGAACAAAGACAAAAAATAATGATGAACGCTATAGAAGAACAGGCTCAGCTCGATTTTGATAAAGAAGCAGAAAACCAGGGAGACAATGCCAGTACGACTGAATAAATACCTCGCCGCTTGCGGCGTCGGCTCAAGACGCAAAGTTGAAGAACTGATTCTCCAGGGAAGAGTGGAGATAAATGATAAAACTATCACCGAACTTGTCTGCCAGGTCAACGAGGAAACCGATCATGTTAAAGTTGACGGCGTAAAGCTTGCTCCCCATAGGCATGTCTATTACCTCCTCAATAAACCGAAAGGTGTAATTACTACAACTGCCGATGAAAGGGATAGGAAAACTGTTGTCGACCTTATCGACACTAATGAAACTATATTCCCTGCCGGTCGGCTCGACTATAATACTACTGGCGTACTTATCCTTACTAATGACGGCGACTTCTCCAATCTTATAACTCATCCGCGCAATAAGATCCCGCGCGAATACGAAGTCCTTCTCGATCGCCCCCTCGATGAAAAAGATAAAGAGAAATTGCTTAAAGGGATTTACATCGATGGCGAAAGAGGTAAATTCAAACAGGTTATGTTTCCTAAAAAAAACCATTATACGCATGTCATTGTAACTGCTGTCGAAGGCAGAAACCATTTCGTAAAAAAGATGTTTGCAGCATTAAGCTACACTGTAAAAGCCCTTAACAGGTTAAGCTTTGCAGGTATTCATGCCGATATACCTGTCGGCGCATACAGAAAATTAACTAAGTCGGAAATAGAAGAGGTAATAAATAAATATGGTAAATAGACGGATTGCTTTATTTATTATATTAATCGGAATCGTTTCAGTAAGTGCGCAGGACCGTAAGGATACTGCCGCTGAAGCTCCCCGAAGGTATTCAGTTTCAACACTGCCTGAATTCTGGACTCAGATGGAAGACATCTTTAATGATCCCAGTTTCAGCAATGCCAATTGGGGTGTTCTTATACAATCCCTTGAAACCGGCGAATATTTTTATAAAAGAAATG
This sequence comes from Ignavibacteriaceae bacterium, assembly GCA_031292455.1. GTDB lineage: Bacteria > Bacteroidota > Ignavibacteria > Ignavibacteriales > Ignavibacteriaceae > Fen-1301. The sequence continues at coordinate 2,381 of JARLHC010000072.1, forward strand.
AAGATAAGCTCTTTCTGCCTGCCTCAAGCTTAAAGCTATTTACCACCTCTGCAGCACTTAATCTCCTTGGCCCTGAATACAGGTTCACAACAAATATTTATAAACATGGAACCATTGATGGCTCTCTCCTCAAAGGTGACATAATCGTACAGGGCAGGGGAGACCCCACTATCTCCGGAAGGTTCTACGGCGGCGATATGTTAACTGTCTATGAACTGTGGGCAGATTCACTGCAGAATTTGGGCATCGAGGAGATTGACGGAAATATTATCGGTGACGATAGCGAGTTCGATGACCGCGGACTTGGCGAGGGCTGGTCTTGGGATGATGAAAGCTATTGGTATTCTGCTCAGTCAAGTGCAATCTCTTTTAATGATAACTGTGTTAATATATCTGTTGCCGTCAGCAGGGATAAAAAAAACGCTAAGATTCTTGTCGATCCATATACAAAATATGTAGTTATAACAAACCAGGTATTGGTGGTTCCGAAAGATTCAACAACTGATATCGATGTATTCAGGGATAGAGGAACAAACATTATAACCGTATCGGGCACTATCAAAGAAAACTCAGACACTGTAAGAACCTTCTGCACTGTTAATAATCCTACTCAGTTTGCAATGGTAACATTAAAGCACGTGCTTGAAATGAGAGGTATAAAAATTAACGGATCATCAATGGTCGTTGGCGATCTCCCCCGGCCGGTTGATTATAAAGACGCCTCTCTTCTCTTTGTTAATCTTTCCCCTCCGTTAAGGGAAATTATAAAAGTAGTTAATAAGAACAGTCAGAACTTTTATGCCGAACAGATACTAAAGACAATCGGACTCGAAGCCCAGCATTACGGAACAGTCGAAAATGGTATCGAATCAGAACTTGATGTATTCAAGGATATGGGAATGAATACCGACGGCATGATGTTAGTCGATGGCAGCGGACTCTCCCGCCTCGATTTTGTCACTCCCCGCCAGTTTGTCTCTCTGCTCAATTACATGTATAAAAGCAGATACTTTGTACCATTCTTTAACTCACTCCCCATCGCAGGGGAAGACGGCACAATGGGTACCCGGCTTAAAGGTACAAGAGCAGATGGAAAGATAAGGGCAAAAACCGGATACCTTACCGCGGTAAGGAGTCTTTGCGGATATGCCATGACCGCAGAAGACGAACCCATAGCATTTGCCATTATTGCCAATAACTTTAACGTACCCGTTAAACTGGCCGAAAACCTGCAGGATTTAGTCTGCCTCCGCCTGGCAAACTTCAAACGCAAATAACTGAAAAACCCTTAATTCACTCCAAATTCGGATAGTGAAAAAGTCAGAAAATAAATATTTTATTTATTTTCTGACTTTTGCCAAAAAGCAAACTAACTACATAGAGGGCTTTTTAATTTTTCCAGTATACTCTTATTTCGTCCGGATAACTCAGATGAGAAACAGCACTAACACAGGTTACTAAACCAATACAGGATTGAGTAACAACCGATACTGGTTTGAGTAAACGCCAATACTGAATTTGGTAAGAACCAGGACTGAATTGAGTAACAATCCGTAATAAAACGCTCGTCTTTTGCATAACCCACATTCGGGATACATTTTGCCGTTTATGGCATCACGGCAAAAAACTGAAAACAGGAATTATAACTATTAGAGGGGGTAAGTAATAATGGTCAGCTCAACCCCTTTAAAGAGATAACCTGCGACGAGGGGACGTAAGATTTGGACCTCTTCTAACTCTCTCCCGAAGGAAATAGGTTCAGGTTAAATTATTCATATTATGAATGGACTTATTGAATTCTATTCTTTAATTTTATATTTAATTGTGATATCATTAGATCCTCAGAGATTATTCCCTTCAGCCAAAATTGAAATCGTTACTTTTAATGATGATGCTGGGACAGTCTATAATGAGAAAATATTCTCCGGACCCTTACATAATCATTTGAAAAGCGCTCTCGAATTCTTAAAAAATATTGTTGTTATTAAAAAAGTAATTAAAAGTGAAAATAAAGCAGAAGCAGATAGGTTTTTTAATTATCCGTATGATGCTTTAGAAGAGGCTCTTTGTAATGCTGTTTATCATCGCGGATATGATAATGACTCTACAATTGAAATGCGTATTTATCCATCTCGCATAGATATTATAAGCTATTGGTTCTTTTCCTCTCCTTTCCTTATTTTGACTTAACATTTTACAAGATTTATGCTATCGCTGTGAAAAAAAATAACGCATCCGAAGAATCCCTCGAAAAAAAACTCTGGAAAACTGCCGATAAACTCCGCAAAAACATGGATGCCGCAGAGTACAAGCACGTAGTAATGGGCTTAATATTCCTTAAATATATCTCCGATGCCCACGAAGAACTCTACCTCAAACTCGTTGAAGGCAAAGGAGAATACGAAGGAGCCGATCCCGAAGACAAGAATGAATATACAGCAGAAAAAATATTTTATGTGCCACCATCAGCAAGATGGAAATGGATACAGGGCAGAGCTGCACTCCCCACAATCGGCAAAGACGTTGACGATGCAATGGATGCAATCGAAAAAGATAATCCTTCCTTGCGTGGAGTCCTGCCAAAAGTATTCGCCCAGGAAAAACTCGATAAGGCAACTATCGGCGGACTCATTAACACAATCGGAACCGCAGTGCTCGGCACAAAAGAAGCACAAAGCAAAGATGTTCTCGGCCGCGTTTATGAATATTTCCTCGGTGAGTTTGCTCTTGCTGAAGGCAGAAAGGGAGGTCAGTTCTATACTCCTTCAAGTGTTGTCCGTTTATTAGTTGAAATGCTCGAACCCTATGAAGGAAGAGTATTCGATCCTTGCTGCGGTAGCGGTGGTATGTTTGTGCAGAGTGAAAAGTTTATTAAATCCCATTCCGATCATTACAAAAAGAAAAACGGCACCGCTCTGTCATTCAATCCCTTGGACCGCATTTCCATCTTCGGACAGGAAAGCAACCAAACCACCTGGCGTTTGGCAAAAATGAATTTATCAATCCGCGGTATCGATAGCA
>JARLHC010000073.1 GCA_031292455.1 Ignavibacteriaceae bacterium
CCAAATAAGGAAAGGGGTAGTTATATATTAATATTCCTGGGGGAGGGATTTTAATTCCTTATAGGAGAATACGGGGCCGTCTTTGCATACATAGACTGATCCAATATTGCATCTGCCGCATTTTCCCAGACCACATTTCATTCTGTTTTCCAGGGTAGTAATTATATTTTCTTCTTTGAATCCGAGTTTTTCAAGAACGGGAAATGTATATTTGATCATGATCGGAGGGCCGCAAATAATAGCTACTGTATCGCTGCCAGACGGAGAGACTTTTTCAACGATTGAAGGAACGAAACCGACTTCACCTTTCCAATCGGGTGTTTCACCACCGGGATCGACTGTTACTACAGTTTTAACCCCGGACATTGATTTCCAATCTTCGAGTTCATTTTTGTAAACGAGGTCGGCTACAGTTCTTGCGCCATAAATTATAGTTATATCTTTAAACTGGTCTCTAAGATCGAGGACATTCCAGATAATACATCTTACGGGAGCGAGACCGATACCGCCTGCGATAAAGACTACATTCTTTCCTTTCATTTGTTCGAGGGGGAAGCTATTGCCATAGGGACCTCTGAGACCCATAGTATCGCCGACATTGAGTTTGGTCATAGCGGAAGTAGTTTTACCTGCGAGTTTAAAAGAACATTCGAGATATTCGGGTCTGGTTGGAGAGGAAGCGATGCAGAAGGTGCACTCCCCTTCTCCGAAGACTGAGTATTCAGCAAACTGTCCTGCTTTGAATCTGAAATTATTCTGCAATTCAGGGTTCTTAAACTGAAGTCTGAATGTTTTAATATCAGGAGTTTCGTCAATGATATCTTTTATTTCAACTAGTTCAGGTTTATATATATTATCCATTATTTCCTCAGTGTCATTGAATTGAATTAGAATTTTCAGGAAGAGAATTTATCTCTTCGACTACCTGGAGGATATCGAGAGAAACAGGGCATCCTCTTGAACAGCGGCCGCAGCCGGTACAAAGAACTTCATCGAACTTATCCATATAATATTTAAATTTATGGGAGATTCTCTGGCGGTATCTTTTTTCCTGATTATCGCGGGGGTTATGTCCCGAAGCATGTTTCGTAAATAATGAGAACTGGCATGCATCCCAATTTTTAGCTCTTCTTCCGGCGCATGAGCCATTCTGTTCATCTATTATATCGAAGCAATGGCAAGTAGGACATACAAAAGCACACTGTGCACATCCCAGACACATTTCGCCGGCAGTATCCCAGAATTTATTTTCAAAATTATTATCAAGCCAGGTCTTTACCTTATCGTAATCGAAATGTTTCGGATTTTCGACTTTCCTCTCAATAGGTTTATTCTTACCAAGATCCTTTTCAAAGTATTTCTGGTATTCTTTGATGAACGCCTCGCCTTTGGGGGTAATGGAAGTTACTTTAAAATAATTATCAGCCAGAGGTTTAAGGAAAACATCGGAGCCTTTCATATTTTCAGGAGAGCCACCGATATCATTACAGAAGCAAAATTCATCAGAGTAGTGGCATGACATACCGATAATCAGGGAATTATCTAAACGTGAATTAAAGAGATCGTCTTTGTAATCCCAATTAAACACTTTACTGATAATAGGGAGAGCGGCAGCATCGCACGGTTTAGCACCTAACACTACAATTTTACTTTTATCGGGGATGGGATCAAACAGATCGACATTACTATGATTTTGTTTATAGAAGAAGAGGGGTTCAGTCTTTGGAAAGAAGTATTCCTTGAAAGAAGAACCAGTAGGAACTGATCCGGGATTAAGTACTAATTCATCTGCGCTTTCAATTTCTTTAAACTTATTTTCTGCGGTAGTTCCAATTACCCTACAATCATTATTCAATAATTCGTGGACAATTTTCTTTAGATTATCATTACTTATAATTAATTCTTCCATTGCCGTTCCTTATTTAATAAAATCTTCTTTATCAGAAGTACTATAGGTGCCAATTAAAGTCGGCTCAGTTAGACTCGTACCATGCCTATAACCGAATTCACTGAAAGCGACCATTCCCATTTTACGAGTAAGCAGAGTAAGGGGGATACCCATCGGGCAAGCGCGTTCGCATTCATGGCAGCCGATACATCTTCCAGCCTGATGGAAAGCGCGGATTATATTCCATGAAAAATTACCGCGTGAAGTTGAGCTTGAATCAATCCACTGAGGTTCAGATTTTTCAACGATACATTTTTCGCAATAGCACATAGGGCATACCTGGCGGCAGGCATAGCATTTAATGCATTTCTCAAATTCAGCATTCCAGAATTCAAGTCTTTCTTCAGCAGTCATCTTATCGATTTTAGCCATTAATTCTGCCTGATCATCATCGGGCATTTCAAATTCCTTAGATTCCTCAGCAAGGGCATCGTAATAAGGAGGAGTTTTAGCCTGACAGTATTTACATTTTATCTGGGTATTATCTTTATTAAACTCTTTAGCGACATCAAGGACAACACCGCTGCAGTTGACACCTATAATAAAGAGATCATCTCTTTTAATTTGATTTTCCTGAATAAGGGCGGTGACAGCTTTAAGGTCGCAGCTTTTAACAACGATACCTATTTTACCATCGATGTTGTTCTTAAAACGGGAAAGGTAAACTGCAAGATTATTAACAGCATGATGGCTGAAGGTTAATTTTTCAGCGTCCTCAGGAGTTTTTGCAATAAAGGGTTTAACTCTTTTATTTTTATCCTCTTTATAGCCGATTATGAATCGAGCTTTCTTTTCAGTGAGGGCATCTTTGCAGATTTGTTTTAGTTCATTCATTTTACAGAAACTCCTTCTTCGACAGCAACAGGAATTTCAATTTCCTTGTTCATTTTTTTGTATTGTTTAAATGGACCTTTTATTCTGACTGCATCAATAACGCCATCGACGATATCGACCCATTTTTTCCCTTCGGAAGCGGAGACCCAGGAGAAATATAGTCTTGAAGAATCGATACCAATAAAGTCCAAGAGATTTTTGAATAAGATCCATCTTCTTCTTGCGTGGAAATTACCTGCGTTATAGTGACAGTCGCCCGGATGGCAGCCAGATATAAGAACACCATCGGCTCCATTTTCAAAAGCTTTAATAATAAACACCGGATCAATCCTACCGGTACACGGTACACGGATAAGACGGGCATTAGCTTCCTGTTTCAGACGGGACGTACCAGCGAGATCGGCACCGGTATAAGTGCACCAGTTACAGACAAAAGCGGCTATTTTAGGTTCAAATTTTTCTTCCATTTATACCTCTGCGAAAGCATTTATCTGAGCAAATATCTGATCATCGTTGAAACCGATAAGCTCAATTGATTTAGAAGGACAGGTTGCGTTACAAGTACCGCATCCCTGGCAAAGACCCGAGTTAACAAAGGCGACAACCTTTTTAAGATTACCCTGTCTATCCCTAATTTCTTTTTTCTCAATTGCATTATAAGCACAAACCTTCTGGCAATAGAAACATCCGGCGCAAGTAGATTCATCGACCTTTGCGATTATAGGTTCACGTTCAAGCATATCAGCACCAAAGAGGACTAATGATTTAGCGGCAGCGGCAGAAGCCATTGCAACCGATTCAGGAATATCCCTTGGCGAATGGCATGCACCTGCGAGGAAGACACCACCAGTGTTAGTTTCGACGGGACGAAGCTTAGGATGAGCTTCCTGGAAGTAACCATATTTATCATATGATATATTTAAGGTCTGCGCAAGTTTAGGAGCTTCCTGCTGAGCGATCATTGCAGTTGCAAGGACAACGAGATCGGCTTCGATAACGACCGGGAGTCCAGCTAAAGTATCTTCGCCTTTTACGATTAATTTTCCATCCTCTTCGTAGATTTTGGAAACGCGACCTCTTATATAATTTACATGATCCTCTTCGATTGCACGGCGGACAAACTCTTCATAATTCTTACCGCCGGACCTGATATCCATATAGAAGACATAAGCTTCGCCGTCATGAACTTTATGTTTATAGAGCATTGCATGTTTTGCGGTATACATACAGCAAATCTTACTGCAATAGGAGAATCCTTTAGATTCATCCCTTGACCCGACGCATTGAATAAAGACAATTTTCTTAGGTTCAGTTTTATCGGAGGGGCGGAGAATCTCACCTGATGTTGGTCCTGAAGCACTTGCTATTCTTTCAAACTGGAGACCGTTGATAACATTCTTATATTTACCATAGCCATATTCGCCATAGCCTTTGTAAATACTTTCTTCAGGTTTCTTTTCGATAGAATACAATTTATAACCAGTGGCGACGATAATAGAACCGACATCTTCTGTTACAAAAGTATCCTGCTGAGTGAAATCGATAGCTTCCCTACCGCAGACTTTTTTACACATTTCACATTTACCGGTCTTGAAATATGTACAGACTGATCTATCGATGACGGGAACATTAGGAACAGCCTGGGGGAACGGGACATAGATAGCTGAGCGGTTAGAGAGACCTTCATCAAATTCGCTCAAGGCCTTCTTTTTGATGGGACATTTCTCTGCGCATAAACCGCAACCCGTGCATAATTCTTCTTTTACAGATTTAGCTTTTCTTCTTATAGTAACTTTGAAGTTTCCGATAAAGCCTTCAACGTTTTCGACTTCAGAATAAGAGAGCAATTTAATTTTAGGATGCTGATAGACTTCGACCATCCGGGGAGTAAGAATACACTGGGAGCAGTCGAGAGTAGGGAAAGTTTCCGAAAGCTGACTCATATGTCCGCCGATGGAAGGTTCTTTTTCGACAAGGACTACTTCGAAACCTGCGTTAGCGATATCGAGGGCAGCTTGTATACCGGAAATTCCTCCGCCGATTACCAAAGATCTTTTTGTTACCGGAACTTTGATAGTCTGGAGAGGGTGATTGAATTTAACTCTTTCGACAGCGAAGCGCATGAGATCTATTGCTTTTTTAGTAGCTTCGGCAATGTCTTCGTGAATCCAAGAGCAATGTTCGCGGAGGTTAGCTATCTCGACCATATAGGAATTTATTCCGGCGCTAGCGCATGCTTTACGGAAAGTTTTTTCATGCATATGAGGAGAGCAAGAACCAACGACTACAGCGTCAAGATGTTTTTCTCTAATAGCCTGTTTAATTAAATTTTGTCCAGGATCAGAGCACATATATTTATAATCTTCCGAATGAACGACACCCGGGAAAGAAGCGCATGCTTTAGAAACTTCCGGACAATTAACTGTTCTTCCTATATTTTCGCCGCAGTGGCAAACGAATACACCTATTTTCATGCTTCAACCCCCTTCTGTAATTTTTCAATTGGGACAGACTTCGGAATATCAGCGCCTTTAATTTTATCGAGGAGAGGTTTAGTATTTATATAATGGGCACCGAGGCCGAGTTTCTTTTCATCAATTCCCAATACCAAACCAATAAGCTGTGATAAATAAAGAATTGGAATTGGTTTATGACCTTCAAAATGTTTCATGATATTAAGCTGACGCATATCCAGGTTTGAATGGCACATAGGGCAAGCGACAATGATAACATCTGCGCCATGTTTTTCGGCATTATCAATAATACCTTTACAAAGCTTTTCCACAATATCCGTATGAGCGATTGAATGAGCGGCGCCGCAGCATTCGGTCTTGAAATTCCAATCGACTGTTTTTCCGCCGACTGCTTTAATAATAGACTCCATAGAATCAGGGGATTCCATATCATCGGGGAGAGCGATATCAACAGGTCTTACGAGGAGGCAGCCATAATAGCAAGCTGCTTTGATTTTGCTGATATCTACCAGTTTCTTTTCTTTTAATTTATCAAGTCCAATCTTCTGGAAAATCTGAATAAGGTTAATAATATGGAGACCATTGGTGATCTTTTCTTCGAGGATATCTTCCACCTCCATACGCATTTTTTCATCAAGTTTCAATTCTCTTTGGGAGGAAACGAGTCTGCTATAGCATGCAGCGCAAGGTGCAAGGAGATCTTCGAAGCCCTGTTTCTTAGCCAACATTAAATTTCTTGCAGGCAGAGCAACGGAAAGGAGATGAGAAGTAACATGAGCAGAAGTTGCACCGCAGCAAGACCAGTCGTTCAGTTCTTCGAGATCGATGTCAAGGGTTGAGAAGACTTCCTTAAGTGAAGAATTAAATTCTTTAGCAGTGCCATTAAGGGAACAGCCCGGATAATATCCTAATTTCATTTCTTCACCTCCCCAGATTCTTTAAATATCTTTTTAATCTGTTTTTTATTTTTTACCATATGCGGGAGCAAATTAAGTTTCCCTTTTGAGAACGTAGAAGGAGCGAGAGTTACATCCTGGAAGAAATCTTTTGATTTTAATTTATAATCTATGAGAAGACCCATTTCATAAGCTCTTCCGAAATTCTCTATTTGATTGAGGAAAGCTTCGTGGAATTCCTGTGTTTTCTTATCGGCGGATTTAACGCCATAAGCAATTGCAAGTTCCCTAACGGCATCCATAAATTTAGCGAGGTCAAACTGCTGGGGGCATCTGCTTGTACAGGTCTGGCATCCAGCGCAGAGCCAGATAGTCGAAGAGGTCATCGCTTTCTCATACAGACCAAGCTGAACGTATCTTACGATTCTGTTGGGAGGAGCTTCTTCAAAATCTCTAACAGGACAGCCGGCCGAGCATTTACCACATTGGTAGCAAAGTGCAGGATCCTGTGAAGTGATAGAGATCAGTTTCTTTTTGAATTCTTTTGCATTTAAACTTTTCATAAACGCCTCTGTGAATAAGGAGATAGAAAGGGAGGATAATAAACTGGACAAGAGAACATAGGTTTTATTTAAGAATAACTTTTAATTATTTACTTTAGAACGTAATTACAATGAACAATAAATTTTAGTACAATAAAGCAAAAACCTTGCCTATTTTTAGCAATATTTCAATCGATAATTCAGCATATTTTCGATAACCGAATAGGCGTTTTTATGCATTATTCAACACTTTTCTTAATAAATACCATTCTTTTTCTCATTTCTGAAAATCCAACGAGAGGCATCAATTCTCAACTTTGAAAATGAAAAGACAAGCAATATCAAATTTGCGGGAAATAAATAAAAGGGAATTCCTGAGAATCTATCGGGAAACAGTTTATTATACTATAAAAATTTAATAAATTATGACACATTTGATAAAGCAGAACAAATTATTATACGGAGGCAGGGTATGCAAGCACGATTTATTCGAATCATATTTTCAGTAATATGTTTGCTATTCCTTTC
>JARLHC010000074.1 GCA_031292455.1 Ignavibacteriaceae bacterium
AAAGCTTGAACCAAGTGCCATTCCATAATAAACAATAGCCGAATCTCCCGGGTTTATATTCTGAAAATCCTGAGAAGTAATTGTTACAGGGCCTTCAGTTCCTGAATTATATAATGTATCAAGGGTATCGTGGGTCATCCAGTTATAATAACTTGAATCATTTTCGTACCCGTCAAAATATTCAAATGAAGTTACGGAATTCAGTTTTCCAGATAATAATTTAAATCCAAGATGATTTTGATTATATATATCAATAACATCAGACGAGTCAACATATTTTACTGTATCAAATCCATAACTTCCATTAATCCATGAAATAATATCAAGGCCAATTAAGGCATTTATATTGAACGATTCTTTGTTAATTATAACGTACTTAATTAAAGCGTAAGAGGCTCCGATCCATCCAGTTACATATGTTTTAACAAGCACATTAGGTGGAAGATTTGAAAACGAATTATTAAAAGAACCGTATAATCCCCAGGCAGAATTTAATGTGTCAAAAGAAGACTTTGTAGAGTCTTGAATTCCCGAATCCAGATAATAATTAAAAACTGCTGATGGAGAAGTTCCGACAAGAATAGAAAGGCTCCACAGATTCAAGGTGCCATTTAAATCAGGCTGAAAAAGTCTTATCCTTCCATAGTAATTCATTTCCACTCCAATACTACCCGAATTAAATCCAGGGTTTTGAGGGAAAGATATGCCCATGAATAAAGTTAATATTATAATTAGTGTAAATATTTTCATATTATATTTTTACTTACCTTCTTCAGAGTTTTCGCTATTTTCTTTTTTATTAAGGAAACCATCTTTTTCCAAACTTTCATTGGATCTAAACAATTTGATAGTCACAGTATATGTATTATTAAATCCGATAGCCTCTATCTTTACACCATTGATTTCCTTGCTGAGTTTGACTGAAGCAAAAAGTTTATCGTCTGCGATCAGATCATTATCAAGGTGGCTCTTTTTTTCAGGTATATTATTCAATACCCAATATATCCCTTTTTTAGCATTTTGAACAGCGATATCAATATCACTTTCCAAATCTGATTGAGCTTTAACTAACCCGGAAAAGACTAGAATAAAAAGGACCAACCATGCTTTCATATCCCATCCCATATTTTCTTCCAAAATTAGTAAAAATATAAGATAAATATTGTGCAGTTATTCAAAAATTTAATACCGATAAAATATTAAGAAACAAATTGTAAAATACCCGACGTTTTTTAAGATATTTTGATTAATTTGATATTTCAATTCTTTTATATAATAGAATGGATGCATTAAATGGAATTAAAACTTGAAAAGTTAAGCGAGTTTCATGGAAGGAAGGGCCCATTATTATTAATTATTATGGATGGTATTGGTATTGGTAAGGAATATGATGGCAATGCTGTATATAAAGCAAAAACACCAGTATTAGACAAATTGTTTAAATCTCCACTGTATACGCAATTAAATGCGCATGGACTTGCAGTAGGTCTCCCTTCTGATGAAGATATGGGGAACAGCGAAGTAGGACATAACGCAATTGGTGCCGGCAGAGTATTTGCGCAAGGGGCAAAGCTGGTCAATGCATCAATTGAATCAGGAAGAATATTTCAATCAGATACCTGGCATAAGATAGCCGAAAGAGGCAAGCAGGGAGGGACGGTACACTTTATAGGATTATTATCGGACGGAAATGTTCATTCACATATCAATCATCTATATGCGTTGATAAAGGAATGTGCAAAGGAAAAGATTAAAAGAGTCAGGGTACATATATTATTAGACGGAAGGGATGTACCTGGCAGGTCAGCCCTTAATTATGTTAGACCTCTTGAAAAACTGCTATCTAAGATCTCCTCAGAAAACGATTATGACTATAAAATTGCTTCCGGGGGTGGAAGAATGAAAGTGACAATGGATCGTTATGATTCTGATTGGAATATCGTAAAACGGGGATGGGAGGCGCATGTTCTAGGTATTGGAAAACCATTTCATTCAGCTGAAGAAGCAATAAATAAATTCTATTCGGAAGATGAAAAAATCATTGATCAATATCTTGATCCTTTTGTAATTGTAGACAAGGAAGGAAAACCGGTTGGAACAATTGAGGATGGTGATAGTGTTGTACTCTTTAATTTCCGTGGCGACCGAGCAATAGAAATTTCACATGCATTTGAAGAGAAAGAATTTAACAAATTCGACAGGCAGAGGACTCCTGATATTCTTTTTGCCGGAATGATGGAATATGACGGTGATACCCACGTACCGAAAAACTTTCTGGTTGTTCCTCCTGAAATTGACAGGTGCTTAAGTGAATATCTATGTGCAGAAAAAATTAAATCTTTTGCAGTTTCCGAGACGCAAAAATTCGGACATGTTACATACTTCTGGAATGGTAATAGGTCAGGGTATATAGATCCCACTCTGGAAAAATACATTGAGATTCCCTCTGATAAAATTCAATTCGATAAAGCCCCTAAAATGAAGGCATATGAAATTACAGCTTCTACCGAGGGGTTACTTCGCAACGGAGATTACAGATTTGGCAGGATTAATTATCCAAATGGTGATATGGTCGGTCATACCGGTAATTTTGAAGCTGCTGTAATAGCTGTTGAAACAACAGATGATTGTGTGGGCAAATTACTTAAAGTTATTGAAGATATTAATGGGATTGCACTAATAACAGCTGATCATGGAAACGCGGAAGAAATGTATACTATTGACAAGGGAATCAAAATTCCAAAAACCTCACATACACTTAATCCGGTTCCTTTTGTTATATTTGATCCTCAATATAATGGGGAATACAAAATGGCTGCGATAAAAAATCCTGGTTTGTCTAATATTGCAGCTACCATTCTTAACCTTTTAGGGTACAGGAAAGTCGAAGAATATGACGAATCACTAATAACATTTAATAATTTTGGGGAAAAATAGCCTTGACTTTAAGAATCAAATTGCCAATTTTTTCCTCAGTTTTAATACATCAAAAGCATAAGCGAGAGTTACATGCCTAAAAATCTACTAACTGCAGTTATTTTTATCCTATTATGTGGTTTATTTAATACAGAAGCCCAAACAGTTGTAGGCAAGTATGCGGGTGAATTTATGGCTATTGGAATAGGTGGCAGGCCTCTTGGTATGGGAGGTGCATATGTAGCTATTGCCAATGATGTTACAGCAGGCTATTATAATCCTGCAGGTCTTGCCCGAATAAATTACCCTGAAGTATCTCTTATGCATGATGCAAGGTTTGGTAATCTTGAGAATTATGATTATGTCGGAATAGCAATTCCATTTGATAAGGATATGAGTTTCGGATTGAGCATAATGCGGTTAGCAGTTGATGGAATTCCCGATACAAGAAATGCTCTCTATGATGCAAATCTTGATGGAGTTCTTGATATTAACAGCGATAGATTAGATTATACTAAAATCACTGAATTCAGTGATCAGGACTGGGCCTTTTATTTGACATTTGCAAAGAGGCAGTCAGAGATATTCAGTTATGGTGCAAATATTAAAATTATAAGGCGTTCAATTGCAGAGTATTCCGCATGGGGAGTTGGATTTGATGCCGGTGCCTGGTATTCCCCTATGGAAAAGTTATCCCTTGGTGTAAACCTTCAGGATATCACAACAACAATGGTTGCATGGAGTACCGGTCGAAATGAATTAATTACTCCTACTGCTAAAGTTGGAGGTGCATACGAGGTTAATTTTTTGAGTGGAATCATAACTCCTGCACTTGATTTAGATGTAAGGTTTGAAAACAGACAGTATGCATCTATGTTTCATGTAGGCCCAGTAAGTTTCGATGCACATGTCGGTTTTGAATACAATTTTAAGAATATATTTGCAATCCGCGCCGGTTATAATGATGTAAAGCAGTTTACGATAGGAGCCGGGATAAAGTTACCAAAGCTGAATATTGATTATTCATTCGCACGATTTAGTGCAGCTTCAGAAGATAGATTGGATGATACTCACCGCATATCCATTATGCTAACATTAGAAGAGCCTAAGTTCTTAAGAACCGGAATGTAGATAATTTATTTCGGAGGCTCCTCGTTTTTTACTCAGAGTCTCAGTAAGTGTAAATAAAAGCACTTTATTTTCTATTGGTTTAGTAAGGAATACATCAACGCCAGCGTCTAGTGCATTTATTTTATCCTTTTTAAAGGCATGAGCAGTCAAACAGACTACAGGTATTTGTTTGTATTCCGGAAATGACCTTAATTCCTTTGTAAGTTCTAATCCGTTTTTTCCTCCTCTCAATGAGATATCCATAAGGATAATATCGAATTTTGAATTGTTAAGATGCTGATAAAAACTTATTTCCGAATCACATATCTCGACCTCAAATTCTCTTTTCAATAGCAACTGCAGGAATTTCTGATTTTCGAAATCATCTTCTGCAATAAGTATACGCGGCTTTTTTATTTCCATCGTGAATTTCCTATATATTAAACATAATCTGAATACTTGTACCCATATTCTTAGAACTCTTTATTTCTATCCTGGCATTATTGAGATCAGAAAATCTTTTAATGAGGGCCATACCTAAACCGCTTCCCTCATAAGGCCGGCTATATCCCATAGTTTCCTGAGTAAAAGGGACAAATAAATTTTTAATATACTCGTCAGACATACCGATTCCCGTATCATTAACTTTAACAAATAGTTTATCTAAGGAATCTCTTCCGATGATTATTTCCACTCCGCCTTTCTTAGTATATTTAATAGCGTTATCAATAACATTGGAAAATATCTGTATTAGCGAATACCTATCAGCCTGAATAGACATTTTGTCAGTCATTTTAGAGAATTTAAGATCCAGTCTTCTTTGTCTGGAATCAGATTTATATTCTGTAATTATTTCCTCAATAATAGAGGCAACATTCACAGATTCGTTATGCAGTTCAAATTTACCTGCCTGAAGCAGGGACATATTCAGAATCTGGTCGATTGTCCTCCTTAATCTTTTGCTGCTAACATCAATTGCATCAAAAGCATATTCAAGGTCTTTATCTATTTTCCCAAAGACATCTTCTTTTATTAAAGAATTGTAACCCATAATTGCAGTAAGAGGAGATCTTATTTCATGGGATATCTGTGCCAGGAAAAAAGATTTAATTTTTTCAGATTCCTCAGCATTTTTAAGAGCAGAAATTAACTTTTCCTCAGTTTCTTTCAGTTCAGTGATATCACTTCCATAAATCTGTCCGATTTCCAGCTCCGGAATGCCTTTCATTGTAAACCTAAAACATTTATTTCTTATATAAGAAGTAAAATAAAGCTGTTCACCAAACTGAATAGATTTATTAAGATCAAAGTTTTCAATTTCAGGGATAATGGAACTTAAACTCTTACCAACCAGACTACCATTTTTATATAAATTTACACCTGCTTCATTAACCATTAAAATTGCTCCAGTGTTGTCAAACCTGAAAAATGGTTCAGGATCAAGTTCTGCAAATCCAGCTATCAGTTTTGAATCCTTAGCATTTACATCATTATTATGAGCCTGAAAATGTTTGTTTAATGGTATAAAAATGTAGATTAGGAAGAATATTATACCAGCTAATATAAGGACAGAATAAATTAGCGGGTTATTGAAATTTAAAAATGTAGCAATCATCATTCCTTTTATAACAATAAAAGGAGTGCCGAATGCCAATCTTAATGTTTGAAGTAAAATAAAGAAACAAATAAACATTTGAAGTTCCTAAATTTAATATTCTAATTTATATATCAATATCTTACTCTACAATTTAATCAAAAATCCGATTAATCATGGATAATTACTAAATTTTCTGAATTTCAACACAAGCTGGAGATCAAATATCAGATGATCATGTCTGTATCAATTGAAGCTACAGCTTTTATATATAAACACTATATTAAATTATAAAATTAAAATCAAATGATTTAAATATCGGAATGAACATGTTAATAGATATATCCACTGCATCGCCGCCTTTCAAGGTTTCCCAAAAGAGGGTTTCGGAAGAACTAAAAGTAAGAATGGGGGGGCGACCTGCTATTGGAAGAATGATTGAAAGTGTATCCAACAATTCAGGAATTGACAGCCGTTATTTTGTAATACCTGATGGGGAGGAAAATGCGGCTTCTAAATTCTTTACTGATAAGAATAGCTACCTCAGGCCTGACACAAAAACAAGAATGATAGTATATGAATTCTGGTCAAAGAATCTGTCCATTGAAGCTGTAGAAAAATTATTAAATTCAAATAATATAGATCCTGCTGATATAGAGCGGCTGATAACTATTTCCTGTACAGGGTTTTATGCACCCGGAATAGATTATTTCCTGATAAATAATTTTAATATTCCGGCAGATGTAAAAAGAACTCATATCGGTTTCATGGGATGTGCCGCATCATTAATAGGATTCAGTTCTTCCCTTGAAGCATTAAACACGTTAGGGAAGAACAAAAATATACTTATGGTGTCAACAGAGATATGCAGTATACACTTCCAGACTGAACCGACGAAAGATAACATACTTGCAAATCTTATATTTGCAGATGGTAGTGCTGCAGCACTTATTTCAAAGGAAACGCATAAACCGGGATTCCAGATTACAGAAACTGCCTCATATCTGTTCAATGGATCGGCAGAGTATATGGGGTGGGAAATAGGAAATTTCGGTTTCGAAATGATATTATCACAGGCACTTCCGAAAATAATTCTTGAAAAAGCGATGCCACAGCTTAAATTGATATTGCAGCGTTTCGGAGTTAAAACAGGAGATATCAAATACTGGGCTCTTCATCCCGGCGGCAGGGCAATACTCGATTCCATACAAAAGGGGCTTGAACTGACAGATGAAGAGATGATCCCTTCGCGGACAGTTTTAAAGAACTATGGCAATATGTCATCGGCTTCTATTCTATTTGTAATTAAAGAAATAATGACGGGGAATAATATTGTCAAAGGTGAATACTGTTGTGCCGTTGCCTTCGGGCCAGGTCTAACAATGGAAGTTGCATTACTAAAAGGCACCTGATGTTTATCAAAAGGAGTTATGATCCCGAAATTTTAGATAATTTTTCTATTCAGGATAAAATTGTTGACAATGCACTTAAGGAGTTAAAGTTAATAAATTCTCTTTTAGGGGGAAATGGAATATCCCGTGAAGGGATTAAATTGCTGAATATTGATTCCGAAAAGGTAACAATTCTTGACGTAGGTTCGGGAGCTTCAGATATACTACTTAGCTTACAAAAAAAAGATAGTAACCTGGATATTTTCAGTATTGATATAAATAAAAGGGCATGTAAATATCTAAAGGGGAACGCACCTGATATAAAGGTAACCTGCGGCAATGTTTTGTATCTGCCATTTAATAAATCATTTGACATTGTACACTCCTCCCTTTTTTTCCATCATTTTAATGAAGATGAAATTAAAAGGATTATTATTTCACTTTTAGGATTATCTGTTAAGGGTATTATTATAAATGATCTACGCCGTTCAATATTGGCCTGGGTGGGAATAAAGATTCTTACTTCTCTGTTCTCAAAGAGCAAAGCGGTGAAGAATGACGGCCCATTATCAGTAAGAAGAGGATTTATAAAGAAAGATTGGATAGATATTCTTGATAATATTGATCCCGGCAAATATAAAATAAAAAGAAGATGGGCCTTCCGCTGGTTGATTGTAATATATAAATGATCTCAAAGAAATATGATATTGTGGTAATCGGAGGAGGTCCGGCAGGTGCATCAGCGGCAATGTCCCTTAGTGAAAAGGGGTATACTGTAATAATAGTTGAAAAGAAATCTTTTCCAAGAGAAGTTCTATGTGGTGAGTTTATATCCAAAGAGGTTATTGAATTTCTTAAAATAAATTTCTTATATAAAGATTTTCTCAAACTTAATCCAAATCCAATAAGATTATTCAGGTATATTGCCTCAAACGGAACAGATGTTAATTCCTCATTAAATTTTCCATCATTTGGTATTAAAAGATCAAAATTTGACAATCTCCTGCTTTCAAAAGCAGGGGAACGAGGGGCAGAGATTATTCAGCCTGCGGAAGTGAGGGGAATAATTAAAAAAGCTGATGGTTACTTAATTACAATAAAAGTTGCAAATGAAGAAGAGATCAAAATATTTACCAAAATCATAATAGCCGCATATGGTAAGCAAAATATTCTTGATAAAATATCAGGAAGGAATTTTTACCGGAAGAAATCATGCCTAAACGGAGTTAAATTTCACATTGATAAATCTATGTTCAGAGATTTTAATCCTGATGAAATAGTAATGTTTGACGGTGATGACATATATTTAGGCTTAAATGCAGTGGATAATTCTACCGTTACTCTTTGTTTTCTTGAGAAAAGAAACAAATTGAATTACTCAACAAAGGAGCGGTTGATATTATTAAGCAGGCAGAATAGAAAATTTAATGCAATGTTAAGTGAGGATTTTTTTGATTACGTAAGCAAGCTTCAAGTATATGGAACTGGAAATATATATTTTGGTAAAAGAGATATAGTAAATGAAGGGATATATTATTTAGGTGATGCGGCGGGAGTAATTGCACCGCTTGTTGGTGATGGAATAGGAATAGCGGTTCAATCAGCGGGCATGTTATCTGAAATATTATTCCGTAATAATTTACATATTGAACAATCCGCAAATGAGTATAGAAGAGAATGGAAGAAAATGTTTTTAAGAAGGATGTATATAGCCGGAATCATACAGAAAGGGGTATTAAATCATTCCATAAGGAATACCGGAATTAAGGTAATTTCCCGGTTTCCCAGGATTCTTTCAACTATAATAAAATATACACGCGGATGATAGTCAGCTTCATTATTTCTAATTAATAAGTTATTTTAAACCATGCAAATTAAATCGGATCAGGTGAAAAAGTTTATTGTAGTAGGAGACAGGGTTTTAATAAGGCCAGGAACAGAATCAGGTAAAACAGAAAGTGGTCTTTATCTCCCACCCGGAGTTTCTGAAAAGGAAAAGATTCAGAGTGGTTATGTAATAAAAGCCGGACCGGGTTATCCAACAGGTGCAAATTTAGATGATGAGCCATGGAAAGAATCAAAAGAAGCGGTGAAATATATTCCTTTGCAGGTAAAGGAAGGGGACTTAGCGATCTTTTTACGTAAAGAAGCATATGAAATTGAGTTTGAGAAGGAAAAGCTGCTAATTGTTCCACAATCGGCGATTCTTCTTCTAATCAGGAATGAAGACTTTAATTACTAAGTATAGTTCCTAAAAGTATATATCTTATTAATCCCTCCCAATCAACACTTATAATGAATCTCATATAAAATTATTTTTCTTTTTAGTATCTTAAATTATTAAACAGTATTCAAATTTAAAGAAAGGATTAAAATGGCAGCAAATATTGAAATGATTAAGAAAGTTTACTCCGAACTAAAAAGTAATATTGAGAATACCCGGAATTTATTGAACCGTCCGCTTACATATACTGAGAAAGTTTTATATTCACATCTTTGGAGTAAGCCATCAAAAGAATTAAAAGGGGGGAAGGATTATGCAGAACTTTCGCCTGATCGTGTTGCCATGCAGGATGCTACAGCTCAAATGGCACTTCTTCAGTTCATGTCTGCCGGAAAAAAGACCACTATGGTACCGACGACTGTTCATTGTGATCATCTTATACAGGCTCAGGTTGGAGCGAAAGATGATCTATTAAAAGCCCGAGAAGAGAATAAAGAAGTTTTTGACTTCCTGGAAAGTATATCACGTAAGTACGGGATCGGTTTCTGGAAACCAGGTGCAGGAATTATTCACCAGGTAGTACTTGAGAATTATGCATTTCCCGGGGGGATGATGATTGGGACTGATTCCCATACTCCTAATGCAGGGGGGCTTGGTATGATTGCCATTGGAGTTGGAGGTGCAGATGCTGTTGATGTTATGGCCGGTATGCCATGGGAACTTAAATGGCCTAAAATTATTGGCGTAAAACTTACAGGGAAGATGAATGGCTGGACTTCATCGAAAGATATTATTCTGAAACTTGCAGGGCTGCTTACTGTAAAAGGGGGTACGGGAGCGATAATAGAATATTTTGGTAATGGTGTTTCCTCAATTTCGTGCACAGGCAAGGCAACTATTTGCAATATGGGCGCTGAAGTTGGAGCGACAACATCGCTGTTTCCATTTGACGAAAAAATGGCTGCTTATCTGAGAATAACAAACCGTGCAGATATTGCAGCCTTAGCTGAAGGTTTAGCTGATCAGTTAACAGCTGATCCTGAAGTATATGCAAATCCCGAAAAATATTATGATCAGATTTATGAATTAGATTTAGATAAACTTGAGCCACATCTGAATGGTCCATTTACACCTGACAAAGCATGGCCCATTTCAAAAATGAAAGAGGCAGTAAGGGAAAATGGTTATCCTGAGACTGTTAGTGTTGCTTTAATTGGAAGCTGTACAAATTCCAGTTATGAAGATATTGACCGTGCTGCTTCGATAGCAAGGCAAGCAATGGGTAAAGGTTTAAAGGCGAAGTCACAATATACAATAACCCCGGGATCTGAGCAGGTAAGGGGGACAATTGAAAGGGATGGCCAGCTTAAGACATTAAATAGTTTTGGCGGTGTAGTATTAGCCAATGCATGCGGTCCATGTATCGGTATGTGGAAAAGGATGGATGTGAAGACCGGGGAGAAAAACACAATAGTAACTTCATTCAACAGAAATTTTGCTAAAAGAAATGATGGCAACCCGGATACGTTAGCTTTCGTAGCAAGTCCTGAAATTACAACAGCACTGGCTATTGCAGGGAAGTTGACCTTTAATCCGATTACCGACACTTTAATTAATGATAAAGGAGAGGCAGTAAAACTTGATCCTCCAACAGGAGAGGAACTACCCCCAAAGGGATTTACATCAATTGGAAGCGGATATATAGCACCATCCGCAGATGGATCAAAAGTAGAGGTTAAAGTAGATCCGGAAAGTAAACGACTTCAGCTGCTGAAACCTTTTGCGCATTGGGATGGTAAGGACTTTATTGATTTGGCTGTTCTGCTAAAAGCAAAAGGGAAATGTACAACAGATCATATTTCAATGGCCGGACCATGGTTAAGATTCAGAGGACATCTTGATAATATTTCAAACAATATGTTCCTTGGAGCAACCAACGCTTATACAGATGAAGCAGGAAAGGTGAAGAACATATTTACGGGTGAATATAAATCTGTACCAGAGGTTGCTCGTGAATATAAAGCAAAAGGAACCGGTTGGGTTGTTATTGGAGATGAGAATTATGGTGAAGGTTCAAGTCGTGAGCATGCAGCGATGGAGCCAAGGTTTTTAGGAGGGAGAGCAATAATTGTAAAAAGCTTTGCAAGAATTCATGAAACAAATCTGAAGAAGCAGGGAATGCTTCCTCTTACTTTTGCAAATCCGGCAGATTATGAAAAAATTAAGGAAGATGATAAAGTAAGTATAATAGGGTTAAAGGAGATTGCTCCGAATAAACAGTTAAAATTAATAATTAAGCATAGAGACGGTTCAAAGGATGAATCGCTATTAAATCATACAATGAATGAAGCACAGATTGGCTGGTTTAAAGCTGGTTCCGCGCTGAATTTAATAGCGAAATCAAGCAAATGACATATTAGAAGAGGTTATTTTGTTAATAGAAAAACAGGAACCAGTTGAAACAGGTTAGGAAATAAACTCATCATTTTTTTCTTAAAGGGATTCCCAGGATCCACGAATCGATGGTCCAAGATCTTTAGGTTGTATTCACCGGTAAGACTAATAAAATCATTAACCGAGCATTGATGAATATGTCCAGTGTTATACCATTTATAACCAAATAATGAATGCCGGGGCATATTGCCATTCAGCAGGAATTCCAACCTATTTTTATAAAACCCGTAATTAGGAAAAGAGATAATCTGAAATTTCGAAATTCTTTTCATTTCGCTTAACAGAATCTCCGGATACATAGTCATATGGATCGTGACATTACAAACCGAATAATCAAAAGCATCATCCTGAAAATTCATTTTTTCATCAATTCTGCCCTGGATTACATTCAGCCCTTTTTTCTGACAAATTTTAACACCTTCGGGAGATATTTCTACGCCAGAACCGATCACAGATTTAGATTTCTTCAACTTATTTAATAAAACGCCATTTCCACAGCCGAGATCGATAATTTTGGCGCCGACGGGGATCATATCCATTATAATTTCAAATTCGTTTCTTACTTCCTGGCTATTGTCGGAGAAAGTATAATTCCTATTATCATTCATAAGAATAGCTGCATTTATTGTGAAAAATCTTTCAGATTTTGGAACAAAATATAGTGCAGTAAGCACATGTTAACTGAAATTTACATTATAATTATTCAGTTTAGGTGCAACAAAGATAATGACTTAAGTCATAAAAATCTTAAATTTTGTATAAGAGCCAGCCAGAAACACGGGGGTATACAAAGGATATAGTATTCCGGTTCAATTATTCTTATTTTTGAATTAATTTATTAACAATAGTATTAAATGGTATTTCTTAATCCCGCTGTATTATTCGGATTATTAGCCGCATCGATTCCTGTCTTAATTCATTTATTTAATTTAAGGAAATTAAAAAAGATTGAATTCAGCACACTTGCATTTTTGAAAGAATTACAAAAGAACAAGATCAGGAAAATTAAGCTAAAGCAATGGATTCTTTTAGCGCTGCGGGTATTAATAGTGCTCTTTTTAATTACAGCTTTTGCGCGGCCAACATTAGAGGGGGTTGCAATAGGAGGTACCACTTCAGCGGCTAAAACTACGGCTGTATTCATACTTGACGATACATACAGCATGTCAGTTGTTGACGGGAAAGGATCTTATTTTAACCAGGCGAAGGGAACAATACACGAATTGTTAAGGCAATTGCAGGAAGGTGATGAGGCGGCTTTAGTTTTGGTTTCAAGTAAAAACAAAGAAGAGATCATCCCCACTTCCAATTTGAAGGAGTTTTCCCAGGCAATAGATAACATAAAAATAAGTTATACAACAGGGACGCTGCACAGTGCAATAATAAAGGCGGGGGATATTCTTTCCAGATCGAAGAACTTTAATAAAGAAATTTATCTTCTGTCTGATTTTCAGAGCGGAAGTCTGGGTAAGGAGAACGAATATTCTGATTTAGGCAGATTATTAAATAATAAAATAAAGCTGTATTCATTCAATTATTCGGGGAAAGAAGTCTACAACATCGGGATAGATGATCTGAAGCTGAACACACAGATATTTGAAAAGAATAAACCTGTTAGTTTTACGGCCACGGTCACTAACTATTCAAAGCGTCCTGCCCAAAATATTGTTATTTCATTATTCCTTAACGGAGAGAGAAGTGCACAGCAGAGTGTTACGCTTAATGAGGGAGAGTCAAAGATTGTTAATATGGAAGCAACTCCAAAGCATACAGGATTTGTGGATGTTGTAGCAGAAATTGAAGATGATGAGATTATGCAGGATAACAAGAGATATATAAATATGTATATCCCCAAGGAAGTACCTTTGATCATCTTTACTGATAACGCTAAAGATATTGATTTTATTCAGCTTGCACTTAATGCTTCAAATGAAAGTTCAGCATTGGAAATTACAAATAAAAGTCTTAATCAGATTTCATCATTTAATTTAAGCCAATATGATGCAGTTATATTAATTCCCAACGGAAATATAGCTGATCCTAACAGGATTAAGGCATATATACAATCGGGAGGGGGATTGCTTTTATTCCCGGGATCAACACCAAACGTGCAGAGTTTTCAGAATATAGCGCAATCGCTGAATATACCTTTACCGCAGGGATTGTCAGGAAAGGTAAACGAGGATTCAAATCCAGTATCTTTTGATAATGTAGAATATAACCATCCCATATTCCAGAATCTTTTTTTAAAAGATGATAAAAGAAAGATAGAATCGCCAGATATTTATGCACATTACAAAATAACAACACAAGGGCGTGGGGAGAATATCATAACACTTTTAGACGGGACTTCATTTTTAAGCGAATATAAGCTTGGGAAGGGGAAGATATTCCTTTTTAATACTTCGCCTGTGTTAAGCTGGAGTAATTTTCCGTTGAAAAGTATATTCGTACCATTAATGACAAAGTCAGTCTTTTATATTTCATCAAAGGACCGGAATCAGAATATATTTGAGGCTGGGGAAAATGCGGATATTAACGTAGCCGGAGGCGGGGCATTACCAATAAAAATAATAAGGCCTGATAAATCAGAAGAGTTTATTGACAGGGATAAAACCGAGTCAGAATATATTTCTTATAATAAAACAGATATTGCCGGAAACTATCATATCATATCAGGAGACAAGCTGATTGAGGAAATCTCGGTAAATGCAGACCCATCGGAGTCGAAGACAACATATCTCACAGCGAATGAGTTTAAGGAGTATCTTAAAAAGATCAATTTCAAAGGAAGGTATATTCCGGTAAATAAAGATGAGAATCCCGTAAAGATTGTATTACAATCAAGATATGGTTCGGAACTTTGGCGTTATTTTGCAGTAATAGCATTATTGCTTGCGCTGGCAGAAATGACATTAGCGCGCAATACTAAAAAAGAAACAGGAACAGTTTAACAATTGACAGTAATTTTTAATATTTTAGAATTAAAAGAAGGAGACCAATAATTTAGATGATCGATATTCCAAGAAAGACGACAGAACGGGCAATATTAGTAGCATTAAAGACAAAAGAAATAAATAAGGATTTAGTTGAGGAACATTTAACTGAATTAGAGGAGCTGGCATTAACAGCAGGGGCGATGACCATACTTAAAATAACGCAGGATAAATATTCTGCTGATCCCGCATATTACATAGGGAAAGGGAAAGCAGAAGAGCTTGCAGTGATGGCCGAGGAGAATGAGATAGATATAGTAATATCTGATGATGACCTATCGCCGATTCAGGTAAGGAACCTTGAAACGCTGATTAAAAGAAAAATAGTAGACAGGAGCGGGTTAATTCTTGATATATTTGCATCGAGAGCTAAATCCAAAGAAGCGAAGACACAGGTAGAGTTAGCCCAACTACAGTATATGCTGCCCCGACTTACGAGAGCATGGACGCACTTATCCAAGCAATTCGGAGGTATTGGGACAAAAGGACCGGGGGAAACGCAGATTGAAACTGACCGCCGAATAATCCGCACAAGGATAAGCCTGCTTAAGGATAAGCTTCTTAAAATTGAATCAGTGCGTCAGACACAGAGTCATAACAGGGAAGAGTATATCCGGCTATCGCTTATCGGATATACAAATGCAGGGAAATCGACATTATTTAATATTCTTACAAAAGCAGGGGTATTTGCAGAGGATAAATTATTTGCAACATTAGATTCCACCACCAGAGCTGTAGAAATAGGGAAGAGTGATAAATTACTTATTAGTGATACAGTAGGGTTCATACGCAAGCTACCTGCTCATCTAATAGCATCTTTTAAGAGCACTCTTAATGAAGTTAAGGAAGCGGATATTATTCTTCATGTAATAGATCTTTCGCACGCATACTTTGAAGATCATATAAAAGTGGTAGGGGAAACGATGAAAGAGCTGCAATGCAGCGATAAACTACAACTAATGGTATTTAATAAAGTTGATGTTGTAGAGAACAAGCAGAGAATTGATTATGTAAGGAATAAATATAAAGACTGTGTAATTATCTCTGCCGAGAGGGGGATAAACATAAGTGTACTGAAGGAAAGAATAAATGAATTAGTGCAAAGTTCTTTTGTTGAAGAAAAGGTACATCTTGATATAGGCGATTCGAAGACAGCAGC
>JARLHC010000009.1 GCA_031292455.1 Ignavibacteriaceae bacterium
ATATTTTAGATTAAGACTATTATTGTTATAATAATCCGCTATAATATTTTGAATTTCCGCTATTGTAGTCTGGTCAGGTATAGGTTCCATAGCCGGATGGAAACCTCTTGAGGTTTGTAAATTTATCAATGCTGTATACCAAGTTGTACTTTGTGGAAGAAAACAATCTGGTGTTAAGATCAGATAATCACAATTATATTGTGCGGTAATAAAACTTGAATTAGCCAGAACAAATACAAAATAAAATATTATTTTAATTATATTTTTCATTTTTTTAAACCTTATTTTTTATCATTAGGATTAATAAAATCAATTTTCGATTCTACTTGTAGAATATTTGGTGAAGGGATACCAGGAGGTTCGCAATCAGCCATAATATGAATTTCAGTAATATCATTTGAGTTTAAGCTAGTTCGAATAGACGTTGGCCCACTCAGAATCTGATTATACATTATAGCTGTATTCACGGTACAATGATCAAATCCTATCAAATGACCGATTTCATGTAGAGCAACTGCTTCAAAACAAATATCAAGGTTTCCATAATTACCAGAGTTTAATGAATTTGACCAATAAAAATTGAAACTATCACTTGAATTGAACATAATATCAGTAGTAGCATCCCATAAAGAATTTTCTGTAGAGTAAACAATTTGTCGATAATCTGGATCTACCTGAAGGTGTGTTACACCACCATCATTAGCGGGATCGTGGAAATAGGAGTCCACACTCATAAATTGAATAGAGAGACTACTCGATGTTACCTGGGTTAAAAAATTAAAACCTACAGTATTACAATTAGCATCACGCCATGTCTTTGCAGCATCCTTGAATTGATTTAATGTTGTAGTGGCATCAAGCGTGGATGGGATTGTTGCAGCAAGCATTGGATATATTTGAATTGATGCCATATCAAATTTACTCCATGATAATATTTGTGAGGTCCATTTATCTGTGGTATAATATGCAATTGATAGAGTCCCATTCTCGTCTAAAACTTGGAAAAATTCCCGATGTGCAGATAATTGGCTTGATATTAAAATAAATATTATGATAATTAATAAATACTTCATTTTTTATCTCCCTAAGACAATATTATTAATATCTTGTTTAATAAGCACTTTAAAATCTTGCCAGGAAATATTTTTACCATATCCCCAGGCATTATTCTTGTCGATAAGGATTCCGTTTTCGATTGGATATCTTCCAAAACTGTTATCCGAGCTATGCGAATTATCATTATAAGTAACCAATGCAATACCTTCACTTCTGGGTTCAATCGCAACAAAGACAGTTTCCCCTAAATGGAAATTATAATTTGTAATGCGCCATCCCTTCATATAATAGAAAGTTATGTTATCGCCTACTGAAAGATTATTATTCCCTTTTAGGATTTCAAGCACTTTGGCATTAACCACAATTTGTGCAACAGTATTATGAAATTTAGTGCTCTGTATATTTTCAATCTTTACTTTTAACAAAAATGGAACTCTTATCAATATTAATTTCCCTTTCCCCAATATATTTTCTATTTTATCCCATAAGATTCCTTCAATGCCACCAAATTTAATAGATGTT
Source organism: Ignavibacteriaceae bacterium (assembly GCA_031292455.1). Taxonomy (GTDB): domain Bacteria; phylum Bacteroidota; class Ignavibacteria; order Ignavibacteriales; family Ignavibacteriaceae; genus Fen-1301. The sequence continues at coordinate 1,579 of JARLHC010000009.1, forward strand.
ACACTCTCTTGTTTTTTAATTTTATTTCCATTTTCTTTTCCCCATTCTTTATTTTTATTACCACGATATTGTTTCAATCCGATATAGTCCTTATCAAACGCCTTATACATCAAGCTTGCTACTTTTTTAATTTCTTCTGACGAAGTATTCTTTATGTAATTATAACTATCTGGATTTGTTTCAAGTGTTTCAATATAATCAATATAATTTTTTATTTCTGGATTAGAAAATAATTTCTGTTGAGCAGTAATTTTTGCCATCATAGAAAATGACATAAAAGTTATTATTAATATAAAAAATGTTTTCATTGGGACTCCTTTATAATATTAGATTATTAAATAAATAAAACATTGCAATTTTAATAATAGTTGTGCATGCCAAATACCTGCTGCATCTCGAGTAGCATTTACAGTTTCCAAACCTGACAATTCATTAGTCGGAAATTGAGTGTCATAATCAAAACCATCTACATAAAGCGGGAGGTTGCCCGCTAAATGATAATCCCAATTTATAACCTGTGGATCAAAAGGAGTATCAGTAATGTAGGGGACTATTTGTACTTTTTGTCCATTATTAAAAAAATGAAAAAATTCATCATGTGGAAACAATGATTTAAAAGGATTAAATATTGTAAACATCACAAACAGATAAATTAGTTTATTATTTTTCATTTTCTATCTCCCTGAAATGATATTGTTAATATCTTGTGTTAATTTCTTCTTAAATTCTTCCCAGGGAACTGACTTACCATAACCCCATGCATTATTACTGTCGATAAGAATCCCATTTTCAATTGGATATCTGCCATAACTTGCATCAGATCCTCCTTTAGCGTTTTCATAAAACAGTGCAATGCTAATTCCATTTTTATCCTCCCCAGTTAGAAAACCAGAGAATACCGTTTCTCCTTCATGGAAATCAACATAGGGAATATCATCCCCCCCGGGGATATAAAAAAACATAAGAGTATCTCCCGGTTTAAATTTATTTATCCCTTTTATTACGTCTAATATTGTAGCATTTATTTCATATCGCGGATAAGTAAATCCAGCACTACTATGATGTTGAACCAGATTTACTGAATTGATTTTATACTTTAATAAGTAATTAACCCACAATAAGGTAGCGACCTTGTCTCCCATTTTCTCGCGAATGATTCCGATTATCCCACTTTCTTTTCTAGATTTCAACAAATATTTACGCGCATTAAAAAAATCTTTATCATACGCCTGATATCTTAGACTAGCTATCTTCTTTATTTTATCTAAAGAGAGACTTTTCAAAACTTCTTTTTTAGGTTTCCCTACCTCTTTATCAAGGAACTGGATATAGTTATTTAATTCAGGTTGAGAGAGAGTTGAGTCTTGGGGGAAAATC
>JARLHC010000010.1 GCA_031292455.1 Ignavibacteriaceae bacterium
GAGGCAATAAGAGCTGTTCGTCCTTTCGGTATAGACGTATGCAGCGGAATAAGAACCAATGGTTGTCTTGATTTAGGAAAGCTTAAACAATTTATCTCAAATATAAAAAACATACCTGTTAATTAATCACTTTTTTTATCCAAAGTCTTATTGTGAGGAAATATGAAAAAGACCTGTCAAATATGCGGCCGGGATGAAGTTCAAGCTGAATTACTTCCTTCTGCAGTTATAAGTCCTCCTTTACTTGATCTAATAAAAACTAAAAACCCCAGTTGGAACAGCCAGGGATTTATATGCAAAGACGATATGCAAAGGTACCGGCAGGAATTTTTACTTCAAATTGTTAAAGATGAAAAGGGGGAACTTACTGACCTTGAAAAAAATGTGGTTGACAAACTAACAAACTATGAGTCAATTTCTGCAAATATTGAAAAGGAATTGTATTCCAAATTAACATTCGGAGAAAAACTTTCTGATAGTATAGCATCATTTGGAGGAAGCTGGAAATTTATTATAATGTTTGGTTTAATAATAATTCTATGGATATCGATTAACGTATATATTCTGGTGACAAAGTCATTTGATCCTTATCCATTTATTTTACTGAATCTGGTATTATCCTGTTTAGCAGCTCTCCAGGCGCCGGTAATAATGATGAGTCAAAACAGACAAGGGACAGGGACCGGGCAGAGCAGGATTACAAGGTAAATCTTAAAGCAGAGTTAGAGCTTCGGCAGCTTCATCAAAAGGTAGACCATTTATTATTACAACAATGGGAACGAATGGTTGAGATACAGGAATTACAACTGGAGATGCTTGGAGAAATAAAGAAAACAAAGACAGAATAAAGGAGGTTGACTATATAGTTTTTAATTACTAATATTATAGGGAATAACATTCTACGACCAAATCCGAGGTAATATGAAAAAAATTATACTATTACTTATAGTTTCTCTTATCATATTTAATTCCTGTAAAAAAGATAGCAATCCTGTAAATCCTGAAATTTCAACTACTCCGATATTAGTATCACCAATAAATAATGCCACCAATGTATCTACTTCCCTTTCAGTTTCATGGAATGCCATCGCCGGCGCGGCGGGTTATAATTTACGAGTAGCTACCGATAGTATATTTTCAGGAATTACACTTATCAAAGACAGCATTCAAACTTTAAGTTATCAAATTTCGGGATTAGGCAACGCGACTTCATATTATTGGAAAGTAAGTGCCATAATTGATACCGGTACATCGGGTTGGTCAGAAACATGGAAATTCACTACAGGTTCAGCACCGGATGCTCCTGCATTGTCATCCCCTTCAAACAATTCCACAAGTGTTTTTTTGCCGCCAACATTTTACTGGCACAGTATTCCCGGAGCAAAAAGTTATACACTTCAAGTTGCAACCAATACAGCATTCACACTTTTTGCATTTGACCAGAGTAACATTCAGGATACCAGTTTTCAAGTAACGGGATTAAAAGGACTAACACAATATTACTGGAGAGTAAGTGCTACAAATGATCTCGGAACATCCGGCTGGTCTGCTCCATACTTTGAATTTACAACAGCGTCAGGGAGCAATACCGGAACCGCTTGCCCCGGGCTTCCTACTATAACTTATGAAGATCAGACATACCACACAGTACAGATTGGCAGCCAATGCTGGCTGAAGGAAAATCTTAATGTCGGAACGATGATTACCGACACTCATAATCAGACTAATAATAGTATAATCGAAAAATTCTGTTACCAGGATAATGCTTTAAATTGCGTTTTATATGGCGGCCTCTATCAATGGGGCGAAGCAATGGCTTATAATTCAAGGGGTAATAATGTTCAGGGAATCTGCCCAAACGGGTGGCATATACCGACAAATACTGAATTTAGCACGTTAGCAGTTTCAGTTAATAATAATGGAAACGCAATAAAAGCGGTTTTACAAGGAACCGGTGCAGGTGCAGGAACAGACTCAAGTGGTTTTTCAGCATTGCTGACAGGTTACCACGGAGCTCAAGCTGGATATTTTGATCTCGGTTTTTATACTAATTTCTGGACATCAATGGACAGTGATAGTACGAACGCTATAGTAATGTGGCTTTGGGGCGGTGACAGCGCTATTAATATGAATCCGACCGGTAATAATAATACAGGTATAAGTCTACGCTGTATCAAGAATTAATTAGATCTAAATATCAAATTAAAAAACTAGTCCTGCGAAAGACCGTACTTAATGCTTTTATGAATATTGAAGGCAGAAGGGTTTTAGAGTATATGTTTGCTAAGAACTTTTTTGAAAATAAATTGCTATACCTAAATCATTTCTATGTTCTGAAAATTCACAATATGTTTTTTTAATACCTGAGTTTTGTAATATTAAAAAAAGATTGTTCAGGCTATAAGAATTCATTTGCATTACCGGATAAAAGAAATTCCTTCCTTTTATGAGATTAAACAGATTTGACATAAATGGGATTTTATCCCGAATAAATTCAATAAATGTACGCATTGTATTCTTTTTTGCGTAAGTAAAATGAATAAGCCCAATGCCATCAGGTTCCAGATGCTTAACCAAATTTCTAAAAATCTTTTCTCCTTTTTTCACAGGAATATGCTGAAAAACATCAATCGAATGAATAAAGTCATATTTCTGAGTAATCAATTCTCCATCAGCCTTACTCAACTGAAAATTATTGATATTATATTCTTTACAATTCGCTTCGCATAAATTTAACATTGACCTTGAAATATCAACCCCGTTTACTAACTTTGAGTATTTTGAAAGAGGGATAACAACTCTACCAACGCCGCACCCATAATCCAACGAACATTTAGGTTTAAAATCAGGAATAAATTGTTTATAGATATTATTGAAAATATATTTAACATAATTATCACCAGTGTTAAAAAACTTCTCTTTTGATTCCTTATTCAATTTGTCTTTATGATACTCATCCTGCGTTAAAACTCCGTAATAAGGATCAATCTTTCCGAATCTTTCCCATTGATGATCAGTATTCACAATATTCTCCTTATCACTCAATTAAATTTATTTGTATAAAGTAACTAAATATGAAAGATAATATTCTTCAATATAAAGCTTACGTTTATTCAGTTAAAATTTAACAAATATAAGTTTTGCAGACAAAAGAAGAGACCTGGCAATCAATTGAATCCTAAGGTGATAATAAAATTGAGTTGTGGGAAAACATATAATGATATAATTTGATTAAATTTCTTCGAATAGGAGGTTTAAAGTGATATGGCCTGTGATTAAATGTATAGGGGGAACGAATTTCAAATATTAGATTAGATGTGAGTACAACATTAATTAACCTATTATAATATAAGGAGACGCATTTATGGAAAACACAAAGATTGTTGAGGAGTTATTTCAATCTATTGAGAAAAACGATTTTACCAGAGCTGAATCATTATTGTCGAAAGATTTTAAGATAACCGGGATAGGACCTGAAGGGCTTGGAGCAAAAGAGTTTTTAGGTGTTCACAAGGCCTTTAATAAAGGGATGCCTGATTTTAAATTTAATTATAAGATCGGAAGTGAAAGTCAGAATATTGTTGAAGCTAAAGTAAAGCTAACCGGAACCCACACTAAGGAAATGCCCGGCCCTATTCCGGGGATTCATACAATACCTGCCACTAATAAATCATTAAGGATGCCCGAAGAGAAAGTTAAGGTAACCTTAAAGGATGGTAAAATAGTTAATCTATATGTTGAAAATGTACCCGGCGGAGGTGTGCCCGGCATATTGAAACAACTTGGAGTTGAAATACCAACGGAAGTACGCTCACATTAAAGATGAATTAATATTCTTAATAAGGCCTTCGAGAAATCGAAGGCTTTTTATTTATCTTCTGATAAGATCAAGAACACCATTAATAAAAGTCAGGGGATGTGGTGGATTGCCAGGTATGAAAAGATCAACCTGATATTTATCGAGGAAGTTTCTGTTGATTGCAGGGCTTCCGGAAAATATACCTCCGCTAATAGAATCAACTCCGCAAAGGATAATTATCTTAGGATCGGGTACTGCGTCGAGGCAGATTTGGAGAGGGATGACCATATTTTCTGATATTGGTCCAGTAATTACAATTCCATCGGCGTGCCGGGGAGAAGCGACAAATTCAATTCCAAACCTGCTGATATCAAAGTTTACATTCCCGGAGGCATTTAATTCCAGTTCTGCGCTGTTATCACCAGCAGCGGAAACCTGTCTGAGTTTTAATGAACTATGAAAGTAAGAGGATATTGCTTTTCTAATAAGAACAGGATTCAGTTCAATTGGTTTATCGTCGCCTTCCTTAATAATCAGGGAAGAAAGTTCATTGGCAGAGATTTTATAATCTGAAGTAAACTTAATTTTCTCCGGGAACTTCAATGCACACTCAGCGCAAAATGTACATTTTCCTAAATCAAGCTTAACGGGATTGGATGAAATAGCTCCAGTCGGGCATAGATTTACCAGTTCAGTTACATCAACCTTTTCATTTGAAATTAATGGGCGTCCCCGAAAAGGTTCTTTAAGAATAACCTTAGTAACATCTTTAATAAACTGGTTACCCTGGTGTTTTAATATTTTTAAAGTGTTTATCATTAAATGCCTTACAAATCAAATCCGCAATAAGAAAGATTAAAACTTTTATTACAGATAGGGAAATCGGATATTTCATTCTTACGCACAGAGAGAGCAAGGGCCAGCCAATTATGAAAGGATGGATCTTTTATTTTATATTTAATCAGTTCACCATTTTCATTAGTTATTGCGCAGTGGCAAATTTCTCCTCTCCAGCCCTCCACCAATGAAATAGTAAATGAATTTCTCTGGGGCTGAGGCAGAATATCATTCCTTTGATTATGAGCCGGAATATTATCAAGCATTGATCTTATATATTTGATTGACTGAAGGATCTCTTCCCTTCTTATCTGAGTTCTTGAAAATACGTCACCATGATGCTTGATAACCGGCTGATGATCAATATTTTTATATTGATAGAAAGGATGGGAGGTTCTTATATCCCTATTTAACCCGGAAGCTTTAGCAGCCATACCAACAGCGCCAATTTCCAATGCCTGATCATAAGTTACAACACCTGTTTTTTCCAAACGTAATAAGCATCCGGGATTATGAAATAGCTTTTTGATCATTTCATTAAAATCAGGTTCGAAATCGTCGAGTATTTTAAGTAGTGATGCTTTTAGCTCTGAAGTAAAGGGATAATTATTAACAGCCGGACGGATTAATCCTTTTGCCAACCTGTTACCGCACCAGCTTTGCATGAAATTTATAATTGGAGTACGCAGTCGGCCAAACACAGAGTTACCGAGCTGATAGGCAATATCACCGCATATGGCACTAAGGTCGCCTGTGTGAATTGCAATTCTTTCCAATTCCAATGCAATAGTTCTGACAAACTGCAATTCTTCATCCGGTTCATATCCACAAAGCGACTCCCAGATATTAGCGAAAGCGGACGCATGACCGACTGTAGTATCCCCTGCTATTGATTCAGCCAAAGTAACTTTCTGAAGCAGTTTATTTTTCTGAAGAAATAAACTTTCTATACCCCGGTGCTGATAACCGAGTTGAATTTCAAGATGAATGATCTGTTCACCCTTACAGATAAATCTAAAATGTCCCGGTTCAATTATACCGGCATGAATAGGACCCACGCCGACTTCATGAAGTTCTTCGCTATCAACATGGTAGAATGGATAGTCAGATATCAGGGAAGTTTTAGTAAAACGATCGAATGGATAGCGGACAGGTTTAAGCCAAGGGTGATCTAAATATTTCACTCCGAAATTCTCACATATTTCCCGCTCGAACATATTAAAGGCAAGGTTCTTGGCAGTCATTGACGGATAGATTTTATCCTGACCAAATTCCACTTCTGTTCGAGTTAGTTTAATTCGTGCTCTGCTGTCATTGGCAATGCAGCAAATTAAAATCAGTTTATCGTCAGATTGAATTCCGAAATAATTCACACAGTGATTATTTGCATTCTTTAAAAACAAAAGATTTATTTCCATGAATTCATCATATTCCAGAACGGGAATAGAACGGAAATCAATAGTTTCATTATTAAGGACTGTTATATATTTTCGTATAGTCATATTATTAGAGCATTCCATTGCTAGCTAAAACCTTTAACTGCCTGATTGATCAGTTCTATCAGGAAACCAGGAGGATTTACACCGAGATACATTACTCCAGCCATCAGAGCAAACTGAGGGACAGATTCCCAGACACTAACCTTCTTAGTTATTTCTCCATTATCACGGACAAAAGGAGGTTTATAAAAAAGCAACCTGAAAATATTTTCACCCAAAGCCCAGATTATTACAGTTATTAATACTGCAAAGACGATCAAAAGCCAGAGATATCCTTTTTCGAATAGAGACCTGAAAATATAATATTCACTTATAAACATGCCGGAAGGAGGAATTGCTGTAACCATAAAGAATCCGAGTAAAAGGACGAGGGCTCCTGAAGTATTCTTTTCAAAATACTCACCTGCATCATTTATAAATTTACTTTTAATTACGCGGTTTACAGAACCATACTGATAAAACAATCCTGCTTTAGTAAATGAATGAAAGATTACATGTAATACTGAGCCGAATATTCCCATCGATCCCATTGTTAATCCTACTACAGCAATACCCATATGTTCAACACTGGAATAGGCAAACATCCTCTTAAAACTTTTAACGCGAAGCATATATGCTGCAGCGATAATCAGTGAAATGAGAGCGCTGATTATTAAAACTAAATTAACCCAGGGATGAATATTTGTCTTTGAAATTATTCCATACATGCGGAAAACACCTATAAAGCCAACATTCATAAGAGCACTAGAAAATACAGCTGATGCCGGAGAAGGAGCTTTATCCTTAGCATCAATTCCAGCCGTATACATTGGGAATAAACCTAACTTTGCAGTATAGCCGGTAAAGATGAACAGAAATGCCGCTTTAAGCCAGAGCTCATCCAAACTTTTAGCATGCAGAACCAAGTTAGAATAAAACAGGTCACCCGCTTTAGCCTGCTGGGATGCCATTCCCAGAAATAGGATCCCCATAAAAATAAGGGCAACACTTACAGAGCAGATGAATATATACTTCCAGCTTCCTTCCAAGCTTCGTTCAGTTCTGCGGTGATAAATTAATACAGATGAGCTCAGGGTTGTTATTTCAACGAATATCCAAGCTATTGCCACATGGTTGGCAAGATAAGCACAACTTATTGCCATAATTAAAAGAATAAGGGCTGACAAATAGATAGAAATAATTCTCGGGCTATCGTTTCTGCTATCAAGATAAATAAAGCTATAAAGAAAAGACATTGATGCAATTACACTTAGCACAGCAAGAAGAATAATCCCTATGGCATCCGGAGTAAAATAATAAAGCTGAACAGAATTAAGGGTAAGGTACTCATAGCAAGTTAATATCCATTGAAGCAAAACAAAGATGACAACCAGGGATATAATTAGTTTCCTGTTCCTAATGAGAAAAACAGATAAAGTTATTAAAAGAGATATGGCGATATATAATGCTATCATATAGTTATTAATCTTTCAATCCTTTTAAATGATCCACTTCAGCTTCTTTGAATATATCGCCCAATTTAATTGCAAATATTCCAAGGACTAAGACAGTAACAAATATATCAAGCAGAATACCCAGGTTAACCAGCATAGGCATTTCAACGCCAACTGCAAGTGAGAGAATAACCACTCCATTTTCAAGAATAATAAAACCCATCACATGGGTAATAATTTTTCTCCGTGAGATGATAAGGAACAGTCCTGTAAAAATAGTTATGCTGGCAATAACGAAATAAATGTTTTCAAAGACGCCTCCTTTTAATGTATTAGCAAGAAAAAATGTAGTCATTACTACAAATGTAATAATGAACAGGGAGGCAAAATTAGAGACGAAAGGGTCAGTCTCACGTGTTATTTTATTTCTCTTGATAAGGAAATGCAAGAACCAGGGAATCAGGAAGGCCTTAAATATAAGAGTTTCGAGGAGAAGCAGAATAAGATTTATAGTATTTAATTCGTTAAGCCGGAGAAGGAAGATTCCGAATAATAACAAGCCCTGAAAGGCGATAGCTTTGATAAATGTTTTCAACCTGATTGCAGTTGCGCAGACAAATAGGGTTACAATAAATATTATTAATAAAAGATTTATCATTATTAATTACAGCTCATGTTATATTTTTCCTGTAATTATCATAACACCAAGAAATATCAGAAGCGAAACAGAAGAGAGCATAAGTATAAACTGAGGGTTCTGATTCATTCTGAACCTTGCCATAAATGATTCCAAGGTACCGACAGTCAATGCAAATAAAGCCTGAAGTGAGAAAAAGATAAATATATTAATTAAAATATGGGTTGAATTAAGGAAGAACATATTGGCAATAAGAGAACCATAAAGAGCAAATTTCAGAATGCCTGTATAAAGAATCAAGCCGAGGTCAAAACCGCTGTTATCAAGGATCATCACCTCGTGGATCATAGTTAACTCAAGATGGGTTTTAGGATCATCAATTGGAATACGGGAGTTTTCAACTAATCCAAGGAACATAAAGACAACAGAAGCAAGCATTCCCAGTGAATAAGAAATAACCGGCGAAGCTGAAGCAGAATAATGAATAGAGTTAAATATCTGATAAAAAGAAGAATATCCTGTCAGCAGTCCGAGTGAACCAATAGTTATAAAGAAAGCGGGTTCAGCAAGCATTGAATACAAGGCCTCGCGACTGGCGCCCATGCCTTCGAAGCTGCTTCCGGTATCGAGAGCGGAGATAATATTAAAGAATTTACCCAATGCTAATATATATGCAAACAGTACAAAATCGAATTGAAAGGAAATCAAACCACGGTCTCCCCCGAAGGGAATAAATAAAGCAGCAATAAGCACAGTACTAAAGTAAACCGATGGTACAATCCGAAAAATGAAACTGCTTGTAGTGCTATAGACCGATCCTTTCTTTAGAAGTCTGAATATATCTTTTAACGGCTGAAAAATACCGGGGCCTTTCCTACCTGAAAAGATACTTTTTGTTCTGTTTACCAGTCCGGTAAAAAATAAACTAACGATTAAGATTAAGACAATGTTCATTTAGATCAATTTATTGAGAACAACTTGTAAAAACCGGTAAATACCTGCCACAGGTATTCGCCATAAGAAATCAGAATAATCATTAAAACGAAAAGCACTCCATATAGGATATAAAACTGTATACGGCCGTTCTGGAGGAAATTCAGTTTTAATAATATTTTTCTAAGCCACTTAAGGTTTTTGTCAATAACATAAAATTCAAGTTTATCATAGTTATGAGTGCTATATTCTTTTTTACCCGGAAAGACATTATCCATCTCGACATCACTTTTGTGAATGCTTAAAGCAGGTTCGATTAGATTTGAATAAGTCTTAACAAATGAGCTTGCTGTATACTGCATTTTAGAATCAGGGGCAACATACCCACAGCCCCAGGTAGGTTCAGCGGCAACAACTTTATATCTTTCAAAGTATTTTTTAATTCCGAAGAGAATGAAAATCACAGAAATCAGAAGCATTCCTATCAATCCTATTTTTGTAAGGATAGCAGCCTGGTTAGAATAATAGCCATAAGAACCATTCAATATATTTGGTACAAACAAAGAAACCGGATTTTTAAGAAGCTCAAGAAAGAGCCGGGGAAAGAGGCCGATTGCAAATATCATAGCGGCGGCCATATATTTTGGAAGGAGCATTATAAAGTTAACTTCTTCCGGTATTTTATTATAATGTGAACGTTCATTTCCCAGAAAGACAATACCAAAAGCTTTTGTAAAACAGAGAATTGCAAGCCCCCCTATAGTAACCAGTGCAGCAACTGCAGTTAACATATAAAGAGAAAAAGATAAGCTTCCGGATTTTAAGCTGGAGAACAAGCCCGAGAAAATAAGGAACTCTGATATAAAGCCGTTCAGAGGAGGAAGGCCACAAATAGCGAGAGCCGCTATTAAAAATAGACCGGCAGTTTGGGGCATACGTTTAATCAATCCGCCAAGTTTTTCAATATCCAGAGTACCTGTCTGCTGATAAACACTTCCCGCACCATAGAACAACAATGATTTGAACAGAGAGTGATTTAATATATGAAGCAAGCCGCCGCAAAAACCAGCGATGGCAAGGAAATCATTATTCAATCCAAGTCCAATAGTTCCGATTCCGATACCAATCCCAATAATGCCGATATTTTCTATACTATGATAGGCAAGGAGTTTCTTAAGATTATGCTGAACAATTGCAAGAATTACACCGTACAGGCCTGAAACAATTGAAACGAATAAAATAATCTCTCCGATAACGAGGTAACCAGTTTTGATTAATAGCAGCATGCGCAGGATTCCATAGATGCCAAGTTTAATTATAACGCCCGACATCATTCCTGATATATGGGAAGGAGCAGACGGATGGGCATAAGGAAGCCATGTATGAAGGGGAACAAATCCTGCTTTGAATCCAAAGCCAATAAACAGTAAAACAAACAGAGTAATACTGACAGCAACAGGCAGATGCTGAGAAAAAGCTGTAACTGCATTAAAATCAGTAGAACCCGTCTGAGCAATAATCCAGATAAAAGATACAAGAATAAAGACAACTCCTACATGAGATTGTATGAAATAATTCAATCCTGCTTTAACTGTTGCTTTATTCCAATATTCAAAGATTATTAAAAGAAAAGCGGAGCCGGTCATTATCTCCCAGACTATCAGGAAAGCTATAAAATTCTGGACAGTGCAAACAAGAATCATAGAGAAGTGGAGGATTACAAACATGAACTGATGTAATCTTAATTCTTTTATTTTATCATTATAATGTTTAAGATATCCGGTACCATAAAGGACACCTGTGATGAAAGTAAAATTTATAATAAGAATCATCCAGGCGCTAAGCGAATCAATGCGGAGGGGTATTTGTCCAAATATCTGGTTGCCGGAAAGAATTATTTCAATTTGCCGGCCGACAAGAGCATAAGAGGCAATAATTGAAGTAGATGCAGCTATCCCGATTGTAATAATTATAAGAGCTATTTCATAGATTTTATTTCTCAATCTGGAGCGGAGTGATACTGTACGTAAAAAAATTAAGGTGTAAAGTTAATTAAAATGAGGGAATATGTCATTAGAATCCGGATAAAGCAGATTAAACATTTATTCATCAACTTTATAAAAATAAAAGCTGCCAGAGGCAGCTTCTAAATGGAAATCGTCTTACGATCAGATCACATTGGAATTATTTTAACAAAAGCATCTTCTTAATCGAAGAGAATTCTTTTCCTGTTGTATTATCTACTGCAGATATGCGGTAGAAATATATACCTGAAGAAAGATTTTTAGAAGAAGAATTAAAATCAACTGAGTAATATCCTGCAGGTTGTTCATTATTGACAAGCTGTCCTATTAAAGATCCTGTTATGCTAAACACTTCCAATGTTACTTTTGAATCAAACGGAAGAGTGTAGCTAATCTTAGTAGATGGATTAAACGGGTTCGGATAATTCTGGCTAAGTTCAAAATCCTTAGGAGTTGATATCTCAACATCACTAACCTGGCTGTA
>JARLHC010000075.1 GCA_031292455.1 Ignavibacteriaceae bacterium
CATTAACTAATATTTTTGAAATGAAAACCAAAGTTGATCCCACCGATACTACATCAAAAGAAAAAAAGATTCAGCTGCTTAATCTCTCTGCAAATATTAATTATAACTTTGCCGCCGATAGTCTTAGGTTCTCTGATCTTACTCTTAGTTATAGAACTCAGGTTGGCGAGTTGCTTAATTTGTCGGGCTCCACTAGTTTTACTCCTTATGACTATAGCGGGACTATCTCAAAAATTAATACATTCCTTGTCAACGAAGGCAAAGGTCTACTCAGGATGACTAATCTCAGTTTCTCAATCTCAACTGCAATCTCTGGCGAAAAACTAAAGTCTAAAGAGTCCGAAGCAAAAAAACCCGAAGACCGTCCCGCAAATGAATTGGAAAATATAGACCGGCAGATTTATCAGGGAATTTATAATCAGAAGGAAGCCGATTTTTCTATCCCCTGGAATTTATCTCTTAGTTATAATTATAACCTGTCGCGCCCTACTCCTCTCCAGTCTTTTAAATATTCTAACCTTAACGGTTCAATCGATTTTAATTTAACTCCCAATTGGAAATTTTCGGTAGCCGGCAGTTATGATTTCCAGACCAAACAGTTTGCCGCTCCCCAGGTCAGGATAACTCGCGATCTGCATTGCTGGGTTATGAATTTTACCTGGAACCCTATTGGCACTTACAGGGGCTATAACCTCGAAATTAAAGTTAAAGCTCCCCAGCTTGAAGATCTTAAGCTTACCAAACGCTCCGACTTTTACAGCGGTAAATAATATGAGACACTTTATTATCGATGGTAATAATTTAATAGGTAAGATCAGCTCCCTTCAGAAACTTCAGAAAAAAAACAAACAGTCCTCCCGCGAAAAACTTGCATTCATTCTTGAAAGTCATTTCATCGGTAAGCAGAATATTAAAGTCACGCTTCATTTGGATGGCTTTCCCGGGCAGCCCATAAAGGTTCAGAGTCTGAGATTAATCTATTCAGGCAAAAAAACAGCCGATGATGAAATAAAATATCAGATTGAACAGGAAAAGAACAGGCGTAATTTGATCATAGTATCATCCGACCTGAACCTGAAAGAATTTGCCCGTAAATGTGGCTGCGAATGGAAATCTTGTGAAGAATTCTCCGGGGAAATTCTAACCGCCTCCCCGGACGATGAAGAGAAAAAAAAGATTGATGGACTGGATAACGATGAATTTAAAAGATTATTTAACGTATAAATACAAAAAATGAATCGGATCTTTGGCATATTATTTTTTATTGCCTAAAAAATGATTTAATAGTATATAATTGTAATTATACAAAATATCCAATAAGTTTAAATGATATTATGTCAATGTTTGGCTAAAAGGCAGGCCTGTTAAGATTCCAATGTTATATTCATTAAACTTTATAAAATCTCGGAGTTCTATGAAAAATTCCTGCAAACATTTCCTCCCGCTTCAATATATTACAACTCTTATATGTTTAACTATTTTATCCCCATGTTACTATAATACATTTGCCAGGGAGAATAAAGTAACTGACTCCAATGATACGTTAACCCGCGCAGAAATCTTAAATATCGGGTATCCATCCAATCCAATAACTCACGAAACAATTAAATTTGTTAACGGATTGTATGTTAAACATCTTCCTGGCAGTGATAAAACATTAAAAATCCAAATCGAAGAAAAAAATAAATTCGGACTTCTTACCGGAAAAAAACTTCCCGGCCTGGCCGCATTTATTACAGCCGATTCCGGCAATGGAACAAAGTACACTTACCTTACTGCCTTTCTTAAAGATAATGGCACTCCCTATCTGGCGGCCTCTATTCTGCTGGGGCCGGAAGTTACAATCGATCATTTGATTGTTGAGGATAATAACATTGATATCTGGTGGCTGAGATATCTTGAAGGGGACAAACGGGACGAGCCTTCACATATTGTCTGCAGAAATTATACTCTCCGCAATGACTCCCTCATCGACGATGATTATGAAGCACGGGCTGAACAAAAAAGAGCACTGGAAAATGATACTGTATTTACTAATTCTGTTACAACTGGTTTTTGGACCGTTAAATGGAATAAAACTCATGCCGCTGTTTTCTTTAACTTAACAGGTGAGGGTGAGGATATTTATGAAGAAACTAATCAGGATATTGATGATAATGATTTTTATGCTGGCGATTCAATTGAAACTTATTTTAACCCCGGATGGTATTATAACACAAGTTATGATATGTTGTCCGTTGTCGGTCCCTATGTCTCTTTTTTGGCAAGTTATGATGGATCAGGAGGAATGCATCCTATCGTCGGCACTACTTTGGGTGTGTTTGAAATAAACACACATGATAAATCTAATCCTCCTGCTAAGGATACTGCAGTTGATCCTATGAAAATAATGGAAGAGGTTAAAAATCATAAGGATTCTGATGTAAAAAGTCCCCTGATCACTGATATATTCCCCGAACAGGAAGTCTTTAATGCTTTGATGAAAGACTCAATTATTCTGGCTTCGCTTAACGGTAAAAATCCGGCTAACCTTAAACAATTAATCCCTGATCTTGATGGCGGTTGCGCAATAGATTTTACTTATCTGCTCGAAAGTTTTGCCTTCAAAAGTATACACAATAACAATGTCGTGGTTGAGTTCGGACTTACTCATGGATGTGAAGTTGAAAAAGGAACATTCACAGTTATCGATATTGAACTCCCTGTTCCGGAGTATAATAAGCAGATGTTTATTGAAGCTGCTAAAAATAAATCAACTATGGAAGGAATAAACCCGGGTTTTATTCAGGAAACAAAACAGGAGAAAATTGATGAAGCCCTTGAAATTATTGCTGAACAGCATAGGGAAGATTCAATTAAAGTCGTAGAAAAAAGAGAAAATGATTTTAGAACTTACTTTGATCAGGGTAGGGATTATTGCAGCGATGGGAATTATGAAAAAGCAATAATAGATTTAACTAAAGCATTAGAGATCCTTCCGGATAATATAGAAACTCTTAATTGGCGGACGATCGCTTATATGAATTCACAGGATTATGATAAATCTATGGCAGATTGCAGCAGAATATTAAAATTAAACCCCAATTATGCAGAAGCTTATTTGCATAGGGGAATATTATATTCTTTTAATCAGGAACATGATAAGGCAATATCAGATTACAATAAATCAATAGCACTGGATTCTAATTATATAAAAACTGATAATTATTGTAGAAGAGGAATTTCGTATTTTAAAAAAGAAAATTATGATCTGGCTTTGTCAGATTTTAATAAAGCGATTGAGGATTATTCCTACAATACCATGGCTTATTCTTGCCGGGGAGGAGTTTATCTTATTAAAAAAGAATATGACAAGGCAGTCATGGATTACAACAAAGCTATAGAAATGGATTCATCAAAAGAGTCGACTTATTATTACAACGGTAGGGGACTAGCTTATTTCGGTCAGGAAAAATTTGATGATGCAATCTCTGATTATAATCATGCCATCAAAATTGATAATAAGAATTCGCAGGCTTATTTTAACAGGGCTGCCGTCTATGATCGCCTGAACAATTATGATAAAGCAATATCAGATTACAATAAATTTATAGAGTTAGCCCCGGCAAATGCTGTTGGTTATGATAATGTCGGATATGCTTGTATAAAAACACAATATTATGATAAGGCAATTTCAAGTTTCAATAAGTGTATCGAATTAGATAAATCAAATTTTGATGCAATGCTTGGACTTGCAATTACATATTATTTGAAAAATGATACCGTTAAGGCCTTGCAGTCATTAAATCAGGCAATTTTAACAGAACCTGAACTTAAAAAAGGGATGGATGGTATTAAAATCCTGGAAGAAAAAGGATATTACTATTACGATAATGATAAGATTATTCTTAAAAAATTATTTGACATGGTAACCAAATGAAAAAATTCCTTTTACTCTTATTATTTTATGCAGCAGTTATAAGTGCCCGGCCTTATATTTACGAAAGAGGGCATGATACTTTGTATATCAAAGAAGTCAATTTCCCCCTTGTCAGCATCAACAGAATTAATTTGTCTAATGGAAAGATTAAATATGAACTTGGCTCTAACTTTTCGGCAGATACTTTTTTACAAAATCCATAAAGGTTTTTTTAATAAATGGTTTTGCAAGATAACCGTTAAAACCCTCTTGTAGAATATGCTCCTTATCCCCTGGCATAGCACAGCCCGTTACAGCTAAAATAGGTATATGCCTGTATTTATCTATCTTTCTTATTTCTTTCAATGTTTGAACCCCATCAATCCCATTTTTTGATTTGATATCCATTAGAATTAAATCATAAGAATCAGATTTACATTCTTTTATTCCATCTTTTCCACCCTTAACACTAACCACATGTTCATATCCGGATAAATATGCGGATAGAATTTCCCTGGTAATCCGGTCATCTTCAATAATAAGAATGTTTGTAGGAATCTTCATACTGTAATGTACCCCATTTTTTTAAAAAATAAAATGATAATAACAGTCCCAATTTGTCGGCTCCTGCCTTTAATATGTTTGCCCAAAAGAAACAACAAACAAAATTAAATTGTAATTAGATAGAATATCCTATAAGTTTAAATGATACTATATCAATGTTTCGTTATTAATAGCATTTGAATAATTATGTCAAATCTGAACCTTATATTATTTGTAATATTAATTCTGCTAATTTATGTGCAGAACTCTATAAGAAGATCAATAAAATATAAACTCAAAACATTTGATATAAACACGAGTCAGTTATTGAAAATACTAAAATTATTATCTTTAGAGATGAACGACCAAGTTGCGGAAATATATTATAACAATGAAAGTATTTTTAAATTGAGAAAATACCAGGACGGTAATAAGTGGGGTATTAAATTATATTTATTATATGATAACAATGTAGAGTATTATAAAATTATAGCAGATTTGATGAATGGTTTTAGAATAGAAAAAGAAAATAAGAATGATAGCAATAGTTTTTCGCAGCTTATCATCGATGCAAAGAGTGATCTGGATAAACTCAATTCTGCAATAGAGCAATTATTACAAAAAACATTCAATCTGTCCAATCGTAAAAAATATAAAGTGTTGTTTTTACAAAAAAGTTTATTATAGTTCATAATCATGTTAATTATTACCTTTTTATTATTTGCATTAATTGTTTTTTTCTTAGCCTTTATTAGAACTTCACTAACTCATAAAAATCAATATAAACATTTTTATAATATTGAATTTCAAAAATTATTAAATGCATTAGAAGTTCTTGAAGAAGGTAATGTGGGAGGGTATTTTGGCGTAAAACCCTTAAAAGGTAGTTTTTATTGGATTTACATCATAAAAAATCAAGATGATAAAGAGTGGTGGTTCGAGATAGCCATAATCAAGAAATATTCTGAAATCTTAAATTTAATGTTTGGTGAAAATAAAACTGAAAATGATTTTCACGAAACTGAAATTCCAACTTGTAGACTAAATTTAAAGAACTTTGTTCGATATAAAATAGGGTCTGATAAGAATGCGATTATGATATTATTATCTGACTATTTTACTAAAGCCTTTAATAAACAAGACATTCTAAACTATTCAATAAACTATAATCACGAAACTGAATTATTACTTCTTAGATTTGAATATATTGAAACATTGAAAGGGTTTATGACAATTATATGAAAAAAATAATAGTATTTATCGGATTGTTTATATTTTCTCAAACAATTATTCCCCAAAGTATAATCGGTATTTTGCAAATGGATACTCCTGAACAGTCAAGTGGTTATCCTGAAAGCTATCGTTTTTATAAAAATGGGTCCTTTGAATATCATGTTAATGAAGAAGATGGTCTCAGTAGAATTCGAATTATAGGTGGAAATTATAGTATAAAGAAAGACTCAATTATTTTTATTGCCTATTATACCGTAGAAGAAATGGGAGGACATGTAGAAATGAGTGAAATTTATGCGAGGAATAATACTTGGTCAATTGAAAATTGCGAAGAAAAAAAAATACTTATAGAAAAACCTAAAAATGAAATATGTCCATTCAGAAAAATCTTTAAAATAAATAATTATGATTAATGACCAGAAATTCTATAAGGTATCTGAAAATCCCAATGAAAAATAAATTGCCGTAGATAATTAAGTAGCATGGTTAAAAGTTAACAAGTTAAGTTATTAACAAGATAACCTAACTAATAAGACAGATTCGTTTTTGATTATGGACACCGAAATATGAAGAAGTTAAATAAAATATTAATAATTGTTTTCTTATTATTGATGAGTTGTTCTCATAAGAAAGAATATTACGAAATGAAATTCTTAGATACGAATAATTTGTCCATCCGTGCAATCATTACTAATATGGATTATAATACATATCTCGGAAATACTTTTACCTCAATCATAGGCCACATTACTGTAGTCAATTATTCTAATGACTCAATTTTGTCCAACTTAAAAAAAGTTAAACTATCAATAAATAATGAAGAAGAAGGTGATATCGCTATAAATAGTTTCGCAGATATTATTATTCTGGATAAAATAATGTCTCCTAAAGATTCGATTGCTCAAAATGTATGCTGGACTTTTAAAAAGAAAATCAGCATAGATGAATTAAAAAAAATGAAGCTTATCATTTCAAAAAATTAAGTAGTAGTATAATTTAGTAAAAATGGCAATCTATGAATGCTTATTAATAATCCAGCACAGTTCTCTCAATTCCCCCCTCACTCCATATACTTCCTTATCTCCTCAATATTTATCGGCTTGGCCACTATCTCCTTTCTGCTGTTCACCAAAAACATAGTAGGAGTCGCATATAAATAATAATCCGTTGCCGCCTTCCCGTTCCACCCCTGCATGTCGGAAACATTTATCCACCCTAAATTATTCTTCTTCACAAAATTTAACCAGTCACTCTTGCTCGTGTCTATCGATATCGCCAGTATCTTCATCTTCATCCCCTTATTCTTCTCGTACAAATCATTCAGCTTCGGTAGCAGCTCCTGGCAGTGCTGGCACCAGCTTGCATAAAAAATTAACAGCGTATTTTCCCCCTTAATCTCCGCTAAATCTACCTTCTTCCCCGTAGCGTCCGGTATTACTATTCGCGGCACAACCGACCCGATCTTCAGATGCTTCGCCTGGTCCATCCTCCTCTGTATCGAATTCTGCAGCTTCTCGTCCAGGCAGATGTCATCCTTTATTACATAATTATCCACTATGTAATCTATTATCTGGTCAAACCCGAACTTCTTGAACCCGTCAATCAGATACTCCGTTATATGCTGATAAACTAACGCGTTCACCTTCGCCTTATTCAGTATCGTATCCACTGCACCCATAAATTCCTTCTCAAGCAGATCCTTCGGCAGCTGCGGATTCCTGAACAGCGTCAGGTACTCTATCGATTTATTCGTAAACGCATCGGAATATATCAGGTCATCGTCATTAAAATTTATTTTATCTAAACAGTGCGCCTTCAGATATGATAACTGCTTCTCAACCGGCATCCCTGTATCCGTCGCCGGCAGTTGAACTGATTTTATGTATCTCGCAATAAACGATTTGGGATTCTTCTGCGATGTTACATTCACAAAATTCAGATAATCCCTCTGCAGTTGAACCAGCTTCCCCTTGGCAGTATTGTAAAACTCATCATCCGCCGGATATTTCGCCAGCATAAACTGAAGCAGATCGGTCTTTACCTTGTATTGCTTGTTCAGCTTCAGGAATGCATAATAGATCTGGTTCGTCTCCGGACCGCTCGATGTAATGCTGTCCTGCATGTTATTCGCATCCGTGTATAAATTTACATCCTCATAATCATAAATAAAATCTATCCACTTGCTGTTCGTAAAGATCAGTCTGTAAAACCCCGCATGCGCCCCCCCCTGTGCAAATTTATAATGGAATTCCCCCATCACCGGCGTAAATATCGAATCCGTCTTAACAAAATTCTCCCCCTTCAGATAGGATAACTGCGCATTCTTCTGGTTAAGGTTCTTAACATATATATTAATTGTCTGCGGCTGTATCTCTGCAAAGCAGAAAATAACTAAGATATAAATAAATATGTTTCTCATTTATCCTCTGATATTTTTATTTCACTCAGCAAATATATGCTTCATTTAAACAAAACTCCCACAAGCATCTGAACCTTTACCGGCACCCCGGCTTTCCGACCTGCCCTGAAGTGTGTCCTTCTTACTGCATTCAGGGCCGCCTGGTCTGCCTCTCCCCCCAGCCCCTTTGATAACAGCACCTTCCTTACTGTCCCGTTCTCGTCAATGTACGTCAGCACGTAAACCGTCCCCTTTACTCCGGAATTCATTACCGACGGCGGAATCTTATCCCTTATGCTCTCGCCTCCCCCTATCGGCTCCGGCATCTGCTCAACTGCTACTAAATAAACTTCACTTACCGGTTTTGGCGGATCGACCTTCGGAATAGGGGGGAGTCCAATGTTTCCGCCTGTCCCGCTTCCCGTTCCGTTCCCTATCCCCGTTCCGGTTCCTGTCCCCGTGCCCGTCCCCTTAACAGTTGATGTCCCTGTCCCCTCAACCTCTTTCCGTTTTGGCTTCTCTGCTTCCTTTGTCTTTTTTTCGGTTGGCTCCTTTGTCGGTATCTTCACCTCGGGATTCGCCGCTACCACGTCTGGCGCCCCTCCGCTCCCGCCCCCCGGCTCTCCTCCCAACCCTACCTCTATAAGTGATGAATTCGGATTGTTCGTTCCCTTGTACGCTGCCAGCAGGAATGCAAAAAGAACTATATGGGCTATTATCGAAACTGCTGAAGAGAAATATTTATAATTGCTGAGCATTATTTTTTGATTGTGCCTATCAAAAGCTTCGTCGCCCCCGACCTCTTTACAATATCAAGTATATGTATAAAACTTCCGTGCGTAATATTGTTGTCCCCATTAATTATCACTTCCGAATTGCTCTTTATGCTGTACTCTGTCTTTAATATCGTCTCTAACTGGTTTTCAGGAACAACCTTGTTATTTACATATATCTCATTCTTATCATTAATAAATACCTCTATGTTCTTCTTTACTACTGTCTCCGACGATTCCGCTACCGGCAGCTTTATCTTTAATGCCCCCGTTACAAGTATGGGGCTCGCTATCATAAATATTATCAGCAGTACAAGCACTACGTCCGTAAAAGGCGTAATGTTTATCTCTGAAAACTCCTTTGAATCTATCTCAAATCTTCTCATTGCTTCACCGGCTGCTTATTCTCCAATACAAGTATTACTGTCTCCTGTACTGATTCCTCTAACATCGGCAGCGATAGCTTTATCTGCTTAATAAAATAATTGTAAAACATTACCGCCGGTATCGCCACAAGTATTCCTGCCGCCGTCGATACTAATGCCTCTGCTATCCCCGACATTACATTCGTGTAGCTCGCCGCCTCATTTACCGATAATGCGCTGAACGCCCTTATTATCCCTACTACCGTCCCGAATAACCCTATAAATGGCGATACTGCCCCCAAAGTAGCCAGCAGTACTAAACCCCTCTCTAACTTTGCTAGCTCCTTGTCAAGTCTCGTGTACGACCCCTGCACCAGGTCCCCCTTCTCATAATGCGCATGCTGTAACACATACCTGTAAACTGATGTAAGCGGACTTTTAATCGTAAACCATAACCACTTTATTGATTCCGCATCCAATGCCGCTAACCCTTTATCCGTTCCGCCGTCCTTTAAACTCTGCCTTACCCTTAACGAAAACCCGTTTATGTTCTTCTCCTTTATCCCCTGGAACACTATATATTTCTCTATAACTATCTTCAATGCAAATATGGAACAGATAGCTAAAATTATAATTGTAAAGCTCCCTTTCATTAGATCAAGATATGATTCATAATTCATCATTTTCCTCTGTAATTGTATTATAAATGTATTTGATGTTTAATTCCCTGGCTCCGGTTTAACCGTCTTTCTCTTCTGTCTGAAAAATTCGATTATTGCCGGTAGTAATGAAATTAATATAATTGCAATAGTCACAACAGAAAAATTATTTTTTACAAAAGATATGTTCCCGAAAAAATAACCCCCGTAAACAAAAACTATCACCCAAAGTACCCCCCCGGCTATATTATAAAAGCTGAACCTTGTAAAAGTCATGCTTCCTACACCTGCTACAAAAGGAGCAAAAGTCCTTATTATCGGAACAAACCGGGTTATAATAACAGTCTTCCCCCCGTGCTTCTCATAAAATGCATGCGTCCGGTCAAGGTATTCCTTCTTAAGAAAACGCGAGTTTTTATGGAATATCTTTTCGCCTATCAGGTGTCCTACCAGGTAATTTGATGAGTTTCCAAGCACCGCCGCAAGTGTAAGTAATAAAAATAAATAATGCACGTTTAACATGCTAATTGCGGCAAATGTTCCTGCCGCAAACAACAGCGAGTCCCCCGGTAAAAATGGTGTAAATACAAACCCCGTCTCCGCAAATATTACAAAAAATAATATGGCGTATGTCAGCGTGCCGTATTGTCTTATTGCTATATCAAGGTATTTGTCTAAATGTAAGAATATCTCAACTATGTTAAATTCCACTTTCCACCTTCAATATTATGGCTCAAAAATAGAAAAATAATTGATGATGGGAAAGGAAGAAGTGAATATTTGCATGATGTGAATATAATGGCTCTTTTTATTCTTTTAAGACATCTGTAAAATAATTCAAAAGTACAATCTTACATATTGATTATGAATAATTTATTAATTAAGTTTTATTTGGTTGGGAAATTTTTATTCTATTTATGCGAATCGATTCAAAATTATTTTATTAAGTTTGATGACATCTGAGTCTTTAAAGACCATCATGACCTGTTCATCTCTTTGGTCTATTGGGTATAGTATTATTGCGGCATTATTGTTTTAATCTTTATAATTATTCAAAAAAATAATCACTAATTAAAGGTGGATGTATGAGATCACTATGTCTTGTTCTTGTCTCTCTTTGGTTTATTGGTCAATCCTTTCCTCAAGTCCCTATTCTATTTTATGACTTTGAGAGTAATACAAACAGAAGTGTTTTTGAAAATTCAGTAGAGCAATCAATTAATACTGGAAGCGGTCCTATTATAAGACATGGTACCGGTACCATCGAAAGCGGTCCTGGAGATAATTATTTAGGAACTGGTTTGTACGGTAATAATTGGCAAAATACTACTTCGGATCCCGGTACTTCAGCCACTGAGTATTACCAGTTTACTGTTAATACCACAGGTTTCAAAGGAATCACGATTAAATTACGTTACTTGATTGCCTTTGCTAGTGGTCCTGGAAATTTCGGAATATTAATAAGCTCTAATGGAGTTAATTTTAAAAAGACCTTGTCCCTAAATACTGGAGGGCCTAATAGTATGTGGGGAGATGTAACATATTCATTTTATAATTATTCAGAGGTTAATAATAATTCCAACCTTACTCTGCGGCTATATGCTTTTAAAGGAATAAATTCAGGTTCCGGAGGTTATCTGGCCATAGATAATTTGATGATCACTGCGGATACTGTTCTATCTAATGCGGGAAATATTACTTTACTGAATGAAACCAATATCTATAATTCTTGGTATTCGGGAACTATAGGGAAGACCCTAACTCGTCCAAATTTGATAGTTAATGGCCCTGGTACTAGCGTCTCCCTCTCCAGTCCATTGAATATCTTGCAGAATTTGACTGTTTCGAATGGAGCAGTTTTCAATTGCAATAATTTTCCTGTTTGGGGTATAGGGAATTTTACTCTTAATAGTGGCGCGACATTATATGTTGGCTCTTCAATGGGTATTGCTTCGCTTCCTGATTCCTCTGGAAATATTTGTGTAACTGGAACACGGAAATATGATTCAGCTGCTAATTATTTTTATAATGGCTCATCTGCTCAGATTACTGGCAACGGATTGCCTGCTACAGTAAATTCCCTTATTATTAATAATAGCTCAGGAGTTACTCTCACAAACTCAATTCAGATTTCGGATACCTTGAAATTATTATCAGGAAATCTGATTCTTGGAAATAAAAACCTTTCAATGAACAGTCTGGCTGTCTTGTCGGGTGGTTCTGCAAATTCTTATCTCATTACTGATAATTCAGGTAAAATGGTATATAATAATATGACCCGTGCTAAAGATATAAAATTTCCTATTGGTACTTCGGAATCTTACAACCCTGTCATTGTAAATTATACTGGAACAATAGATACTTTCAAAGCATCTGTAAAATCCTCATTTGATAACCCTCCGGTAGATGCCAACAGAGTTGTTAACAGACAGTGGATAATTTCTGAAAACAATCAGGGTGGATCAACCGCTACTGTTAAATTATTCTGGGTAACAGGTAATGAAGCCCAGGGTTTTAATCATTCTTCACAGGTTATGATTGGAAGGTTTGAGGCAACTGGTTGGAATCAATTACCCGCAACTGTTTCCGGCTCCGGTACTCCTGCTGATCCTTATGCTGCTTGTGTATCAGGTATAACTCAATTCTCATCTTTTGGTATCGGCAATGATTGTGCTTTACCAGTTGAACTAATTTCTTTTGATTATAAGGTTGTCAATAAGGATATTTATCTTCATTGGGCAACAGCTACTGAAGTAAATAGTAATTGTTATAATATCGAAAGGAAATTAAATCCTGGTAATGATTGGCTGAAGATTGGGAACGTAGAAGCAAATTTCTTAAGTAGTTCCCCAAGAATATATTCATTTGTTGATGGTTCCCCCAAACCTGGTCGGTATTTATACCGCCTTAAAATGATTGATAATGATGGCTCATATAAATATAGTAAGCAGATTGAGGTTGTTGTAAATATTTCCGCTGGTTATGAACTCTACCAGAATTACCCTAATCCTTTTAATCCTTCAACAACTATAAATTATAAGATCCCGGTTGATTCCGAAGTTTTAATCGATGTATTTAATGCACTGGGAACTAAAGTAGCCCGACTTGTAAACGAACCTATGGGAGCAGGGTATTATCATGTAGAATTTGAACCCAAAAGGCAAAAAGTATTTATGGCCTCTGGTATCTATTATTATAAAATTACTGCCATAGAAAAAGACACAAGAATTAGCCATGCTCTTATTAAAAAAATGATATTTCTGAAATAACAATTTAACAATTCTATTATCCCCGCCTTTAAAGCGGGGATATTTCTGATAGAAATTGTTTAATTATATAAAGTTATGCTGATTATATCAAGCATTGCTTTTAGGGCGAAAGTCGGTATATGTGCCAGCCATAACCCTTTAATGAATAACATATCCTGTCATGCATCCGGTTCTCTCTACCTTGCCAAAATTCAAATTCCGTTGGAACTACCCTGTATCCCCCCCAGTATTCCGGCATAGGTACTTCCTTCCCCTCAAATTCCTTCCTGTACTTTTCGTATGTTTCAATTAAATGCTCCCGGTCCTTCAGCCATTCCCCCTGTTTTGATGCCCATGCTCCTAACTGACTCTCTCTCGGCCTGCTCCGGAAATATGCCTCGCTCTCTCCCTTGTTCGTCTTTATCACCTTCCCCCTTATCCTTACCTGCCTCTCCGTCTCTTTCCATAAAAATAATATCGCCGCCCTCGGATTCTCCGCTAACTCCTTTCCCTTTAAACTTCCGTAATTTGTGTAAAATACAAAACCATCCTTGTCAAAACTCTTTAATAATACCGTCCTTACTGATGGCATCCCTTCCTTCCCTGCAGTCGATATGATCATTGCATTCTGCTCGGTCCTCTCTGTCATTACCGCCTCTTTGTACCATATCCCGAATTGCTCAAATGGGTCCCTGCTCACTCCGCTTTCGCTTAATCCCTTACCCCAGCTTTTCATCCCCGGTCCCTCTGTCCCTTTCCTCTTCTCCATGCTTTTTCTCTTTCCTCTTTTTGTTGCTCCATAAATATCAAACTTTTTGTAAATAATTATTAATGATTTATTAATAAATGCTGACATAATCAAAAAAAGTGATCTGTCGCAAAAGTATTGAACCCCGCTCCCTGCGCCCCCTCCTGTATCCGCCGGAAAATCTTCACTCCCATCCTTTCTCTGTTTATCCCTCCCCCCGTATTCTCCATTACCTTTTAATACCAGATTGCCTAAATTAAACATCAAATAATATCTTAATTTGTCCGGTTCCCCTTTATGAAAAAATATCCGCCCCAGCTTTTTGTTATTCTCGCCTTTATTCTCGCTCAGTTCGCCTGGCTGGGACTCCTTGGCGCTTGGATTTATTATTACGCTTCAAACTATATCATCTTTAAACAGGTCGGCAATAAAGTCTCCCCACAGCTCGCCTTCGAAAGCCCCAATGTCGGCGTCTTCGTTGTCGGCATTATTATTATCGCCGGCATCGCTGTTTCTATGTTCCTCGTATTCAGGAATCTCTTCGTCCAAAGAAAACTTACCGGGCTGTACGATAATTTTATCGCCAACATTACCCATGAATTAAAATCCCCCCTCTCTTCTATTCAGCTCTACCTGGAAACCCTCTCTTCTAAAAATATCCCTCCCGATAAACAAAAAGAATTTTACGCCATTATGGCTAAAGATACCAGCCGCCTTCATAAATTGATAAATTCTATCCTCGAGATCTCACGCATTGAACAGAAAAAAGTCGCACATAGCTATCATATCTATAGCGCTGATATCTTTTATAAAATAGTCGAAACTTCTGCTAAGAATTTCCGCCTCCCCCCCGGAACCCTCAATATCCAGGGCACCTTCTCAGGCAAATGCGTTATCGATAAGGAAGCTATGCAGATCGTCTTTGATAATTTAACCGATAATGCCGTTAAGTATTCCGTCGGCAGTACTAATATTTTAGTTAAATTAAAAAACACTGATAAGAAAATTATTATTGAGTTCTCCGATAACGGAATAGGTATCGGCCTCAAGGATCAGAAAAAAGTGTTCAATAAATTCCATAGGGTCTATAATAAGAATATCCCTAATGTCAAAGGTACCGGACTCGGCCTCTATTGGGTCAAAGAAATTATTAAGTTCCATGGCGGCAAAGTTTCTCTCAAAAGCGATGGTCCCGCTAAAGGTACCTCTTTCTTTATTGAACTCCCGATCTATAAAACGTCTAAAAAATTGTATATAAATTCTCTGCTTAGAGCTACTGCTAAAAAAGAAAGATTTATGGAGGCTACTGATGGAGACTAATGAATATAAAGGCGCCCGAATCCTACTCGTCGAAGATGAGGAAACCCTCGCCAATGGCCTTGAGTTTAATCTTACCGATGAGGGCTATGTTATCGAGTGGGCTAAGGATGGCAGGCAGGCTCTCGACTTCTTTAACTCCCGCCCCTACGATCTTATCCTCCTCGATATTATGCTCCCTTATTACGATGGCTTCGAAATTGCCAAAAAAGTCCGCGAGGTCTCACCACAAATGCCTATCCTCATGCTTACTGCAAGAACTTCAGTCCAGGATAAAATTAAGGGTCTCGAACAGGGCGCCGATGATTATATGACTAAACCATTCCACCTCGCCGAGCTCCTCCTTCGCATTAAAGGCATGCTTAAACGTAAACTCTGGTATAAGGAATCTTCCGAACTCCTCCCTAAATTTTCATTCGGTAATAATATCATAAATTTTGAAAACCTTAGCTGCACTGCCGGTTCAAGAAAATTTAACCTCACCCAGCGCGAAGCTATGGTTATGAAATATTTTATCGAGAAAAAAGGGAAGATCGTCTCACGCAAAGAACTCCTCGAAAATGTCTGGCATACTAACCCCGATATTGAAACCCGGACCGTCGATATCTTTATCTCTCACTTAAGAAAATATTTCGAGCCCGATCCCGATAACCCCGTCTTTATCGTCAGCATCCGCAATGCCGGCTACCTGTTCAACGATGAATCCGGCGGCTGATTAGATAGGACAATTATGGTTGTTCCCGAAATGTACTCTGTCATTCTCTATCTGTATTGTGGTATGTGAAATTCCGAATTTGGATTCCAGGCCCTCCGCCGTTTTCGCAAGAAATTTATCATTCGATTCCGGGTCGGGTATGTTTAAATGTACTGTAAGTGCGTACTCCGTTGTGCTCATCGCCCAGATGTGCAGATCATGAACGTTCGTTACCCCCGGCAGACTCTTTAGGTAATTTAAAACATTGTCCGTGTTTATATTATCTGGCACTGCATCCAGTGATAAAAGTACAGATTGTTTTAACAGCCCCCACGTGCTTATTGTAATCACTATCCCGATCAGTATGCTTATTAATGGATCGATCCACATCCATCCGGTAAATATTATTATAAGCCCTCCAATTACAACTCCAAGTGATACCCCCGCGTCTGCTGCCATGTGAAGAAATGCCCCCTTAATGTTAAGGTCTCTGTCTTTCCCCTTAATAAATAAAAATGCCGTCAGCCCGTTAACTATTACACCTATCCCTGCAATCAGCATCATCATGTTCCCCGCAACCGGCTGCGGATGCATGAATTTCCTTATCGTTTCTATCAGTATTCCCCCAACTACTATTAATAATAACAGGGAATTGAACATCGTAGCCAGTACAGTCGATTTCCTTAAACCGTATGTCCGCGTATTCGTCGCTATCGATTTTGCAATATATCCCGCCCCCCACGCTAAAAGTAGTCCGAGCACATCGCTTAAGTTATGCCCTGCATCTGCTATTAGCGACATTGAATGGATCAGGTAGCCGAAACTCGCTTCTATTACTATATAAATTACGTTTAAAGCAATCCCCCACGTAAATGCTTTGTTGTAATTTATTTCCGGTTCGTGTGTATGTCCGTTTTCCATTATCTCTATCTTAGTTTAAAATTAACTTTTATTACTAAGATAAAAATATATAAAACTATTTTGTAATTATCCTGTCATGTATTTATTTATCAATTTATTATTCCGCCGTTACTTTACCTCCGCTATATCATTATTAATGACTGTCTTATCCTTAATTACCTCAGGTTCCCCTCCGTCTTTTGCTTTGCTCTCGGATGATTTGTTTTCTGTAGTCTTTATCACTGCGTAAACTCCGGAACTTAACATTTTACCCCCTCCTACTTTTTATCTTTTTTGGTCTCGTTTGACTTAACAAATAATTTCGTGATCTTCTCTATATGTGCGTTCAGTATTTCGTCCCCCGGTGATGTTTTCCCGGTAGCTTTAACTACATCCGTTAATGCTTTGATCGCTGTCTGCGCAATTTTAGGGTCTACATATTTTTGCGCCGTAAGTACGTTCAGCCAGTGTACTATTATTATAATACAATGATGTAGTCCTGTATTATATAGCGTTACACAAACATCTTTGCAGCCGCAGCATACATCCACCACTGCATATTGGCTTATATAGTTGCATTGGAATAATCCACCCCCTTCAAATGCAGCAATTTCAAATGGGTTTTGAATTGCATACAAAAGATAACGGCCCGGCGGAACATCTTTTATCTCTGCATATCCCCGGTCAACTGGAATCATGCCGTAAGACCGGTTATTCATCGGTTTGGAAAAATCACTGCAGTCGGGGTTTAACAGAAATAGATACCATCCGTTCATCGGAAAAAGATTCGCCGGCGTATTCTCCTGTATAGATGCATTGCCGACTATTGTTAAGTTTACTTTTAACGTTGCCATAATACTGCCTCCATTTTAATTTGTTTGAAAATATATTTTTTTTACCCTGTACCTTCATCTGACTTCAAAAAAACTATTTGCTTGTAACACTGGGCGCATTTCCCAACCCGAAATTAATCCCGAGCAGCGTTATAAGATCCCCGTTGCCATTAATAATGTTCCCCTGAAAATCTTTTCCGAATGTCGCTGTCAGATAAGTGTTCTTTCCTATATCATAATTAAAGTTTAATATGTAACGGAAATTGGGCTGCCTGCCTGAACTGAATTTCCCCTCTGTCTCAAATGAGATTCCGAATGCTTCGCTTGTATATAATAACCTGATCCCTGTATTTCCGCTTCCTTTCCACCCGGTTGTATCTTTTCCATTCAGAAATTTTAGGATGAATAACAAATCGAAATTTTCATTGCAGTATGTGGGTGTTATCCATAATCCCCATTTGGAAAATTCCCCGTTCTTAACACTGTCACCTTCAAAAAATCCGGCCCCCGCTAATGCAAAATCCATAATAAACCCGGTTTTCTTTTTGTTTATCGACCTGATCTCCGTTAATGTGTTCTGAAGTTTCTCCTTATCTGCTGTTTGACTGATAAGTTCATTTGCCATTTTTACTGCTTCGGTTGAGTCCTTCGGCTTTTTTCCGCTCTTGAAATAATCATTTTTGATTTTTTCAATTTCAATCAGCATCTGTTTCGTTTCTTCCTCTGAAATATATTTGTCACTTGATAAATATATTCTGCTCTCCTTTAATTCATTATCAATAATTGAATCAAGATTAAATTCCTTAACGGTGATATCAGGTATTACACCATTTGTATAAAAATCCCTTTTGTAACTGTTAACATGATACTCCTTTATTAATGTGTCCAGGTTATCTGTATTAAAACTGCCGGGACAAATGATCGTCCTGATCCCCCCCGCAAGATACGATCCTCCCGGCGTTCCGCTTAATTTTGATGTCGCCGCACTAAATGAAAAGTTCTGCTGGATTGACTGGCATATTGTCGGGTTAATGTATTCCCTGAATGTTAATTGAGGATGATAAAACCACCAGTATGGCGCTGTCTCAATTGCAAAATTCTGTGGTATAAGCTCTTTGCTCGATAATCCGTTAAGTACGTTTACCGCAAATGCGTTCGGCGTCTCTGGTTTAGCAAAATTAGTAGGCGAAATTCCCAATAGCATAAACGCCGGGCTTTCCGGCGTTTTCATTGAATCAAGTGGTATGCTTGTCTGCCCGGTTAACGGCAATGCATTAAGAATAATTATTAAAAAAACCGTCACAATTGATTTGTTTATAAAATTATTCATTGTGGCTTCCTTATTTAAAATTAAATGACCGGGATAATATTACAGAGTCGTCTTTTCCGAATTCCTTTTTCTCTGTACATGAAATATTTTTTAACCCTCCCGATAGATCGTAGGTTATGGATGCTTTATTTGTTTGGGGATTTGCTTTGTCCACTGTAGTATTGATCGTTAATTTCTTCCCCTTTATGTCTTTCCCTAATCCCACATTAATATTGGTTATTTCCCCCCCTTCCAAAGTCTGCCCGTTTAATTTTACTTTCGATGATCCTATCTGCCCATCCCCTATAGTTACTGTTAAATTTACATTCTGATTATCAATAACTGAATAATCATCTGGACATTGATCGTTTGACATATATGCTCCTGTTATTTGTTATAAATCAAATAATTACCTCCGGAAGGAACCTTTATCCTTCATTTTCTTTTCTTGTAGCCGTTATTTGTTTAATAATATATGGGTCTGGTATTTAATATGATACAGTATGATTACTAATTTTTTTTAGTAACGTTACTATTTTTTATAAATATTATTTCTTTATCTTTCATTATCAAAAAGGATAGTTCAATTCGAAAATGAAGAGAGATATTGACTATTATTTAACCCTTTTCCGTAATCTCGATAACCCCGTTTATTATTCCATAATATTTGTTGTATTGCTCTACTTCCTGCTGATAGTAATTCATAAGTATCTCATTTTACCCCTCAAAAAGAAGCATCTCCTCGAAAGAAAAGAACTGGAATCTGAAAATTTGAAGATGCTTGAAACTTTTGCTGAATATGACCCCAATCCTATTATCCGTATTGATGAATCTGGGGATATTATGGATCTCAATAAAGCAGCTCGGAAATTGTTTAATATATCTCCGGTTAACCATATTAACATCAGAGACTTTTTCCCCGAAATAAATATCAATTTTAAAGAGGAGATTAGTAAAAATTCTAAACTTCAGCTTAATGCTGCCTTCAGGGAAAGGCATCTGTTGATCAATTTCTTTGGCATAAGTTTTTTAAGACGTGCCCAGATCTATTTTCTCGATGTTACTGAAAGAACTAATCAGGAATTAATGACTAAAGAATCTGAAAAGAAATTCCGCTCCCTTTCCTTTTATTTGCAGGATTATCTGGAAACTGAAAGACAAAGAATTGGCCTTGAACTGCATGATGTAATAGGACAGAATTTATTCCTGCTCAAATTAAAATTTGATGAGGCCTCTAAAAATTTTAATGATTTTAAAGAAAATTCCAATAGTATTGTTAATTCTTTGGATTCTACTATAAATGAACTGCGTAATATTATGTTTGATCTGAAACCAAGAAATCTTGATGATTTTGGCCTTGATTACGCTGTAGAGAAATTATCCGATCATATCTCCAAAAGCTCTAAACAAAATGGAATTGTCGATATCATCGGTAAATCAAAAAGATTGGATAATGAAGTTGAACTGCATATGTTCAGAATAATTCAGGAATGTCTTACTAATATTATCCGCCATTCCAAAGCTACCGAATATAAAATCCAGCTCTGGTATTCGGAATCCTCCCTTAAAGTCTATATCTCTGATAATGGGGTCGGCTTTGATATCGACAAGGTCGATAAGAATAAAAATTTCGGCCTCTTTAATATGTCGGAACGGATTAAAGCGCTGAATGGCAAATTAACTGTTAATTCTTCTTCCGAGGGTACTTTATTATTATTCGAAATTCCCATATAATTGGTTATGTCAGATTTTATTAAGGATGTAAGAATACTGATTTGCGATGACCACGCAATTGTTAGATCTGGTTTGGCTAAACTCCTGGCTGAAGAGAACTGGATCTATTCTGTCGGCGAAGCAGAAAATGGGGAGGATATGGTGCGGAAATATGAATTGTTCAGACCTGATTTGGTCCTCGCCGATATCTCTATGCCCCGTATGTCTGGTATCGAAGCAGTAAAGATAATTATGTCAAAGTATTCTAATGCTAAAATTCTCTTTTTATCTATGCTCTTTGATGACCAGTATATCTATTGTGCTATTAAAGTGGGCGCCGCAGGTCTTATCAGTAAAAATATCTCCAGGGATGAATTGATTTTCGCTATTAAGGAAGTCTCCTTGGGAAGACAATATTTTGGACCCCTTTATGACTATAAGAAAATCAGGGAAATTATTAAAAAATACGACGGGAATGATAATTTATCTTTTAATATCGCTTATATAAAAATGACTTGCCGGGAAGAAGAGATAGTTAATTATATAAGCCAGGGTTTAACTAGTGATGAAATTGCAGAAAAACTTAATCTGGGGAAAAGAACTGTCGATAAAATCCGCTCCACTGTTATGCAGAAGTTTGATTTGAAAACTTTACCTGCCTTAATTAGCTTCGCTATTCACTACGTTGAAGATAAAAAAAATAGTAACACTACTATTGATATTTAATTTCTTTCGAAATTCTTCAATATTTGAACTAAATTAATAGTAATCCTACTGATTTTTTACTCTCCCTATCTCTATAATTTACCCCAACATTAAAACAATGAGGTGTATTGTGAGTAAATTATATGCAGTTCTTATCGCTGTCGTTTTTATTTGCTGTGTCTCCTATTCACAGAATAATGTAGGTAAAATTTATCCGAAAGATGAAGCAAATCTATTATTCGGACCTGCCGTTACTGTGGTCTCTATCCCAACTGTGCAGCTGAATAATTTAACTTCCCAGTCCTCCAATTATCTGATGTTTAGGATTTTTAATGGAAATCTTACTATTTTAGGCGATAATAGATTAGTATTATTTCCTGCAAATTCAGTCGTCAATCCTCAGGATGTTTTTGAGTATTTCAGTATTTCGTTAATACGTCAATTAATATCTGATGGAAATAGCACGGTAACTTTTGTTGAAGTCAGGAATAATGGTATAGTTACTCTTACTTCGGGAGATTATACGTTGGAAACTGGTGCTTTTTGTCCACCCTACTGTTATTAAATGTATCTTGCTAAAATTATAGTAAGTGTTAGTATTATAATTTGGTTATTGCCTCCCTTTAAACAATTAAAGGGGGGTTATTTTTTATATTTTCTGATTTTAGGCTATTCCGATCCCATGGTCATGTTATTAGGATCGCTTTTTAAATTGCACCCTTATTATACTCATATCTCAGTCGCTTTTTTGCTCACGCTTTCAGTTCTGTTCTATAATAAAAACCTAAATTATAAATGGATAGTTAGCCTGGTTTTATTATTGATTTTATCAATTTGCTTCGGAAATAAAAATACTCTTCTCTTCTCAATTATTCTCTTCCGCATTTTAGTCGTCTTGCAGATATTTATTGCTTTGGCTAATGAATTCTTCTCTAAACATTCGATTAGCCTGTATTTTTCAGTCCTCCTGTTTTATGAAATAACGGTTATTCTTAAACTGACTGCTGTGGCCTTTAATTATTCTACCGGTATTTATCTGTTCTATTTCTCGTTGGCTTTTGAATTATTGATCGGAATATTCTTCGTTTTCTGTAATCGTCAGAATAGCCCCCTTTTTAAACTTCCTTTTTTTACTACTGGCCATAATTTACCCCCTTCTTGACATTTTTATTAGTCTTATATCAAATTTTTCGTAACACTACTAAAAGATTTCGCAACACTACTTATTCTTTTTATTTATTTAACTGATAAATTTATGACGAGAATCATACTAGACCCCGCGGGTGGGAGGATGGTTTGGGATTAATTAACATAATTCTTAAGGTATTTTATAAAAATTCATTCTTTGTAATAAATCACTTATACCAACATTATTTATAGCAATTATTATCCTTACATATTAACTTTGTAAATGTTATTAAGTGAAATTATAATAATTGCCTTCGGCCTCTCTCTCGATGCTTTCGCCGTATCTATTGGTGCCGGCGCCGTCGGAACTATTGGAAATCATAGGGGAGCTGTGCGGTTGGCTTTCCATTTTGGCCTCTTCCAGTTCTTAATGCCTGTTCTTGGATGGTATTTAGGCCTTAAAGTAGAACCCTATGTCAAAAGTGCCGACGCCTTCATCGCATTCTTTCTCCTCTCCTATATCGGCGGTAAAATGATTTGGGAATCATTTAAACCTGCCGGTGAATTTAGAAAAGATCCTTCCAAAGGGAAAGAAATGGTTATTCTGTCAGTCGCCACTAGTATCGATGCCCTTGCCGTTGGATTCAGTCTTGCCATCCTCAGGATCAGCGTCTGGTATCCGGCATTTATTATAGGCATTGTTACAGCCCTGCTTTCAATATCTGGTATCTATATGGGTAAAATAGTCGGCAGTAAATTGGGAAAGAAAATGGAGTTCCTGGGTGGACTTGTAATTATCGCTATTGGTATTAAAATATTATTGTCACACTTCATTTGATCTCATTTATTCTTATCATATATCTTTTTAATATTACCTCAAAGATATTATTTTTACTGCTCATAGAAATGATGAATTATTATTATGATTAATAAAATTATTGAAATTGCTAAGGAAGCTGGACAGGTGGTCCGCGATGGTTTCGGGAAAAGTCTCGATATCGAGTTTAAAACTAATGAATCTAACTTGGTAACCCAGATTGATAAAGCTTCCGAAAAATTAATAATTGAGTACGTTCATAAAGAATATCCCACCCATTCTATTCTTGCAGAGGAAAGTGGCCTGTCGGAAAATACTTCTGAATTTACATGGGTCATCGACCCCCTCGATGGCACCACTAATTTTGCCCACGGCCTCCCCGTATTCTCTGTCTCTATCGGCGTTCAGAAAAATGGGAACACTGTCGGTGGCGTTGTTTACGACGTAATGCAGGATATCGTTTATTCCGCTGAGGCTGGCGGCGGCGCTTATGCTAATAATAAAAGAATAAAAGTATCCCCGAATAATAACCTCCAGCGGGCTCTCCTCGTAACAGGTTTCCCGTATAATATTGCAGATAACCCTGAACATGCATTCGAAAGATTTGTCGCTCTAACTAAAGTTTCCCGAGGTATGAGAAGATTAGGTTCCGCCGCAATCGATTTCTGCTATGTCGCTAAAGGAGTATTCGATGGATTCTGGGAAGTTCATCTCCATCCTTGGGATATCTGCGCTGGTAAACTGATTCTCGAAGAGGCAGGCGGAATCGTAACCGGCTTCGATGGAGAAACAATCAATATTTTCGCAGTAAAAATTCTCGCAAGCAATAAACATATTCACCCTCAAATGCTCGAAGTTATAAATAACTTTTAATACTATCAGCATTTGCCGATCTATTCCTCTCTACTCTCTCTTTATTTTTCTTTTGTTGGATTAATGAAGCTGGCTTTCAGAAATTGAAATAAGTATTACATCTTTCTTGACATTTAATTGACTCCTGGCACACAGGTGATGCTTTAATACATTTAAATAAAAATCATTACTTATATTTTTGCAAGTAGGAAAATTAAATATGTTTGATTATAAAAATCATTGCGATAATGTTTATCCCGGAAGTAAAATTAATAAGCTGGGCTGGTTTGAAGAAACACCACAGCCCTCATTAGATTTGATATTAAGTTGCAATCTTAAAAAGGATGCGGCAATTTTGGATGTTGGATGTGGCTCCGTAAACTTAATTAAAAATCTCCTTCAGGAGTCATACAATAACTTAATTGTAGCTGATATCAGTAAGGTCGCTTTGGATCGCTCAAGGAAATTATTGAACGCTAATGAATCTGGAAAAGTTAAGTGGGTCGTCGATGATATTACTAATCCTAAAATTCTTACCAGGCTTACAAATATTGACCTCTGGCACGATAGGGTAGTCTTGCCTGTTGTAATTGACGATTACTCCCGGTCCGGTTATTTAGAAACATTAAAAATGCTGGTCCGTGTCGAGGGCTTCGTAATTATTGCTGTGTTATCCCCGGAGTTTGTAAATAAAACGGGCAGCATCTATGTTAAAAATTATGATTACAATATGATTGAAGAATTTTTAGGAGGGGAATTTAAATTATTAAAACATTTCTCTTATTCATATAAAATCCCTTCTGGCGATTTGCGCCCTTTCTTTTATACTCTTTTTCAAAGATTATCATAACCATATTTATTTTAATAGAGTTACCTAAAGAAAAAGGCTGCCTCATATCCATTTTGATGCAGCCTCTCTCTCAATAAATCTGATATTAAATCACTTCCTCTTGTTTAGCGCGTAGTTGATTTGTCCGTTTATATGTCTTGTCTTATCTATTATCTCACCCTTCTCGTTTACTACCGTCGAATGGCACGCTACACATTCAGTTATTGGCAGTTTAATATGCCCAACTGGGGAAATAAATCCGTCTGGTGTACCATGGCATGAGCCGCAGGGAGCTTGGGATCCGTCTAATTTTGTCCACGTTACTGTTTTAGCATTTCCTGTCATTTTGTCGGATGTATAAGCGAATTTTCTTTCTGTCGGGGCATCGGATTTCTTGAATTCAAAGTTGCCATGACAGTATGTGTTCGCACAGGTTCCTGTGCTCGTATCAAATGAAGCATCAGTTGCTATTCCATGAATTGCAAGACTGTCCAGCTTTACTATATTTGGTTGCGGCCCATGACTAAAATGATCCGCGGCATTACTTGCTGTTGGAATTTTATGACAGTTTTCGCATGCTACAATACCAAAACCATTATTATATAAATGACTGTCATGTGCACCAACTGTAATTAAACTTGTTGAAGTATTTCCGCTTGCATCTCTCGGTGGAGCTGTCCTCGTAGGATCATGAAAATCGCCATGACATGTATTGCATGCCAGTGGACCCGCTCCTTCTGTATGACAATTATAACATGATACCCCTGTTATCCCTCCCTTGAAATCAGCAGCATGGCATTTCTGACAACTTGCAAAATCAAAATTATTAACTGCTAAGAACTTGCCGTGAAAGTTAGCTGATGTAGTATCATTGAATCCTGTTTTGTGAATTGAGAGTGCTTGCGGCTGTGTTATATTCTCCTTTAACTTGCTGCACCCGTCAGTTAAAATTGCAATGCTGATTATTGTAATAAAACTTAAAATATAATATTTCATTTTTAATTCCATAATCTTATTTAGCTCCATGACAATATCCGCAGAATCTTACTCCTGGTGTTGCCGGAAAACGGGTATGGCAGTTAAAACATACAGATGCATCGCTGTCATGCCAGTCGCCATGTACATTATGCATAAATCCGCTTGGATGGGTTCTGGGGTCTGTCCCTTTTATTCCGTCTGCATCAGTATGGCATGTTACACATATAGGGTCGGCTCCTTGTACATCGTGACATGCCTGGCAACTCTCAATGTCCCTTCTTGCTAATACACTATGCCTTCCGCCTCCTGTCCCGACACCTCTTCCTGTAACAAAATCAGTTGCAAAATGAGAGGTTGGTGTGATCCCTCCTAAATTGAAATCACTGTTTTTCGATGAATGGCAGCTTCCGCAGAATGTCTCTGTTTCATGACAGGTCTGGCACTCTGCTGTCTTACCTTTTAAATCAATTCCATGCGTATACGTGTAATTCAAATCGTGTACCCGCGTTATCTGCTGTTGCTTTGTACCATCTTTAAAATTGTTTGGTAAATAAGGTGCATAAAAATCAGTGGGCGTGTTTGCGCCCGTAATTACATTATTGGCAGCATGGCAGGTAATGCATGAATTATTGTTGGCATCATGGCACATAACACAGTTGGCATTAATTTCCTTTGCCGCATATTTATGGCTCTTAATAAAGTTAACACTCTGGTGCGATAATGGCTTTAAGTTAACCGTGGAAATATGGCAGGCCTCGCATGAACTTGTCGCTTTGCCTTTGTCATTGTGGCATGAATAGCAGTTTTCCATAATAGGGTAGGGCTGCACTGCTTTGTAAGCATAATCCACATCTGTTATCCCCTTATGGCAGGCTTCGCATTTTAGCTTCTGATTATCAAGATGTGCGCTGTGATCAAATATAATATTATTCGATGTATGCTGAATTAGATTTGCATACATTTCACCGTAATGGCACTTGTTGCATTTATCATCATTATTCACTTCATCATGGCATTGCTTGCATGCTTCATGATTTGGCATTAACCTGTCTTTTACCGACTTGCTTGTCTTCACTGCTGCATGGCATACATCGCATTCAGCTAAATCTTTATGAAAACTGTGCGAGAACTTGATTATGTTCGCGTTTCCTGTCGAGTCAGAATCATCAGTTGCCTTCGGGGATGAAAAAGCAGATAATAACAGTATAACTAAAATTACAGGAAGTACAATTAGGTATAGATATTTAATTTTTAATTTCATGTTACATCATCCCCAGATTAGTATTAAACCAGTAGTTGATCTTGAAGAAAAACCTGAAGTCATTCTTGTATATTTTATTGTCCATATATTGTCCCTGAAGATCAAATGATAAGGCCCTGTATGGTCTTACATTTACTCCTGCCAGAACTGAGGCAAGGTCATTTACTGCATCATCTGGCGAAAGTTTATATGCCGTAAATGAAATCCCTGCAGATGGAGTTAGTATCCCATCCCAAAATGAATGAGCTGTATATAATGATAATCCATCCATTTCTCCGGCATAGCCTAAATTTTTAAGATATGTTAATGTTCCGTAAGTAGTGCTCACCCCTAAAGTAATCCTCTGCGAATTATCATCCTGGTAAATTACATCCCCTACTTTACCTGTCAGAGTAATTTCCTTGTTTAAAGTATAATCCCCTCCGACTTCTATTTCCTGTGTATTACCATAATTAAATACTGAAAATATTGAATTATAATTTATCCTCGGGTCCCTGTAATTATAGTATACATTAAGTTTTAAATTATCTATCTGCAGATAGTCTGCATTAAATTCAAACTTTGACGTCTTTTCAAAATTAAAATCATAATCGTATCTGGCTTCTATGGCTGCTGTATTCTTAAGATCATAGAATACTTCTGCTGATCCAAAACTGAATTGATTGGAATTATGAGTTATCAGTACATTGATTGGATTATTCTCCGGATCTAATCGAAGTGCGTAGTAATCTTCAGGTTTAAAATTCTTATTCACATAGCTTAAGCTTACCTGGAAATTATCAATTGCATTGGTTATTAATTTCCCCCCTGTAACGTAATTATTCTTCCAGTCATTAAAGGCAACTTTCTGGTATGATGGAACATCTCCGCCGTAATAACCCGATATCCTGAAACGATTAAATTTTAGATCAACGTTGGCTCCATCATAAACTCCCCCTTCTATGCTGTTGAAAATTGGTTGCCTTCCTAATTTTATGGTTGCAACATCAAAAAGGTCACGCCCTTCAAGGTATAGGTTATATAACCGTACGCGGGATGCTTCGTTTGCATCTCCCGCCGAAAGATCTCCTTCAAAGTCAAGATAAGTTCTTAGCGAGAACTTATCTTGATTGATATTAAGGCTTAATAGCTCATATGCCCGCAAATATTGATTTGAAGCATTTACTGTATCAAACCTTTCCATTGAATAAACCGAGGAAGAGATTCTTCCATTTATGTTTTGTGGGATTAAGTATCCCGTAAACATTATTATAAGGCAGATTAGTAGTATAAATTTATTCATGTTCAATATTTTTTTGAAAGATTAAACTGTTATTTGCTCTTGGGTATCGGATGCTTAATCTTATCCCACATTACGGCAAAGTCTTGTTTTACATATGTCGGACTCTTTTCATTATGGCATTGTACACAAAATGATTCACGATCCGTGTGTATCATTAATCCGTTCTTTATTGCCTCTTCTTTATTCTTCATTATGCTTACCGATTTGTAGTTTGAACCTGCGCCATGGCAGGTCTCGCACTGTACACCATCTTCTACATGAAACTTTGCGCCTAATAATGTCGGGTCCGCCTTATATCCGGATGTGTGGCACCCCATGCATTCATCGGTTTTAATAGCCGGTGTCTTGTATCCTCTGGCCAGCGCAATTGAATCTGCCCTCGGTGTCAGGAGTGCTTTGTATGCCTGTGAATGCTTTGTCGATTTCCATATATCATATTGCTTGCCTGCTTTTTCTGTCTTATGACAAAGTCCGCATGTCTCTGCACCTACAAATGTATTTGGCTTCTTGTCTGTATCTTTATCTTGACAAAAGAATAGGGGAGAAAACATTATCAGCATTATAATCGCAGTTCTATGAGTCATTATACCTCCTGTATTTTAATTTTTATAATTGGAGAGTTCAACTTAATGAACTCTCCCGATATAGCTTTATTTTATTAAGACCATCTTTCTAACCATCTGGAAGTCCTTCGAAACAAGACGGTAGAAATATATCCCGGATGCGTATGAGCTGGCGTTCCATTCAATCTTGTATTTGCCTGCCTGATAGAAATTATTTGTTAGAGTTACGACTTCTTTCCCTATAGCATCGTATACCACTACCTTTACATTGCCTGATTCAGGAATTGAAAACTTAATTGTGGTCGAGGGATTGAAAGGATTCGGATAATTCTGAGATAATTCATATTTGTTTGGTGCCATGCCTGTTTCATTCAATAGTGCCGTCGGAGTGAATCTGGCTATCGCATCCCTTAATAATTTTTGTACAAGTCGGGTATTATGAATACCATGGCTCCCTTCTCCTGTAATCGATAGCAAATTATAATTCGCCTGCATGAATGCAGTCGTAAGTGAATCATTATGGCTGGCTTTATTTATCTTAGTCTGTAAAACATTTATAAGACTGTCTGTTCTTGTCTGCGTGCCTCTGTAATCAAACATTTTGTCATGGTTCGAGGTATCAACTACTGTATAGAAATCTGAATGACAGTTCCTGCATGCCTCTACCCTTGGGAAAAATGTATGCCCTGTTGCTGATGTCTGTCCGTTGAATGGACTTGCATATACATGGCAGTTCACGCATCTCTCCGTTGCTGCGTATGTATGCGCAGAGTTAATGTATGTTTCGCCGGGATACTGATAACCGAATAAAGGACTTCCTGTCAATGCCTTTGATGTTGTCTGATGCGGCGTGCTGTTTATAATAATTGTGTCTGCATTATTATGGCACTGATCGCATATTGTACTTTGCGGCGTAATTGCAAACCTTAACTGGTGCTGGTTATTCTTTGCATGTGGATCATGACACGCTACACAGGTTAATGGCTTTACATCGGAACCGGTAGCTAGTATTGTATCCCTGTATCCCTGTGGATTGGATGCCCATAAAATAAAATTCTGTGCAACATGACATCTTACGCACGATTTATTCGTTACTACAAATGAAATATTGCTGTGTGCATGTACCGATTGCTGCCATTCATCATAATATGGATTATGTACCCCTTGATGGCATTGCCCGCAAAGCTCAGCTGAATAGTTCAGTTTATTAATATTCTTAAAATCCCAATGGTTTGCTCCTAATATTACAGTATCTCCCGGATTGGTAGGATTTGTATTTTTGATTCCTAAAGGACCATGACATGCCTCGCATCCTACATTCTTTACCCTGTTAAATGCGGCAATATTAGTAATGACATAGTTTGGAGTTTTAGTACTGTCTTTCAAAACATATTCATCTGCGCCGTAAGTTGCCGGTCCTGGTATCCATCCGGTTGTATGACACGAAAGACAATCATAACTTAACATTGTCTTCAGTGAATCATAAGAAACTGCATGCAGTGTATTCTTATATGTGTCATATTTTGGAGAACCTATGTTCCCTGATTGATGACAGGATGCGCATGACCTTCCTTGTGGCTCACTTCCGTTTCCCGTTCCTAAATAATAATTTG
Organism: Ignavibacteriaceae bacterium; assembly: GCA_031292455.1. Taxonomy (GTDB): domain Bacteria; phylum Bacteroidota; class Ignavibacteria; order Ignavibacteriales; family Ignavibacteriaceae; genus Fen-1301. Next base: position 30,660 of record JARLHC010000075.1, read on the forward strand.
TTTCTTGGCTGAATAATATCCCCGATGCCGTGAGGAGAAAAATTGCTGTAAGTAGTAAGTTTCTATTCATACATTATTCCTCGTGAGATTTATCTATTATCCGAAATTTCTTAAAATAAAATTCAAAAGCAAATATTAAACCAGTGATATGTAGCATATTTCATCAATTACGACATATTCTTTATCACAAACGGGAATATAAGTATTTTTTTATCAATTTGGGGAATAATTCTTCTGTCCTTAATATTATAATAAATTTATGTAGTTTTGTGCAAGTAAAAAGAGAATTATATGCGATTCAAATATGTTATTCCCGTTCTTATTACTATTTTGTTAGTTTCATGTAGCCCCAAAAGAATAGATAAACTTGGGTTTTCAGTAAAAAATAACATTATCTATAGAAATGATTCCAATATCCCCTTTACCGGAATTATAAAGACTAAAACAGAAGGTAAATATTTTGAGTATTCGGTGAAAGATGGTCTGAAAAACGGTCTATTTAAAATATCTTTTGAAAATGGTAATCCGATTATGGTCGGAAATATTGTAAATGATAAGAATGAAGGCAAATGGCTCTACTATTATCCTTCTGGTCAGCTGGAATCCGAAGGGAACTATGTCCATAATAAATCCGATAGCACATGGACCTGGTATTACCCCAGCGGAAAAATTAAAGAGAAGGGTAAGTTCGTTAACGGACTCAGAGAAGGAAGCTCAAAGATGTTTGACGAATTGGGAAATGTTTCTATGGAAAATGAATATAAACATGGTATAGCTTCTGATCCTGTTCGTAATTAATATTAAAGAGATTTTATTTGACATATGTTTACTAAATAGTTAACTTCACTGTCTAATTTTGAAAAAATGAGGTTATAATGTTTGCCGTAGTTGATATATTAGGTCAACAGTTTAAAGTGACAGAAAAAACGAAATACTACGTACCGAGATTGAAAGATGCACCGGAAAGCGAAGTTACATTTCCTAATGTTCTGTTGTTTAGCGATGATACAAGTGTTAAGATCGGTAGTCCTTATGTTGCAGGTGTAAAAGTCTCTGCAAAAGTGCTCGATCATGTTAAAGATGATAAGGTTATTGTTTATAAAAAGAAAAGAAGAACCGGATACGATAAATTTAATGGTCATAGACAGCATCTTACTAGAATAGAAATTACAAAGATTGGTTAAAGGAGATTTATAATGGCACATAAAAAAGGTCAGGGATCTACAAGAAACGGAAGAGATAGTAATGCGCAGCGCCTTGGCGTAAAGAAATTTGGTGGTGAGAAAGTTTTGGCTGGAAATATTCTGGTAAGACAAAGAGGTACAAAATTCCATCCCGGTGAAAATGTAGCTATCGGCGGTGATGATACTTTATTCGCTTTGATTGATGGATTTGTAAAGTTTGAGAAAAAAAGAGGGGATAGACAATTCGTTAATGTATACGGATCATAAATCCTGAACAAAATTATCGCGATATTAAAAGGTTACCATTCGGTAACCTTTTCCATTTCTGACCGGATATTTAAACTATGTAATTCCATCTGACAGGTAATGCATTTTAAAGTTCCTAATTTTTCCGAAATATTACGGACTAATGATTATTTACCCCCGGTTATAAGGTATATTACCTATTGTTTGTTTTCCTGAATTAAATTATATATGGAAAGTATTAGAATTATTTAACTAACTAAATAAACTGCATAGAATTGAATAAAATTATTACTGATAGAGAATCTTTATTATGAGTCGTATTTGCATGATTTCTCAGTCAAATCTCTCTGACCCGCGCGTTAGAAGACAAGCCGAAGCACTTGCGGAAGATGGAAATGAAGTCGATATAATATGTACTTGTAATGATAAAAATGAACCGAAAATTGAAAACTTCGGTTTCATCACCTACTATAAAGTCCTTGTCAAAAAAAGATATGAAAATGCTGTAAGATATGCTCTTCATTCCTTTTACTTTTTTATAAAAACTTTCTTTAAACTTCAATCCTTGTCCTTTATTAAAAGCTATGATCTTATTCAAATTCATAATATGCCCGAATTCCATGTTTTTACGGCGCTATTTCAGAAAATTGCCGGTATTCCGGTTGTCCTTGATATTCACGATCTGACCCCCGAATTGTTTGATTGTAAATGGGGGGATAAAAATCATTCCGTATTTAGTTTTATCGTTCGGGTTGTTGAAAAGATCTCGTGCAGCTTCTCAAATAATATAATCACAGTAACAGATATTTGTAAGGAAAATCTTGTAAATCGGGGCGTCCCACCTGAAAAAATTACCCTGGTTCTTAATACTCCGAATCAGAATATTTTTAAATATGATCCGGGAAGGGAATTCAGGGTTATTACAAGTGGTGCCAAACTTATTTATCACGGCACTGTTGCACAAAGAATGGGTATCCATTCCGCTGTTGAATCAATGAAATATATCAACGAAAAAATCCCTGGCAGTACTCTTGCAATCTATGGTCATTTCGATTACTCTTACAAGATACTGATTGATAAACTAATCAAACGGCATAATCTTGAGCAGTCTGTTTGTTTGCATGGTGAACATCCTCAGGAAGAAATATATGAATTTATTAAGGCATCAGACTTCGGTGTGGTCCCCTATGTTGACAATGTTTATATGAACCTTTGTCTTTCTACTAAAATGTTTGAATATAATGCTTCCTTGCTTCCTGTTGTCGCTTCACGTCTTAAATCTTTCTCAATGATATTCGGAGATGACAGTATAGCCTATACAAAACCGGAATGCCCTCATGAAATAGCAGAAAAAATAATAAGTCTGTGTAATGATCCTGCTAAAAGAAAAAGAATGGTTTGTAACGCCTATTCCATCCTTCAAAGTATTTCTGGTCAGATTATGTCTGAAAGATATCTTAATTTAATAAACAGCACTATCTTTGGGAAAAAAAATATTAAAGTAAGTACTTCTGGAATTTGATTGATTTATTCTGAAAAATGTCCTTGCCCCTTATTCTTTTTAACTTATTTTATCACTATAAAAATTATTTTATTCTGCAAACATAAATTATCTGAACTCCTATGAGAATTAAATTTATTGCTCCCCTCATACTCTTATTTTCAGCTGTTATCTGTTATGGACAAACGGTTACTAAATATGGTGTAACTGTTGTCAATGATACTTCCTTCTATAAAAAAGAAGTTGAACGCGATAGCCTTAATATGTTAGTTGATATTGAAAAATTTATTCCTCATATAAAACTCGATATTAAGTATGCAACTAAAGATAATTTCCTTGGTATGCCGGTCTATAACAAACCCAAAGCTTTTTTGAGGTTGCCTGCCGCTATCGCTCTTAAAAAAGTTCAGGCAGAACTTAATAAAAAAGGTCTGGGACTAAAAATATATGATGCTTACCGTCCCTATTCTGTTACAGTTTTGTTTTATGAAAAAGTTAAAGATACTAATTTTGTCTCTAGCCCATGGGAAGGTTCTCGCCATAACCGCGGCTGCGCTGTCGATGTTACTATAATAAATCTTAAAACTGGCAGGGAACTTGAAATGCCTACTAAGTTTGACGATTTTACTGCTAAAGCTCATCCGGACTATAAAAACCTCTCCGATACCGTTAAATCCAATCGGACCCTTCTGTTCAACGTAATGAGTAAATATGGTTTCAGAAAATACCCGACCGAATGGTGGCATTTCGATTTCTCGGGTTGGGTTAATTACTTCCTTATGGATATTAAATTCGAGGATCTGGAAAAAATTATTCTGTGACCTGTGTCTTCCTTCCCTTGATATGAAACTATAAGTTTATATTTTGTGTATAATAGAATATACTTAGGATTATTATGGAAAAAGATTCTCTGGAATTACATGATGTTACTGTTAGGTTTGCAGGTGATTCAGGTGATGGAATGCAGCTTACTGGTACTCAGTTTACGAATACAACTGCTCTGGTTGGCAATGATGTAAGCACCCTCCCGGATTATCCCGCTGAAATTCGTGCCCCTGTCGGAACTACTTATGGAGTTAGCGGCTTTCAGCTCCATTTCTCTAATATCGATATACAGACCCCCGGCGATTCCCCTGACGTTCTTGTCGCTATGAATCCAGCTGCTCTGAAAGTCAATCTCAGGGATTTAAAGGCTGGCGCAACTATTATTATTAATGTTAATTCCTTCGAGACTAAAAATCTTAGACTCGCTGGCTATGACGTGAATCCCCTTGATGATGGTTCTCTCGATGGCTATAATGTCGTTCAGGTTCCTCTTTCAAGTTTAACTTCTAAAGCTCTTGATGGTAGCGGGTTATCAGCTAAGGATATCTCGCGAAGCAAAAACTTCTTTGCTCTTGGTATGATGTATTGGTTATATAGCCGCCCCGTCGAACCTACAATAGATTGGATAGATTCGAAATTTAAGTCTGTTCCCTTAATAGCCGAAGCTAATAAAAAAGTTCTGATGGCTGGCTATTATTATGGGGAGAATACCGAACTCTTTACTACAAGATATTTTGTCGAACCTGCAAAATTGCCTCAAGGTATGTACAGAAGTATCTCCGGTAATGAAGCAACAGCTCTTGGCTTCATTACTGCATCGGTTAAATCCGGCCTCCCTCTTTTCCTTGGCTCTTATCCGATTACTCCCGCATCAGATATTCTTCATGAGTTAAGTAAGTATAAAAATTTTGGCGTAAGAACCTTCCAGGCTGAAGATGAAATTGCAGGTATTACTGCCGCTATAGGTGCCGCCTTCTCTGGTGCACTCGGAATTACTACTACAAGTGGTCCCGGTCTTGCACTCAAAACCGAAGCTCTCGGTCTGGCTGTTATGACTGAAGTTCCCATTGTGGTTATCGATGTCCAGCGTGGAGGTCCTAGCACAGGACTTCCTACTAAAACAGAGCAGTCTGACCTTTTGCAGGCAGTCCATGGCAGAAATGGTGAATGCCCTGTGGTAGTTATTGCCGCATCTACTCCCTCAGATTGTTTTTATATGGCTATTGAAGCTGCAAGAATTGCTTTTAAATATATGGTCCCGGTCATCTTATTAACAGATGGTTATATTGCTAATGGTGCTGAACCCTGGAAAATTCCTGAGCCGGATACTATCCCTGAAATAAAAGTTAAAATCAGAACAGAAAAAGAAGGCTTCTTCCCTTATTTAAGGGATGAAAATCTTGCACGCCCTTGGGCTCTTCCGGGTACACCTGGACTCGAACATCGTATCGGCGGTCTTGAAAAAGCAAATATTACCGGAAACGTTAGCTATGACCCGGAAAACCATGAGTTTATGGTTAGACTCAGAGCCCGGAAAGTTAAAAATATTGAGAACGATATTCCTGATCTTGTCGTTGCTGGAGATCTCGATGCTGAACTCCTTGTGGTGGGATGGGGAGGTACTTATGGTGCAATAAATGAAGCTGTGAACAGGATAAGGGAAAATGATAAGAAAGTTGCCCATGCTCACTTTAAATATATCTCCCCATTCCCTAAAAATACACGGAGTGTTCTTAAAAAATATAAAAAGATTCTTTGCCCTGAATTAAACCTCGGACAACTTTCCCAGTTGCTTAAAGCGGAATTCATGGCTGACGTTGAGACCTTTAATAAAATCCAGGGACTTCCATTTAAATCATATGAAATTGAAAATAAGATCGAAACGATGCTAGGAGAATTGTAATGGCAGATATAGAAGTAAAAGATATAAAATACACTTCCAAAGATTTTACCTCCTCTCAGGATGTTAGATGGTGCCCGGGATGCGGTGACTATTCAATACTGGCCCAAATGCAAAGGACAGCCCCGGACCTTGGAATAAAAAAAGAAAACTTTGTGTGGGTTTCAGGTATTGGATGCGCTTCTCGTTTTCCATATTATATGGAAACATATGGCTTCCACGGTATCCATGGCAGAGCCGTTGCTATTGCTACAGGTGTTAAAGTAAACCGCCCCGATCTCTCTGTCTGGGTCGCTACCGGTGATGGTGACTTGCTCAGTATTGGCGGTAACCACTTTATCCATGTTTGCAGAAGAAATGTTGACCTTAAAATCATCCTCTTTAATAATAGAATATATGGATTAACTAAAGGCCAGTATTCTCCTACTTCTGAAAAAGGTAAAAAAACAAAAAGCTCCCCTTTTGGCAGTATCGATTTTCCTTTTAATCCACTCTCTCTGGCCGTCGGAGCTGGTGCTACTTTTATTGCAAGATCTTTAGACAGAGACCCTAAGCATCTGCAGGAAATGATGAAACGGGCAGCTGCTCATAAAGGGACTGCATTTATTGAGGTATTCCAGAATTGCAATATCTTTAACGATGGCGCATTCGAAATATTAACTGAAAAAGAAACTAAGGCAGATAATGTCCTGGTCCTTCAACAGGGCAAACCTATGATATTCGGAAAAAATAACGATAAGGGAATTAGGCTGAATGGCCTTACTCCTGAAATTGTAGATTTCGCTCAGGGATCTTTCTCTATTAATGATCTTTGGATTCACGATGAGTTTGATCCTGATAGCACCCGCGCCCATATCATTTCACGCTTTGCTGAGAAACCGGGTTTTCCCACTCCTATCGGTGTCCTGAAACAGGAATTCAAATCTACTTATGACGCCGACTTTCACGAACAGATCAATAACATCAGGAGAACTAAAGGAGAAGGAGACCTTAGAAAATTATTATTCTCAGGCAATATGTGGCAGGTTAACGAAAGTAATAAAATAAACAATAACTAATTAATGGAGGCTGTTATATGAATTCATTAGTGCCGTTTATTCATTTTGCTGGTAATTGTGAAGAAGCTCTTAATTTTTATAAAAAATGCTTCGGCGGTGAAATATCAGGAATTCAAAGGTTTTCAGATTCTCCTATGCCTGTTCCTGATACACATAAGTCTAAGATAATGTATTCTGAATTCAGGTCGGGCGGCCTCTTCTTTCTTGCTTCTGATGGCCCGCCGGACTATAAGCCTGGTAAAAGTGATAGCGTCTCCCTTAGTATCGACTTCAAAGACCCCATTGAAGAAGAAAAAGTTTTTAATTTACTCTCCGCCGGTGGTAAGGTTACAATGCCTTTGGCAGAACAATTCTGGGGAGCTAATTTCGGTATGCTTACCGATAAGTTCGGTTTCAATTGGATGGTAAATTGCACCCTTCCCAAAAAGTAAATAATATTTTGTCTAATTATTATATATAACTAACTTTAAGGCTTGATATTATCAAGCCTTTTTATTCTATGATAAATTTTGATCAGCTAAAACAAGTAATATCGGAAAACGAGTCCTTCTTAATTACTACTCATGTAAACCCGGATGCCGATGCCTTGGGTTCTGAGATTGCTCTGTATCTCATTCTCCGGGAACTCGGCAAAAATACCCGTATAATTAACTATAGCGAAACTCCCTACAACCTCGTCTTCCTCGATAAACTTGGAGTGATTGAGATATACGATGAGATTAAACATAACTCTGTTTTTAATTCTACTGATGTTGTTATCGCTGTCGATTTTAATAGATCAGACAGGGTCGTCAGTATGAAAAAGGCTTTGGTTGAATCCACTGCTTTCAAATTATGCATTGATCACCACCTTGAGCCTGAATTTATTTGGGATTACGTTTTTATCGATAGTATTTATAGCTCCTGTGGAGAAATTATTTATGATTTTATTAAAAAAACTGCAATCGTAACTCTAACCTATGAACTCGCATATCCTCTCTATGCCGCCATTATGACTGATACTGGCTCCTTCCGTTTTGAAAGGACTACGCAGGAACTCCATTTGATTGCTGCGGAAATGCTTAGACTCGGTGTTATTCCCGGCGAGGTATTTGATAAAATATATGATCAAAGTAAGTTCGGTAAGTTTAAACTTCTTGGGCGTGCCCTTAATTCCATGAAACTCTACGGAGATGATCTGTCTGTTAGCTACATGGTTTTGACCCGGAACGATTTCCTTGAAACTGGTGGTCTTGAATCCGATACCGATGGCGTTGTTAATTTTGCCCTGTCCGTTGAAAATGTAAAAATAGGTATCCTCTTTGTTGAACTCTCCGAAGGGTTTAAAGTTAGCTTCAGGTCTAAAGGTTCAGTTGATGTCAATAAACTGGCTGCTGAGTTTGGCGGCGGGGGACATGTAAATGCTTCTGGCGCAAGGTTCCACAAAGGTACATTGTCCGAACTGATCCCTCAGGTTTTAAATAAAGCATTTCAGTATACAACCAAAGAAGGTTAATAATGTTTAATCTCAATATTAAGTCAGGCGAAAAGAAAATATCATACAAACCCTGCTCTTTGGTTCTTAAATATTTGGTTGATGAAAAAAAACTGGAGCAAAGCCTCCTCCATATTGAAAAAATTATAAATATAAAATTGTCTTCTCTCCAGACAAAGAATTTCCTCTCTAAAGATGGAATTGAGATCCGCGCCTCTAAAAAAGATGGAAAACCCGATGATGTCATATTCTCTAAAGTAAAGATCGATGATTCCTTTTCCTCGGATTATTTTCGCAACCATTTGGCAGGATTTATAAGCAGTATCCAGAATGAAGAACTTAGTAGCCTGCATATTCTTCTTCCTAAATACGAAATCTTTAAGCGCTTCTTCAGCGATGAGAAATATTATTTAAGGTCGTGCATTGAAGGCCTTATCCTTGGCAATTATTCATTCGACCGCTATAAATCTGATCATAAAAAATTGAAGAACCTCGAAGTCTTTATATATGGCGACAATGGCAAAACAGTTCGCTCTGCTATTAAAACTACAATGAGCGTAATGAATGGGGTCCTTTTTACTAAAGATCTTCAGAATGAGCCGGCTATTAACTTGACTCCCGATCTTCTTGCAAAACGTATCTCATCTCGGTTAACACCCCTGGGTGTAAAAGTAAAATCATTCGATGAAAAAGAAATTAAAAAAAGAAAAATGGGGGGCCTTCTTGCTGTGGGTATGGGAAGCGACAATCCTCCGCGGTTTATAATTATGGAATATAATGGGGCAGGAAAGACTCCGGGTAAAAAGCAAAAGAAAATTGCTCTGGTAGGCAAAGGCATTACATTCGATTCGGGCGGTATCTCCCTTAAACCCTCTGCTGGTATGGCTGAAATGAAAGCCGATATGTCAGGCGCTGCTGTAGTCGCAGGCACTATCCTTGCCGCTGCTGCAGAAAAACTCCCTCTTAATATTGTCGGTATTATTGCGGCCGCGGAAAATATGCCTTCTGGTAAATCAGTACGCCCTGGCGATATTGTTAAAACTTCATCCGGAAAAACAATTGAAATAGATAATACTGATGCTGAAGGTCGTATTATCCTCGCCGATGCGCTTGACTTTGCTTCTAAATTAAAACCCTCTCAGATTATAGACCTTGCAACTTTAACTGGCGCTTGCGTCGTTGCTCTTGGCGAATGCGCCGCAGGTTTGTTTACAAAGAATGATAAACTTGCTGAAAAATATTTCAGGCTTGGTATTAAAACTAATGAAAAGATCTGGGCTATGCCTATGTGGGATGATTATTTCCAGTTAATTAAAAGCGATGTCGCTGATGTTAAAAATGTCGGCGGTCGCTGGGGTGGCGCTATTACTGCTGCTAAATTCCTCGAAAAATTTGTACCTAAGGATATCCCCTGGGCTCATATCGATATCGCGGGCCCTGCAATGGCTAACAACTTTACTAACTACAGTAAAAAGTATATGACTGGTTTTGGCGTACGCCTCTTATTCGAGCACCTCTTGGTCGAACTCGGGTAAAATTAGCCCGTCTTTAATTGTGAATAATTGGTCCGCAAGATTCATAAGTAACCCGTTGTGAGTCACAATAACAAATGTTTTCCTGAACTTGTCTCTCAGATTAACAATCAACTCATGTATCGATTCACTGTTTGTTGTGTCAAGGTTACCTGTCGGTTCATCTGCAAATACAATCGATGGATCGTTTGCTAACGCCCGTGCTAATGCTACTCTCTGCTGTTCGCCTCCCGATAAAGCGGCAGGCTTATGATTTAGCCTTTCCTTTAAACCAACCATCTCCAGTATCTCTTTTGCTTTGGCAGTCGCCTTCGGTAAACTTACTCCGTCAATCATAAGCGGTATGGCAGTATTTTCAACTGCTGTAAATTCAGGCAGTAAATGATGGAACTGGAAAACAAACCCTATATTCTTATTCCTGAACTTAGCCAGTTTCTCATCCGATAACTTAAATATGTTGATATCATCAAACATTACTTCTCCGCTGTCGGGGCGGTCAAGTCCTCCCAGTAAATGTAGTAGAGTGCTCTTTCCCGCTCCCGAAGCTCCGATTATTACCGAGATCTTCTCAGGCTTAAATTCCAGTGATACTCCCCTCAGTATCTCAAGCTTTACATTCTTCTCAGTTTGGTACGACTTGATTAAATTTACTCCTCTTAACATGTTATTCCCATTTAATTGCCTCTATTGTGTTTACTTTTGATGCTCGCTTTGCTGGGATAAGCGCCGCCAGGAATGCAAGTAGCATCGATACTCCTGCAATATAAAAGAAATCGGAAACTTGTAGCATAAGCGGCAAAGCATCCATTTTATACTGCGTGGGATCAAGTGGATATATCTTAAACTTCAACTGCAAAAAACATATGAAGTAACCTAATATTGACCCCGCCGCCGTTCCCACCATCCCTATTAGTAACCCTTCGAACATAAATATCTTCACGATGGATTTCTCCTCTGCTCCCATCGACCTCAATATCCCTATGTCTCTCTTCTTTTCTATAACCGACATGGATAAAGAACCAAGTATATTAAAAGATGCAACAGCTATAATAAGTGATAATATTATATATGCCGTCCATCTCTCAATCTGCATTACAGAATAAAGTTCTCTGTGAAAATCGAACCATGTATATATCGCAAATTCCTCCTTGTTCAAAAATTCTGCAAGTTTCTCCTTTACATTATTAGCTTCCTTTGGATCCTTTAATCTGAAATCAATTCCCTGTATCCGCCCTCCATATCCCAGAAGTTTTTGAGCTGGCTCAATAGAACTAAATATATAATTCCCATCGTAGTCATTATTGTTCGAGCTGTAAATTCCCCCTACTATAAAGTTCTGCATTTTAGGTAGCGATGTTTCTGTAATTACATTCTCAATCCCGGAGGGCGAAATTAAAGTAAGCGTATCTCCAATCAGCGACTCTAACCTGTCTGCAAGCCTTAATCCAATTAGAACTCTTGGTATGCCGTCCAGACTTGATAAATCATATTTCCCAAACAGTATATTCTTCTTTATATCATAAATGGATTCACCCGCACCTGTCGTTATTCCCTTTAAATTAATTACTTGTGTCTCCCTGCCTCTTATCGCAAGTACCTTACCACTCACAAAAGGGGAGTAGCTTCTTATTTCCTTAACTGAACTAAACTTGTTTTGATAATCCTTTATATTAAAGTTCAGGTCAGGATTAATAATTTCTATCCTTACATCAGGATCAAAACTTATAAGGAATGATGTTACTAAACTCCCGAATCCGTTGAACACTGAAAGCACAACTATTAGCGCTGCAACTCCTATAGTAATTCCTGCAATCGAAAGGAATGATATAATTGTAATGAAATTAACTTTATGCTTTGAGATTAAATATCGCTTTGCTATGAATGTCTCAAATTTCATTAGTTGAACCGTATCGTTGATACTGCTTTTATCCGTGATGCTATATAACTCGGAATAATAGATGCCATTATGCAAAGCAGAAGTGTTAATAATGATACCCCGCCGAATATTGTAGCTGAAAGATAAATCGGCACTGTCGACATAAAGTATACTGAAGAGGGGAGCGTTATAATATTGTATCTTAATTGAATTTCCATTATCAGGTAACCAATTACATTGCCAAGTATTATCCCGGCTATCGCAAGCACTATCCCCTGGAAAAGAAATATCCCCGTTACCTGACTTCTGCTTGCTCCTAATGACTTTAATATCCCTATTGCGCTTGTTTTTTCTAACACCATCATCAGCAGAGTCCCTATTATATTAAATACCGCAACTATAATTATTAAACCTAATACAATTGGTATCGGTTTCTTTTGAAGGTCTATCCATGTAAAAATATTCTTATGCAATTCATATATCGAAGCAGATCTGTATGGATATCTTAACTTCTCCCTGAGTAAATCAGTAAGACTGTCTATTTTGGTAATATCCTTCACCCTTATATCATATCCGTTAACATTATCCCCCATCTTTAGTAGTGATTGTGCATCTTTAAGACTTATGTATGCGTATGCATCGTCATATTCCGCCATTCCGCTTTCAAAGATTCCCGATATAACAAAGTTCTTCACATTAGGCATATTCTCTGCAGATGGAATCTTGTCATTATTCAAAGTAAACAAAGTCACTTTGTCCCCGGTTTTCGCATAGATCTTATCCGCCAGTTTCTTCCCGATTAATATAGATTCTCCTTTATCAATCATTATCTTGCCGCTTGTTATATTCTCCTTAATTCCCCGCATCCTGTCCTGTGGCATAACACCAATTATATTTATCCCTTCTGTTCCTCTTTTACTTGTAATTATGGCAAGACTCGAAGCATAAGGATTGATTTCTAATAGGTTGTTCCCTAATAATGATTCAATTCTTGGTAGCTGAGTGTGATAATCAGGCAGGGTTTTTATCAAAGAAGTGAGTTTTATATGTGAATCAAAATCAATTATCTTGTTCGTTATTGTCTTTTCAAATCCCTTTAGGATACTTAGTGCTATAATAAGCGTGGCTACCCCTAATGCAATCCCAATAATTGAAATAACTGAAATAAACGAGAAGAATTTGGAATCCTTTCTTGAAAATGTAAACCTTTTTGATATATAGAACGGAAATACCATCCGGTTAGATATGCCTAGATTGATTTTTGATAAAGAAAAATAGAAATTAAACAAATCAATTAAAAATAAATCCCATAATCTTTGTTTTTATTTCTGTAAACCGATATATTTGTTCCCTATTTAAAAAATGGTGTCATCTCCAATAAAAACAGGGATTTCTTGATGACACGGCATTTATTTGAATATTACTTCGGGGCGTAGCGTAGCCCGGTTCATCGCGCCTGCTTTGGGAGCAGGAGGTCGCAGGTTCGAATCCTGCCGCCCCGACTATCTGAGTTCTTAATCAAGTGTGAATCATGCGCCCATAGCTCAATTGGATAGAGCAACAGCCTTCTAAGCTGTAGGTTAGTGGTTCGAGTCCACTTGGGCGTACGCTTTTTTAGAGCGGGAGCTCTTATAAATGGTGAGCGTAGCTCAGTTGGTTAGAGCACCAGGTTGTGGCCCTGGGGGTCGTGGGTTCAACTCCCATCGCTCACCCCATTTGTTCTTTTCTTAATATATTGTCCTTTTGGCCCCATCGTCTAGTGGTTAGGACATAGCCCTTTCACGGCTGTAACAGCGGTTCAAATCCGCTTGGGGTCACTCTTAACCTTCATGGTTGTAAAATTATGAGGGTTTTTCTTTCCCCTTATTGAGCTTGAGTTCGCTTCTTATTTGATTTGTATTCCCCGGCCTTAAATAAAATGCGTTTAGAAAATTTGCGTAATGAAGTGAAGAGCAATAAATAGTCTCAACGAAGTTAGTTCGTTTCCCGTTTTGTTACTTTAACAAAATCATCTTCTTTGTCTCGGTAAAACTTCCCGCTTGAATCCTGTAATAATAAACCCCGCTTGGAATATTACCTGCATTCCATGTTAATTCATAACTGCCCGTTGGCTTCTCTTCATTAATTAACGTTGCAATTTCATTTCCTATTATGTCATAAACTTTAACTGTAACATGCCCCATGCTGCTTAAGGTATAACGTATCTTTGTGTTAGGATTAAATGGATTCGGGTAATTCTGATCTAATGAGTATATCTCTGGTAATGTATTCACTACAACACTGACCACATCGGAATATTTAAATTTTCCGTCATTGTCTATCATTTTAAGCCGGTAGGAATATTTTCCTTTTGATTTAGAAGAATTATCAATAAAAGAATATGCTTTGGTAGAATTCGAGTTCCCTGAACCTTGTACTGAACCTATCCTCTCCCACGATTTATTCTCCTGCATCCTTTCAATTACAAACTGGTTATTGTTTATTTCCGTTGAAGTAGACCAGCTTAACTTAATCCCTTTGTCTGCTATAGTAGCAGTAAAAGTAGTCAACTCTACTGGTAATGGAATATCTGCCTTATTCAGAATTAATAGACCACTGTTAGGAATTACATACGTCCTTATAATATTATCACTCCCCGATATAAAAGTATATGCAGTATCTTTGTTTGTACCCTGGTCAATTATTGCCGCCTTCCAGTCAGGCGGAACAGTAACATCAATGGTTAATGGATAATTATATATCGGGTTAGTCAGAGTATCTGTAACATTTAGCTTTACAATGGTTGAAGTCTGCATTAAAATATCATACTGAAAACTTTCCCTCTCCTTCATATACTTTGTAATATTTCCTATAGTTTCTATCCATACATCATTACTGTCGGATCTTTGTTTTAACCATTGGCAAACTGATGTCAGCCATTCTGTCGTCATTGGATACCATGCCCCCTGCTGAAGCATATAGGGCAATAAGGAAAAGGGAACTACCTCATGCGCCTCAAGCATTCCCCATCTTCCGGTTGTTATTGCATTTTGCATGTAGTTCTCAAAATCAACTAACTCATCATGATCAGCTTGAACTGAGTTTCTCGGCAAATTGAAATATTCTTCATAAGCGCCTATTGTATAAAACTGTGTGCCCGTTAAAGATGAATCGATCGGAATACTCCCACCTGACCTTCCCGATTCATAAAACAATTGAGTATTACTTGTTACTGTTGAATCATATGCTAACGAAGGATATGCAAATGATATACATTTCTGATTTGATATTTTCCCCTCTATTATCTTTTTTGATTGGTAAAGTTCGTATAATAACGTACCCGCTGTTAATGTATCTCCCGTCTGTATTGTCGTAAGATCAACATGATCTACTGTATGAGATCCAATCTCATGACCGTCAAGCCCCATCGACTCGAATTGCTTCCATGTACCGTAATCCTCAATCCCTGGTAAATCTTCAGTTAATAAACTGGTTACAATAAAAAACGTCCCCTTAAATTTGAATGAATCTAAAAGAGGCGCTGCATAAGTATATTGCGACATGCAGCCATCATCAAATGTGAAAGTAAAAGCAGATTTTCTCCCGTCAGCCCATTTCTTTACAGTAGTTTGTCCGTATTCCCAATCCGTGGTGGAACCCGTAACACCAAAATAAAATAAAAAAATTAGAACTGCCGTCGGAATCTTTACTTTTAGATTCGTAGAGTTACCCATTAACTATTTCCATTACGTGTCCATAAATTAGTCAATAATTCAATTATGATACAGCTTGCTATCATAAAGAATTGAATAAATCAATTAAACACTTAAATTTAATTAATATCAGTTTTATGCCGCAAATCATATGCCACTTTTATTGCTCCCTTTTTCACAAAATTTCAGCTCTATTTTTATTAGTTATCTCTATTAATATTGGAATCAATGAAAAACCTGAATTATCTGGCACCTGATCCCGGAATAATTACAAAAAAAGAAATCAATGCTCCTCAGAAAATGGTTTTTAAAGCATGGAATAACCCGGATATCCTTATAAATTGGTGGGGTCCACAGGGGCAATTCTATTACCATCCCTGAGTTTTACCTCAAACCCGGTGGTACATGAACCTTCCATATGCATGAGCCTGAAAAACCGGGATACCTTATCGGATGCGTTTTTCTCAATATTATTGAACCGGAACTTATCTCCCCCTTAAAATTCCCCCGAATTAAGATGATTATCTCTATACTGTCATTGGCTCTTCATACCCACAGAATACCCGCAGAATACCCACAGATACTATTTTTCCCCCTAAAATCATCACTTTCTCCTTTACCCAACGTCGTTTACATAGCAGTTAGTCTGGATGGGGTTTATCGCCGGAAAAGATTGTAGCTTGGATTGGATTTATGAATTCCCTAATCCTGAATGTAGCGATTGTGGCTTTCAAAATTCCCTTAAAGCAGAAATTCTTTTTTTTCAGTTATCTTCAGCTTTAAGGGAACTATACGATCATTTCTCAGATCAGTTATTTCCCCTTTTATTTATCATCCATATCACTCTTTGGCTTGGCACCTGCCTGGTTCATTGACATTGGATTAACATCTGAATTCCAGATTTCTGTTTTAATCTTTAAACTGCCGTCACTTTGCTTCTGCCATATATTTACATATTTCCCCTTATCAGTCATGGGTGTCGTCTGATTCGGCATGTTAAAGCTTAATTCGTAAGTGCCAATCTCGCAGATTATATCATTGTTTCCGTATACGTCCGTTGGCGTAGTTGTGAAACTATTATACGTGGTACCCATATCCATCTTCTTATCGCTCTCTAATATTGCATCCTTTCCTCTAACCATCGGAGCATAACTTGGTAATGATATCGCATCATCTGTAAAATAATTATTCATCGTAGTATAATCCTTGGAAATAAATGCTTTATCATAGTCCTTATTCATGTTTTCAATCTTTGCCCGTACATCGGACATATCATTGTTCTGCGCCAATACATTCATTGCAATCAACAGAACAAAACACATCATCATTCCAAATCTTGTTCTCATATTTCAACTCCTTTATTACTTTTACTTATTATACACTTTTAATTTATTTAGAAATTTTTATTTCTTCCGTTGTAAGTGTCACAGTACAACTTAAATAGTCCGGCCGGTTTTAACGACTAACATCACTCCATTATCTTGCTGTTTATATTCTCAATTCCTCTGCTTATTTATTGAAATTATCTGTAATTAACATTAATTTGCATCTACCTTAACACCCATGACTGGAGTCAACAGTGAATTACATCAGGTTTTTTTTCTATTCCGCAGTTGTATCTCTAATGATTTTAACATCTTGTAAAAAAGGGGATCCTGGTCCCGCTGGTCCTCTCCTTTCAGGTAATCTGAGTGGTTTTTGTTATATAACTGATTCCCATGGTAATATCTCAAAAGATAACAGCGGAATTGTTGTTACCGCAGAAGGTTCTGGTATTGTCGATACAACCTCTTCTGATGGTCACTTTATCCTTTCTCGGTTATCTTCTGGAACATATACCATCTCGTTTTCTAAATCTGGATATTCTACAAATAAATATCCTGGATTCCAGTTTGTAGGTGGCGGTCAGGCTTTCTTGGGATATATGTCTGTTTTCCCTTTCCCCGATTTTACTGTTTCACATATATCGGCAGCTATAACAAATGATAGTGTATTATCTATTCAGGGAACATTATCTGACTCAAGCTCCGATAATAGATACGTTCTGTTGTTTTGGGGAACTTCTCCCAAGGTTTCTTCCGATCCTAAAAATTATTTGTTTTGTAATACGCTCTTCCTCTATAATCAGTCTGTAACATTTTCAGAACAATGGAGTACTAATATTTTTTACGATAGGGGATTCGTAAAAGGTCAGACAATGTATATGGTTGCCTATTCTCTTTCAAATTCTTCCGGCAGCTATCTCGATTTAACAACAGGAAGATATTATTATTCCGGTATTAGCCAGGTTTCCTCTAATGTCGTAAGTGTTCTCATACCCTAATAATTTTTGTAAAATGACTATTAAAGTAAATGTTAATAAAAAGAATATTCATTTTAACTATGGAACACTTTTTAGTATATTTTTTTCTAAATAACCTGCAAATCCTTTAATTTTAAGGAGATAACTGAATTTGGAATAGTACTAATTTGTTAATAATTTGTATATTACTAATACACATTATGATTTTTATAGTACTAAATCGTTAAAAATGTGTATATTATATCAACACACAATAATTTTTTATTGGAGGGCAAAGTTTTGAAATATTTCATTTTGGTTTCTTTGTCTCTTTTTTTCTTCCTATATGGATGCATGCAAAATCCTCCCGTCGTTAAGGATGGGAATGGTACTCTGGAACTAAAAGCAGTCTGGAATAAATCTCTTGATACCATTCCGGATCTTGCTCCTCTGCAGAATGCAAAAGTAATCGTCAGTTCTCAATATGGAATTCAGGTTTATTATACTGGATCGGATGGCTATTTAAGATTGTCTCACCTTCCTGCTGCAAGTTATAATATCGCTGTTAAAGGAGCCCATCCTAATGATCCCACCATTATTCTCGTCGCCTCTAATAGGGGTCTTAATATTGGCTCTGGTCAAACCTGCACATACACCGATACTGCCAAACCTGTTTCAAATTCTGGCATCGCAATAAATGAAATTTATTGTGCCGGACCAGTTAATAATATCTTTTATGTGTACGACCTCTTTTTAGAATTATATAATTCAAGTGATAGTGTTAAATATCTTGATGGTATGATGGTTATGAGGGTCTCTGGTACTAATAATGGAACTTATGGTCAAGGCGCTGATTGGTACCACACTGGAGTTATGCAGGGTGCTACTTATGCCTATAAATTCCCTGGAAGACCAGGAGAAAAAAACTATCCTTTTAATCCAAAACAGTTCCTCGTCCTGGCTGGTGATGCTGTCGATCATAGAAAAGCTGTTGCTACAAGTATCGATCTTTCTCATGCCGATTGGGAATTTTATAACCAGTATATGGCTGCAGATATTGATAATCCCAACGTTCCCAACCTTATTAATTTGCGGTCTGATAATACAAGTAAATTCTTGATTAATATGGTAAGCGATGTTGTCGCGCTCTCCTCTGGTGTCGATTCGGTATGGACAGATGGCATTGATATCAACACTGTAATTGATGCTGTTCAATATACTAACAATCCTGCTGTTCATTTAAAAACTATTGACGATCGTTTGGATAGAGGACAGGCCCCTTGCCCTCCAAGATATAGCGGTCAATCAATACAAAGAAGAGAACCTGGAATGGATACAAATGACGGCGGCCTCGATTGGGAGATTATCCCTCGCCCTACACCCGGTTGGCAATAACCTATATTTAAATTAACGTCGGCATTTAACTCGTTTTATATGCCGGCGTTAATTACTCTTCATAGTAAAATTTACCGTACTCTTTATGATTCATTATTAATGCACTTGCATACGATTCGTCTTTCGGCTATACCAATTCTCTTCGAAATGTTGATTTAAAATGTGCTAGCGTTTCTTCATTAAACATGTTATAACTCCTTCTCCTATCAATAACCTGCAAATTCTTTTATTCTAGAGGTATAATTCGGGTTCTAATAGTACTAAAATGCTAAATATGTGTATATTAATTAATAATGTTATTTTGGAGGGCAAAGTTTTGAAATATTTCATTCTGGTTTCTTTGTCTCTATCTTTCTTCTTTTATGGATGCATGCAAAATCCCCCCGTTGTTAAGGATGGGAATGGTACCCTGGAACTAAAAGCTGTGTGGAATAAATCCCTTGATACTATTCCGGACCTAACCCCTCTGCAAAATGCAAAGGTAATACTGAGCTCCCAATATGGAATGCAGATTTATTATACTGGATCGGATGGCTATTTAAGATTGTCTCACCTTCCTGCTGCTAACTATAATATTGCGGTTAGAGGAACCCATCCTGATGATCCAACCATTATTCTCGTCGCCTCTAATAGGGGTCTTAATATTGGTTCTGGTCAAACCTGCACATATACCGATACTGCCAAACCTGTTTCAAATTCTGGTATCGCAATAAATGAAATTTATTGCTCCGGACCTGTTAATAATATCTTCTATATGTATGACCTCTTTATCGAATTATATAATTCAAGTGATAGTGTTAAATATCTTGATGGTATGATGATTATGAGGGTCTCTGGAACTAATAATGGAACTTTTGGGCCAGGTGCTGATTGGTACCACACTGGAGTAATGCAGGGCGTTACTTATGCCTATAAATTTCCCGGAAGACCAGGAGAAAAAAACTATCCCTTTAATCCAAAACAGTTCCTCGTCCTGGCTGGTGATGCTGTCGATCATAGAAAAGCTGTTGCTACTAGTATCGATCTTACTCATGCCGATTGGGAATTTTATAACCAGTATATGGCTGCAGATATTGATAACCCCAACGTCCCTAACCTTATTAATTTGCGGTCTGATAATACAAGTAAATTCTTGATTAATTTAACGGTCGATATTGTAGCTCTTTCTTCAGGTGTCGATTCGGTATGGACAGATGGGATCGATATAAGCAATATTATCGATGCCGTTGAATATACTGGTAGTCCTGCTACTCATGTAAAAACTCTTGACGACCGGATAGATAGAGGTCAGTTCCAATCTCCTCCAAGATATAGCGGTCAGTCTATGCAGCGAAGAGAACCTGGAATGGATACAAATGACGGTAGCCTCGATTGGGAGATCATCCCTCATCCTACCCCCGGTTGGCAATAACCAAAATTTACATTAACGTCGGCATTTAACTTGTTTATATGCCGGCGTTCATTATTCTTTAAGTAAAATTTCCACGTACTCCTAATGACTTATGCATTTAACATTTTCCCCCGTTACAACTAAAATGTTTTAGATTGGTAAAAACTTTATTTATTTTACTTTCGAAAAAAGTTAGTCTTAACTTCTATACAATTTTCAAGAATAATAAATTTAATAAGGGAATTATTTATTATCCTGAATAAATTGAATTGATCAGTTTCCCCTTCAGGGAAATTAATATAGTGTGGGTTATATAATCCATGTAAAATTTATTGGAGGATCTTTTGAATAGGTGGCTTTGGTTCTTAACTGCTGTTATTTTAATAATTGCTCTCGTTCTCTCCGGCAATATTTATCTCGATTCTGAAAATCAGATTATTAAAGAATTTGACGATCATCAAATGTTTATTGCCAAAGATCTTAATATGGATTTATACTCTGAAATCACTTCTATTGTTAAAAGTTCAAATTATTTATCCCTGGAAAGTGAAAACAATAATTTTAAAGAGATCTTTAAAAGAAAAACTGCATTAAATGGCATATATCCTCCTTACGTTGAAGCAATATCGGTTTATAATCAGGATGGCAGACTAATTGGTTCCAATAGCGTCAGAACTGATCAGCTTAAAAAAGAAATTATTAAAAATATCTTAAATGGAAATTATAATTTCTTTATCGATGACGATGAACGGTTGATTGAAAACAATAAGTCTATAAGTAATTTCATTGTCTATATCCCTCTGAAAGAATTGAATTTGATTATGGCTTTTCAGATTAACGCACCTGAATTTTTTAAAGCTAATATTAATAATATGAATTTAAAAGCTGATAAATTCGGGATATGGGTTATTGATCAGGAGGGAAATGTTTTGTTTCAGTCAGACCATCCTTCTATGGAATCCAGGAATGTTAACAGGTTGACCAATAATTGTTTTAATTGTCATACCGGGAATTCTTATTTGAAAGAAATACAAAGTAACTCGACAGGTCATCTGAAATATTCACTCAAAAACTCTGGGACAAAGAAAGCCTCATTTTCAACTTTAGATCTAAATAATGAACATTGGAAAATCGTTGTTACTACTCCTAGTGAAGAGGTTACTGTTTATCTGGTTAAAGCAGCTAAACAGGCCCTCATTTTATTATTATTGGTAATATTATTGCTTTCCATTATTACATATTTTGCAATAAAATTCTTCAAGATTCATTTCAGGGCCAGGGAAGAATTGAATCATATGACCGAAAAGAATAAACTTTTAAGTCAGGTCATTGAGTCAGAAACAAAATATAAAGATTTATTTGAGAATAACCCTATCCCTATGTGGGTCTATTCCGTTGATTCTCTGAAATTTGAGATTGTCAATGATGCTGCTGTCAGGCATTACGGTTTTACAAGAGAAGAATTTTTATCCATGACTCTGAAGGATATTGGGCCTGATGATGAAATTTCTAAACTTGAAAATAATCTCACTCAATCCGAAAGTAAAATTGAAACTTTCAATTCTTGGCACCATAGAAAAAAAGACGGCACTATTATTAATGTTGAAATAACATCCCATTCATTGCCGAGCACCTACGGAAATCATTTCCGTCTTGTTATGGCTAAAGATGTTACCGAAAAGTTCCATCTGCAGAAAGAGCTTGAAGAAAGTGAGGAAAAATTCAGGAATATCTTTGAAAATACCAAAGCTATATTTATAATTATCGATCCCTCTGATGGGAAAATAGTTGAAGCAAATGATGCAGCATGCGAATTTTATGGGTATAGTCAAAATGAAATGTTTGAGGAAATTTATTTAAGCCAGATTAACACTTTACCTGAAGATAAAATTAAAATTGAGATGCAGAAAGCTGCTCAAAATAGTATCCGGTTTTTTAGTTTTAAGCATCGTCTCAAAAATGGATCGGTTAAGGATGTTGAAGTATTTAGTGGCCCGATTCACTTCCTGGGGCGTAATCTTCTTTTCTCTGTTATTCATGACATTACGGAAAAAAAACTCGCTGAGGAGGATATAAAATTACTGGCTTACGCTCTTGAAAGTATAAATGAATGTATATCGATAACAGATTTGAATAACAAAATAACTTACGTAAACGGCGCTTTCTGTAAAGTATATGGCTACTTTAGTCATGAGATTATCGGCAGGCATATTGCCATTGTTATGGCTCGGGATAACGCTGAGGAGGTTGAAAAAAATATCTTAGCGAGTACCATTAATGGGGAATGGAAAGGGGAATTAATCAATAAACGGAAAAATGGGGAGGAATTCCCTGTCTATTTATCTACCTCCCCGATTAGAAATGAAAATGGTGAAATTATATCTCTTCTAGGTGTTGCCCTGGATATGACTGATGTGATTGTTTCAAGAGAGGAATTAATCCGTGCAAAAGATAAAGCTGAAGAAATGAATAGGCTTAAATCCAACTTCCTTGCAAATATGAGCCATGAACTGAGAACTCCAATGATCGGTATGCTCGGATTCTCCCAAATATTAAAACAGGAGTTGGATAACCCTGAGCAGCAGGAAATGGCCGAAGCCATTTATTCCAGCGGACAAAGATTAATGCAGACATTAAACCTTGTGCTGGATTTATCTCGGATAGAAGCTAATAAAATGGAAATAAAACTGAATGAAATAAATATTAAGGAAATTATTAACAGTTCAGCTAAAATTTATGAGGCAGCAGCTAAAAATAAAAATCTCTACTTAAACAAATTATTTAAAAACGATAATATTTATTGCTTCCTCGATGAATTATTAATGGTACAGATAATAAATAACTTGTTGTCTAATGCATTGAAATTTACCAAGATAGGGGGAATTACAATTGAACTTGATACAGAAAATTATGGCGCAGATACTTGGGCTCTGATTAAAGTTATTGATACCGGAATAGGTATCCCGGAAGATTATCAGCCTCTGATATTTGAAGAATTCCGCCAGGTCAGTGAAGGTCTGGGCCGTAGTTATGAAGGCAGCGGGTTAGGCCTTACCTTGACGAAAAAAACAGTCGAAATAATGAACGGGTCAATTACAGTAAGTAGTGAACTTGGAAAAGGGTCAGTATTTACTTTGAGATTTCCTGCGGTTATACATGATAATATCACTCCAGATAATTTAGATGATTCTAACAAAGTTCAGGAAATTCCTTTCATACTTCAGAATCCCGATTTACCAAATCTCTTATTGGTTGAGAATGATAGGGCAAGTGCATTCATTACAAAAAGAGCACTTAAGGAAATTTGTACTGTCGATTTGGCAAACGATGGTGAAACTGCTGTGGAATTGGCCCGTAAAAAAGCTTATTCTGCCATTATAATGGATATTGGACTGGGGTATGGAATGAATGGTATGGAAGCAGCAAAAATTATTCGGAAGTTTCCTGGATATGAAAAAATACCTATTATAGCATTAACTGCTTTCGCTATGGATGGAGATAAGGAGAATTTTCTTGCCCAGGGAATGACTCACTATCTGTCTAAACCTTTTGATTTAAAAGATCTGAAAATTTTAATTATCGATATATTAAATGACTTAAATAATAAATCTGTCGTTATATAACAAAATCTATCGATCTTTATATTATGATAAAATCTTTGCTTAAAAAGAAACCCACTGTTAGTAAAAAGCGATTGTTGTCAAAATCTGAATACTTAATTGAATATCTGTCTGCTTCCTGGCACCCCTATGCTTTGATTATTCTCCTAGGTGTTCTTGTTTTCGGCAGGACTATCTTGTTTAATTATACCTATTTTGATGACGATTTAATTATATTAAAAAAAATTGATTCCCTGTCCAATCTGTCCACAATATTTCAATCATTTAAAACTCTCTACTTCTCTGCATACTACCGACCTTTCATAACTATATCATTAATTATAGATGCCCAGATTAGTAATATTTCTCCATGGATGTACCATGTCTCAAATCTTGTTTATCATCTAATAGCAGGTTGTCTAACATATTACTTGTTATTAAAACTTAATTCTTCGAGGTTAATAGCACTAATTGCGGGAATTGTTTTTATCCTCCACCCATTGGCAACTCAGGCTGTCGCCTGGATACTGGGCAGAAATGATTCTCTTGTGGCTATCTTCATTTTGATATCATTTATCTTTTTAATCAATTCTGTTTCGTATGGAAAAATCTATTATTACTTACTCCATTTACTCTTTTTCTTTTTTGCTTTGTTAACAAAAGAAACCGCTGCTGTTTTTCCGGTAATCGCCTTAGTTTACCTTACCCTCATTGCTCGCTACGCTCTATTTTCAATGAAAACAATTAGGTACTTTTTTGGATGGGCTTTTGTGATAATTGTCTGGCTTCTTCTGAGAAGCGCAGCATTAAGTGGTATTAAATTAAATGAAGGTATATTTTCCTACCATGGAATTATTTCAAACTTTCCTGCATTAATTGAATTACTCGGTAAACTCGTTCTTCCAGTTAGATTGTCAGTTTATCCGACTATAAATTCTATTTCTGTGATATTGGGTACTCTGACAATTTCTGCTTTAATGATCTCTCTTTTCCTCTGGAAGAAGAATATAAATCGATTAGTTGTTTTTTCAATAATATGGATCGTCCTTTTTAATCTACCTGGTATGGTTGTTACTATTGCCGATAACTTAAACCGTTTTAGCTATCTTGAAAGCCGGGCCTATATTTCAATTATTGGATTTGTGATCCTTCTGGCGGGTATGGAAAAGTGGATAACAGCCCTATCACCCCAAAGGTTAATCTCTATCATTATTTCTGTTGCAGTGATTTACTCAATAATAATATTCAAATATAGCTCCTACTATCAGACCCCTCTTAATCACTGGAATAAGGCAGTCGAAATGTCTCCCGGTGCAGCCGATGCTTGGTTTAACTTAGCATTAGTATCAGCAGATATCTATAATAATATTGATATGGCTGAAGTCAATTTGAAAAAAGCTATTGCCTTAAATTATGATAACCCTTCTTATCATAATTGGCTGGGAACAATATACGGACAAAAGAATTTGCCATCTCAGGCGGAATATGAATTTAATATTTCCTTAAAACTCGATCCGGCTGACCCGAATACCTATTTCAATCTTGGATACCTTAATTATCTTAATAAACAGTTCCCTGCAGCTGAAAAATATTATATGATGTCTGTGAAGGTTGATTCATCCTATTTTGCCTCATACTATCAATTAATTACCCTATATATTCAGCAGCTGAAATATGATGATGCTCTTAAATATGCCGGCATATTGAAGGCTAAGGGATTTAATTTAGACCCTGCTTTATTAGAACAGATCCATTCCCGGAGATAAATGATCAATTTTTTAGAATCATATATTAGGTGATATATCCTCCTTTTATTGACCGGGCAAATTGGGTTTATTGTACTAAATTACTCAAAATGTGTATTATAATAAGTATAATAACTATTATGGAGAATAGTCTGTTGAAACGCTTGATCCTGATAGCTCTGTCTTTATTATTCTTTCTGTACGGCTGTATGCAGAATCCTCCGGCCCTTCAGGATGGTAATGGTTCTATTGAACTTAAAGCCGTTTGGAATAAATCTGTTGATTCCATACCCGATCTTGTTCCTCTGCAGAATGCAAAAGTTATCCTAAGCTCTCAATATGGAATGGAGATCTATTATACAGGAACTGATGGGTATTTAAGATTGAATCACCTTCCATCAGCTAATTATAATATCTCGGTTAAAGCCCCTCACCCTGTTGACCCGACAATCATTTTGGTAGGCTCCATCAGGAATGTCAATATTATATCGGGCCAGGTCCGCGATTCTACCGTTACTGCAGAACCTGTTTCAAGTTCTGGCATTGCAATAAATGAAATTTATTGCGCCGGACCAGTTAATAATATCTTTTACTTTTATGACTTGTTTATAGAATTATATAATTCTAGTGATAGTGTAAAATATCTTGATGGAATCCAGTTTATGAGGGTTTCCCGTACTAATAATGGTCTTATGCCTGGTGGTGATTGGTACCATGATGGCAGAATGCAGGGCGTTACGTATATTTATAAATTTCCCGGAAGAGCTGGAGAGAAAAATTATCCCTTTAATTCTAAACAGTTTCTTGTTCTGGCTGGTGATGCTGTCGATCATAGGAAAGCCGTTTCTACTAGCATCGATCTTTCAAATGCAGATTGGGAATTCTATAACCAGTATATGGCTGCTGATATAGATAATCCCAACGTTCCTAACCTAATTAATTTAATATCTTCTAATACAACTAAATTTTTAATTGGCTTGAATGATGATATCGTTGCCCTTGCTTCAGGTGTCGATACTGTTTGGACAGATGGTATCGATATATCTACTATCCTTGATGCTGTTCAATATAGGTCTAATGTTACTCTTCCAAAATATATCGATGACCGCCTGGATAGGGGAATCGTTCAGGCTCCTGCAAGATACAGCGGAAAGTCTATGCAAAGAAAAGAACCTGGTATGGATACTAATGATGGTAGTCTCGATTGGGAGATTCTTCCTGCCCCCACACCGGGGACACAATAACTCATTTAGGCAAAACTTTTTATATTACCATGGTTAATAATAATTTCCAAATGTTTTAACCTTGAATTGTTTTTAGAAATATTCATGCAAATGGCAATATTAGGTCAATGTACACATCTTTATTAGACAGAATTTGCATTAGCAATTAAGATATTATAATATTATATTCTCAAATAGGTTATATCATCAAAGGTGAATTATGAGTATAGCAAAAAAAATATTTACTTTAATTCTGCTTGTTGTTGGTTCGGCCCTGTTTACATTTGCTCTTTTATATTTTCTTTTCTTAAAGTAAAATTACCAAAATTATTTTTCACCTTGAGATTTCTTTTGTTATTTTATATTTAATTATAAAAGAAAAAATATGACTAAAATTAAAAGAATCCTTCTCAAATGGCTCCTTTTATCTGCCTTAACTAGTGTTTTCTTCCTCGTAATTTATGTCACTTTTCAACAAGCATTAAGATTAACAGCTAATTATCCACAGGTTCAAATAGCTGAAGATTATGCTTATTTACTTTCCAATGCCGATCCCTTTGATTCAACCAGGTTCTCAGAAAAAATAAATATTGAAAGGAGTCTCTCTTCCTTCGTTATCATTTTTAACAGTAATGAATATCCGGTTTTGACTTCAGGATTATTGCATGGAACTATTCCTCATTTGCCCAAAGGTGTTCTGGACAATGTTAAACAGGATAAAGAATTAAAACTAACTTGGCAGCCCGAAAGGGGAGTCAGGATTGCTTCCGTTATAATTGCTTATAATGGGAAAAACACTGGCTTTGTATTAGCTGGTAGATCATTAAGAGAAACAGAAACAACTATTGGAAAGATCGCAACGATATTAGGAATTGGTTGGATTATATCACTGATCTCTGTTCTTATTGTTATTGCAGTAAATGAGTATTTATTCCGTAATTCGGAAACCTGATTAACCTCTGATTATTATTTCTTTTATCAATCTTTCCATCATTAGAAACAATAATAAGGCTGCCTTTTAGACAGCCTTATAAAGTACATTAAATATAATGGACTCAGATATTAATCCTGCTCATATGCAATTTCGCCATGAAGTGAATTATCTAATCCCGCGATCTCTTCCTCTTTTGTCACTTTTACAGGAGTGATTAGGTTAATAACGTGCAACATCCCTAACGTAAACAGGAAGCAGTATGTGCATACAAGTAACATCGATAGAATTTGTGTTAGAAAAAATGTTGACGATCCACCGACCAACCATCCTTCTATATTCACACTTGGATTTACTGCCTTAGTTGCAAATAACCCCAGCATTATTATTCCTATCGAACCTCCTACACCATGTACTCCCCAAACGTCCAATGCATCATCCCACTTTAATTTGTTTTTCAGGGCAACAGCGAAGTAACATATAATTCCTGCCGATATTCCTATAACTACTGCATTTCCAAGAGTTACATATCCGGCCGCTGGAGTAATAGTCGCTAGTCCTGCAACCGATCCTGTAAGCAATCCAATGAATTTCGGCTTTTTCTCCAGTATCCATGCTAAAAATAACCATGTCATTCCTGCAAAAGAAGCAGCAACATCTGTATTAATGAATGCCTGGGCTGTAATTGCATCTACTCTGCATTCGGATCCGGCATTGAATCCGTACCATCCAAACCAAAGGAGTCCGGTTCCTAATGCTACTAATGGGATACTGTGTGGCCCCCGTTCGATGACATTACGTTTTCCTACATAGAAAACAGATGCTAAAGCAGCCATTCCTGCACTCGCATGTACTACAATTCCTCCTGCAAAATCAAGCACACCCCATTTTGCTAATAATCCGCCTCCCCATACCATATGTACTAGCGGGAAATAAACACATAATAGCCAGAGTGTAAGGAACAACATGTATGCAGGGAAACGTACTCTGTTTGCAAATGCCCCGGTTATAAGTGCAGGAGTAATAATTGCAAACATCATTTGGTAAGCTGCAAAAACAAATAATGGTATTTCATGGTTGCCTGGAAACATTGTGTTTAGATTAATTCCATTCATGAATGCCATATTTAGATTACCAATTATACCTCCTTCTCCTCCGCTGAAACACAATGAATAACCAACAACAAACCAAATAACTGTCGTCCAGCACAATGAAATAAAACTTTGTATCATTATTGCTAGAACATTTTTCCTGCCTACAAGGCCGCCATAAAAGAATGCAAGGCCAGGGGTCATTAACATCACCAGACTCGCGGCTACCAGCATGAAGGCAGTACTGCCTGTATTTAACATAAGAACCTCAGAATTTAATTAATGAATTATTTATAGAGTAATTCCAAATACCAAATATGATATTTCCATATTAGGATTTAATATATAAGAACAGTATACTGGGATTGAATAGCTTTCCGATATCTTAATTTGTTTGGATGCTTTTAGACCAATATTAATTATGCTGAATCTATCTGTATTATATAGTGGATTTTCCTGTGACCCGGGTGTAGTTCCTGTAAATATGCTTATAGATGCATCATCTACTTTAAATCCATACTCAGCATATATGTACATGTTGTTTCCCTTATCATTGTAAACGTTTATGCATCCGGAAATCAATATCGGAAATGATTCCGGTCCTCCCATTGTAAGACCTGCTTCTATAATGTGAGCTCCGGGTCCATTCTTATTATTATAGTTGTTAAAATTTCCGATACGGATTCCGCTGTTTGCAAAATAGTAGTCTGTTATTATTGCAGTTAGCGAACTTTTATTTGGTCCATCTATTGTATAGCTCCCCCACGTATCAATTTCCTGTGAGGAATTATAATGAGCGTCTATTGAATTCAGATGAGTAAGTCCGTATGAACCCCAGAAACCGCACTGCAGCCCTCTAACCTTCATTGTAATTGAAGGTTGAATGTTGGGCGCATCATTTAAATTAATTCCTTGCCAGATATATCGGCTTACGAAGTCAGCATTTAGTGTAATAGATATAGGTTGTGCGGATATTTGTGCGGCTGCTCCATAAAAAATAAAGAGCAATGAAAGATTATTAACGGGCAATTTTCTGTATTGCATCCTGATTTCACAATAATATAAATTTCTACTGCAAAACTAAATGTAATATTTGTGGAGATACAGTCTTTTGCAATGAACGTCACATATTTGTCACAAACGTGTTGGTTATAACCCGCTGTGTCTCTATTTTTATAATGGCTAATTGTATAGTTACTATTTTTAAAAACATCCTGCATATTGCATTTTGATAAAAGTCCTCATCATAGAAGATAAACAGGATAATCTGAAAATCATTAAGGATGTTTTGGATTCCTCTCAGTATACTACCCATTACTCCCATGATAAAAAAGATGGTGTTGAAATAGCTATACACTATAAACCGGATTTGATTCTGTTCCATTTTGGTGGTTTTGATGATCTGGTTTATTTGAACCAAATTCTAAATAATGATGCTACAGCTTTTATTCCATTATTGATAATTCCGATTAAACCTTCATTTGAAGATCAGAGGGTGTTAATGGAATTGGGTGTTGCAGACTATCTTCCTGAACAATTTATTGAGTCGTCACTTCTAAAAACTATTGTCAATCTCCTCGGTAAAATTCGGAAATTGAAACAATCCATTAGTGAACAAATGGAGACTTTTGAAGAGATTGAAAAATCGGTAAAACAATCTGATCATCTTTTAGTAAAACTTGGAACTAAATTAAAACTAATTAAATTTTCAGATATCCTTTGCATTACAGCACTAAAAGAGTATAGCAAAATAAAAACTAACGACAACTTTGAAATTCTTGTCCGTAAATCTATGCGCAATTGGGTGAAGATGCTCCCCTCTAATTCATTCCTTCGAATTCATCGTGCAACAATTATTAACATTAATTACATTGATAAAATTAGTCAGAATAATGGTCGAACCTATACTGTTTCTTTGAAAGGTGCTAAAGATACTTTCGATTTCAGTTACCGCTATGCTAATATTATGCGTCGTTCCTTTCCAACCTGATCCTGATCGCAATAAAATAATCTAAAATAATATTACTGCTGTTTTGCCCCGCTCCTTTTATTTGAACTTATTAAACTATCTATACTCCAAATGCCTCCCCCGTATGCTGAAAAAAATAAAAATATAAAACAATAAACTACAGCCAGCTCACCTCTGTTTACAAGTGGTAATATAGCGGCTGGGGCATGCGCAGTCCAATAAGCATAAGCCAT
This sequence comes from Ignavibacteriaceae bacterium, assembly GCA_031292455.1. Taxonomy (GTDB): domain Bacteria; phylum Bacteroidota; class Ignavibacteria; order Ignavibacteriales; family Ignavibacteriaceae; genus Fen-1301. The sequence continues at coordinate 61,805 of JARLHC010000075.1, forward strand.
TTCACCGCTGGCTAAAAATGCAGCCCATCGCGTTCCTAAACCAATCATAATAAGTATGCCGCCGAAAAACTCAATAGGACCGGCAATCCAAAGTATATGCCATGGGAGGTTAATTCCTGCAGGTAAAGGTGGATAACCTAACAATTTCTGTGAACCATGACAAATAAATAGAAATCCTGCAATTATACGAAGGATAGCATATGTCTGTTTCTCATATTTTCTCATAACCATAATTTCCTCTTGATAATTAAGTTTTCATTTATTACAAGATGCACCGAACTTTCTGGCCCACCATTAATTTGTATTTAAAATTACATTAATAGTATTTCAGTATTTATTTTTATCCGGAGAATTAATTTCTCATTTTACTCCTTTAACTTAAATACCGTTTCTTGCAATTATTATTCTTTTTAATACATATTCAATTACCTGTGAATTTATACTCCTATTTTTCTATTTTTATTGAGATAACCGTCACAATTTTGTTTTTATTGCTTTGAACTTAGTAATCTTAAAAGGATTCAGATAATGCTTGATCAGGAAAATAATATTTTAATAAAACCAATTGGCATGGTTCGGTCAGAAAGTGTTAATCGCTATGAAACTCCTCGACAGGGTATCCTTGCAGGTAGTAAAATATCGGTTATTAAACTTAACTCAGGTTTCAACTTCGAACAGGCACTAAAAAATCTGGAAGGTTTTGAAAGGATATGGGTTATTTATTGGTTCCATTTAAATAATAATTGGAAACCAATGGTCACTCCTCCACGCCATACACGAAAAAAAATAGGTGTGTTTGCCACTCGTGCGCCATATAGGCCAAATCAAATAGGCATTAGTTGTGTGAAACTGGAAAAAGTGGGTAAATTAGAGATATTCATTTCTGAATCAGATATACTTGATGGCTCACCGGTGTTAGATATTAAACCCTATCTTCCGTATTCTGATTCCTTTCCCCTTGCCTCCACTGGATGGGTAAAAAGTGGAATAGAGAATATATATAAGGTTATTTTTCAACCGAAGGCTCATGTGCAATGCGAATGGCTTAATAATCAAGCGCGTATTAATCTGGAAAGTTTTACACGCCTTCAGCTTGAGTTTAACCCTACCGATGCATCCAGAAAAAGAATTTCACTGCTTAAGTCAGGAAATATGAAAAAAGAGTCTCTCGTTTTGGCATATAGAACTTGGCGTATCATTTATCATGTAAATGAAAGAAATAAAAAAGTAACAGTTAAAGAAATCCGCTCCGGTTATACCTCTGATGAATTAAATGATACCCATAAGGATAAATACAATGATAAATGTCTTCATGAAAAATTTATTGACTATTTCAATTGTATGGAGTAGTTGCCCCTTCTTTATTATATTAAAATGTATAAATTATTTATTATCAGTCATATATCTTACTTAACAAATGAAGAAATTAAAAAAATCAAGACGAAACCTTAATGAATCAATTCAAATTGTCAGCCCGCCAATAAACCTTGCCTATAATAAATATTTTCCGGCAAAGTTTGAGCTTACTATAAATTATATTCTCGCAGCTATAGCTGTAGCTATGGGATTAATCTTTTTATTCAAAGCTAAAACAATAAATGGCTATTTTTGTTTTCCGCTTGATGATTCCTGGATTCACCTTACTTTCGCACGTAATCTCGTTGATTACGGAAGTTTTTCATATTATAAAAATCAGCTTGTAACATCAGGTTCAACGTCTCCCTTGTATACATTTATCCTGGCTGCTCTTTATTCCTTTTCAAAGAACGAATTTATTATTAGTTATGTTATAGGTATTAGTTCCTTTGCTCTTTCGGTATTCTTTATGTTTAAATTAGCAAAGTTACATTTCGTGTCAGCAATATGGCTTGCATTTTTAACTTCATTATTATTAGCGCTTCAATCCGATTTAAATCTTATTGCGGTTTCTGGCATGGAAACAACAATGTTTATCGCTCTTATTATTATATCTTTGTACAATTATCAAAAGAAAAGCTTTAAAGCTCTTGGTATATGTCTGGGGCTGTTGCTTTGGTGTCGCCCCGATGGCCTTATCCTTTGGGTCGCTATTTTAGGTGACTATTTTATTGGTACACTTTCGGCAAAAAGTAAAAAAGATTCCCCCTTTTTCCTAAAAACTTTGATTGTTCCATTTTCTATCGCCGGAGGGATGGCCATTCTGTATTTCTTATTTAATGTCTTTCTCTCTGGCTCCATAATGCCCAACACTTTTGCCTCCAAAATAGCTACTTATGGTGACAGTTCACGCATTGATTTTTTAAAAAATCATGTAATGGGATTATTCACTGCACCTGAATTTGTTCTATACTTTATTCCTTTTCTTATAAGCGTAGTCATTATTATTAAAGAAATTATTCAGAAAAAATATTTTGAGTATTCGGTGTATCTTATTTTTCTGGCAGGACTGATATTTGTATATTGGTTAATTCTTCCGTTCTCAAGCTCATATGGAAGATATTTAATGCCTTTAATTCCTTTCTATATAATAATGGCTGTTCATGGTGTAAAATCTTTTTATGAATTTCTTCTTAATAAATTAAAATCTGATTCTCTGGCTAATTTTATTTTGGCAGGATATTTTATAGCCTCAATTATCATAAGCATAATCTACTTGGCTGAATGGTCCGACATTTATTCCCATTCCTGCAAGTATTATAACGATAGGCATGTCGCCGCCGGGAAATGGATATTTAAGAATACCCCTCCCGATGCAGTTGTGGCTACTCATGATATTGGTGCAATAGAGTATTATGGGAAGAGGAAGCTTCTTGATATGGTAGGGTTAGTATCTCCTGAAATTATAGATAAAATGAAAATAGGCTTCATAACATACCTGAACAATTACCTAATTGAGAAAAAACCTGATTATATTGTTACTCTAAAAAATTGGTTTGAAATAGTAAATGATAACCCTGTCTATTCTCCTGTCAGAGAACCTGAGATACTTGAAATATATAAATTCAAACCAAATAAAACTCATATTTTATCCGGCGAAGCTTCAGCTTATATTGGACAGGCAATTCAATATATGAATTTGAATGATAACGCAAGAGGCGAAAAAGCATTTTTACTGGCTCTTGCTGCTGATCCGGCCTCCTCTAAAACTAATTTTATACTTGCTTACTTTTATATTTCAGAAGGATTCAAAAGCAAGGGCGAGGAATTTCTTTCAAAAGCTCTTTCGATTTTTCCCGAATACGCTGATGCAAATTTTTTGATGGGAAGGGTCCAGTATGAAAAGAAAAATTATGCTTCGGCAAAAGAATATATCAATAAGTGCCTACAAATTGATCCTGCGCATAAGGATGCATTAGAACTATTGGAGATCTTAAAGAAACAAAATTGATGAACTTAATGAGTAGAATTGCCCTGATTTCCGCTTTTATTATTGATATTTTCCTCACGGCTTGCTGTTCTGGTGAAATATATTCCCAGAATAACCTCGGGAAAATTTATACTGTAAAACGAACTGATTTTACGATCAGGATGAAGGATAGTGTTTTGATCGATTGCTCTAAATTTATTCCAGTCGCGTCTCCACCCGCTAAAGGTTGGCCGGTATTTGTCTTGTGCCATGGTTTCAGCGAATCAAAAGAATCAGAAAATCCGGAAGCTGAAGACCAGGCTCAATTCGGTTATTATACTCTGACTTATAGCATGAGAGGGCAGGGGCATTCGGGTGGACTGTCAAATCTCATTTCTACTCTGGAAATGAATGATCTCCTCCAGATTCTGAATTTTATTAAACAAGATACTTTAGTTGATTCTTCTCGTATAGCGATTTTCGGTGCCTCTCAGGGTGGCGTTATTCCATTTATGGCAGCATGCTATGGGGCAAAAGTGAGCACTGTCATGTCTGATCTTGCTTCTCCTGAATTTGCATCAAGCTGGATTGAAAATGGTTCCATCAAAACGACTTTCTTCTTTACTATCGACTATGACTCTTCAATTGTTCGCTATAACACTAATATTGCAAACCTTAAGAAATGGATTCTGTCTGATAAAAATGATAGTTGGGATAGTCTGACCTATTTTCTTCCTAAAGAAAGAGATTTTCTCGATAAAGTTTCGCTTTGCAAGGTCCCGATCTTGATTACTAATGCTTGGCAGGATAAGTTTTTTAATACCTCAGGAATGATAAAAGCTACGAATCTGCTCAAGGCCCCCTTTATGGCGTATTTTGGAGCTGTAGCTGGTCATGGGGCTGATTCTAACCAAAATGAAAATAACTTTCTTTCACAATATGATAATAACTGGGAGGATTATTGGCTCAACAATTTGAATACTATAAAGATCGATTCTGCAAAATATCAGTATGCATCATCTCATTATCCTAAAACTCATAATCTTTGGTCTTTTTCTCATTTTAGTTCTGACACATGGCCTCCTCCGGATGTTGTTCCGCTCTTATTCTATTTTAATCCTGGAGGAAAACTGCTTCATTCTCCTGATGATTCTGATATCGATACTGTCGGATTTTGGAATGATGTGAAAGATACTAGCTTTACTTTGCAGCAGGCAATCAATACTTCCTTCAGGGGTGAATTTTTTAATAAAAGGTTTTTTAAGAACATAGTTGCTTTTGAATCAGACCCTTTACCTAACGATTATCAGATGATTGGCAGCCCATCTGCAAAATTATTCTATTCTTCTACTGCCGATGTCTGTCAGTATAATATCCAGATTTGGGAACTAAAACCAGGTTCTGATACCAGTCTTGTTACTAGAATAAATTTTACTGACCGTCACTATAAACCGGGCCTACTTAAAGAAAATATTATTAATGGCCCTGAATATTCTCACATATTCCACCAGGGAAATAAAATCCGTATTGTTTTGACTAACCTTGACACTCAACCCGCTGATTCTTTCTTAACTACAAACCCCTATGTCCTGCCTGTGCTTAAAAAGGCCTATAACACTATATATATGGGACATTTATACCCTTCATCTGTTAAACTTCCTGTTTTAGGTTTATCTTCTGGGATCGCTTATGAAAATAAAACTCCCAAAGAGTTTAGACTTTATCAGAATTACCCAAATCCCTTCAATCTTACTACTAATATCCGGTTCGTTCTTGATAAACCTGCTCATGTTAAATTAAAAATATACAATACTGGTGGGAAAGAAATATTTACCCTTATCAATGGCAATCGCTCAGCAGGTACACATATAGTTACCTTTAACGGCGCTCACAAGAAACTTACCGGAGGTGAGTATTTTTATGAGATTAAAGTTGGTAATACTATGAAAAGAATGAAAATGGTTCTATTAAAGTAATTTATAGTTCTGCTCACTCCTGCTCCCTTGTAATAGGTCTGAGAATGGAACAAGTTGATTTCATCTTTGTTTAACTTTTATATTTAAGTCGTTATTTGAATATTGATTTCATAAATTAATATAAAGGTATAAATTTTTAATTATATTTATGGTTATAATTATATTTGTAATCAGTATATTTTTATTTATGTTATAGCTCAAAATTTTCTAAAATTATGATGATATGTAATTGTTTTTAGATATTTTTGATTATGATGTTTTTATTTAATTTGCCTTTAGTTCTACTTATTATAATCTAACAATGAAATTAATCATTCAAAAACCATCGGAGTCATACTGTGAAAAACAAAAATCAATTTAGAGCAATGTTTACAGGCTTTGCTGCGGTTGCAATACCTGTCCTTTTTGTTGTTGCTTTATTACTTTATATATACGTTCTTGGTAACCCTGCTAATTTTCAGGGTGGAAACGTAAATAATAATCCGCTTCCAGGAAATTATTTAGCAACAGTATATAAAGGTGGAGTAATTGTACCTATTTTAATGACAATTTTATTAATCGTCATCACCTTTACTATCGAAAGGTTTATCACTATAACAAAAGCAAAAGGGAAGGGCAGAGTAAATAGTTTTGTTGCAAAAGTTCATACGGATCTTTCCAATAAAAATTTAGATAATGCAATGATTGAATGCGACAAACAGAAAGGATCAGTAGCCAGTGTAGTAAAAGCAGGACTCCTTAAATACAAGGAAATGATTTCTGTCAAGGAATTAAACAGAGACCAGAAAGTTATAGCTATTAAGCAGGAAATTGAAGAAGCTACATCTCTTGAACTTCCTATGCTTGAGCAAAATTTAGTAATTATTGCAACTATTGCTTCTGTCGCTACACTTATGGGTCTTCTTGGTACAGTATTGGGTATGATAAAGGCGTTTGGAGCCCTTGCTACATCTGGTGCTCCTGATGCTGTGGCTCTTGCAAGCGGTATTTCTGAAGCTCTTATAAATACTGCTCTGGGTATTTCTACATCCGCTCTTGCAATTATTATGTATAACTATTTTACTACAAAGATTGATAAACTTACGTACAGCATAGATGAAGCAGGTGTTGCAATAGTTCAGAACTTTGCAGCTAATTATAACTAATTTATAAAAGAGCAATAGTATGCCTAAAATAAAAGTTCCTAGAAAGAGTACAAATATTGATATGACTGCCATGTGCGATGTGTCTTTCCTTTTGTTGACTTTCTTCATGCTTACAACAAAATTCAAAGCTGACGAACCTGTCATTGTACAGACTCCTAAATCGATATCAGAAATAAAACTCCCGGATAATGATATCATGTCAATTACTGTTACTAAAGAAGGGAAAGTGTTTTATGGCGTCGATGGAAAATTTAATAGGGAAAAACTGCTGCAAAAAATTAGTTCAAAGTATAATATCTCCTTTACCGAAGAGGAACAATATGCTTTTTCGCTAACTACTGCATTCGGTGTCCCTATTACAAAACTTAAAACTTTCCTGGATATGTCGGCCGAGGATAGAAAAAATGCTGTCCAGCCTGGTATTCCAATCGATTCCACTAATAATGAGCTCGGTGTATGGATAATTAACGGCAGACTTGCTAACCCGAACTATAGAATCGCTATAAGAGGCGATGGCGACTGTCCATATCCCGTAATTAAACAGGTAATTGCAACACTTCAGTCTTGGCACGTTAATAAATTTAATTTAATAACAAACCTTGAAGTTAGACCTAAAATTTGAAAGGAAATGAAAAATGGCTGAACTAGATACCTCGCAAAAGGGTGGTCATAAAAAAGGTGGTAAGAAAAGATCTAAAAAAGCTTCAACAAGAGTAGATCTTACTCCGATGGTTGATCTTGCTTTCCTCCTGGTTACTTTCTTTATGATGACTACTACTTTTAGTAAACCTCAGACTATGGAAATAAATATGCCTGTTAAACCCCCTCCAGGGTCTGAGCAAACATCTCAGGATACTAAAGCTTCCCAGACTTTAACCTTGATCCTTGGTGAGAATGATAAAGTATTTTGGTTTAAAGGTACTCCGGATACCGCTAATTTTTCTACAACCGATTATTCTCCTAATGGTTTAAGAAGTCTTCTTATTGATGTAAATAAGACTACTAAAGACTTAACTTGCATTATTAAACCTACGGACAAATCCAATTACCGGAATATGGTTGATGCACTTGATGAAATGAGTATCGTCGGTGTTAAAAGATATGCCCTCGTAAGCGATTTTGCACCTGAAGAGAAAGCTAAAATTAAAAACTTATAGTGGTAAAAGATTATGAATGACAAAGCATTAAATATGACAGATATAACCGATATAATCTTTGCCAATAAAAACAAAGATTATGGCGCTTATGTATTACGTAAATCATATAACAGATATGTAACCTGGTCGGTGATTATTGGCAGTTTGTTCTTTGTTCTTTCTATATCTGGACCTGTGATTTATAAATCAATGAAGGCTAAAGATGTCGTTCAGAAAAAAAGGGTGATTACACTTGATATTTCTCAGCTTTCTGAACCTCCATCAATCGATAAAGCTACTCCGCCCCCTACTGTTGAGGCTCCTCCTCTTAAAACAACTATTCAATTCCTCCCTCCGGTCGTAAGACCTGACGAACAGGTTAAGGACGAGGTCGTCCCTACTGTTGATGAACTTAAAAAAGTTGATCCCGGCGCTAAAACTCAGGTAGGTCAGGAAGGTGGTGTTGACTATAGCTTAGTTGAAACTCAGGAAAAGATCGTCGATGAACCAAAGAAAGAAGAAGCTCAGATATTTACTTATGTCGAGGAAATGCCTACTTTTCCTGGTGGAGATGAAGCTTTCTATACTTATGTAGGTAGCCACATTGTTTATCCTGAAATAGCTAAACGCGCTGGTGTCGAAGGTAAACTTTGGATTCAGTTCGTTGTTAGTACAAGTGGTAAAGTATCCGACGTCGTTGTTCAAAAAGGTATCGGCGCTGGCTGTGATGAGGAAGCTGTTAGAGTTGTTAAGTCTATGCCTAATTGGACACCGGGTAGACAAAATGGTCACCCTGTTAATGTTAGGATGTCTGTTCCGATAGTTTTCAAACTCCAATAGGGAGCGATACTCCCGGTGGAGATTGGAAAAATTGTAGGAATTTTAAGATCATTATTATATTTTGCGGCAGGTATCTTCTTTTTGGTCTCTGCCGCATCTCCTTCTTGGGCGAAACTTTTCGGAATTTTGGCTGTGTTATACGGAGCTTTCAGATTATATCAATCTCTTAGGAGCAATAAAGAGGAAGATGATGATGAAGAACGTTAAATTTATTTATTGGTTTATCTCTTTTTGTTCTCTCCTCGTTTTTTTTTCTTGCAATCAGAATCAAAAACAGGCGCTTGAAGATACGCCCACCTCAGGTAGAATAAACATTTCAGTTGATGAAACTTTTAGACCTATTGTTGATACTGAAATAAATACTTTTCAAAGCATTTATACCTATGCTAAAATTCAGGCTTCCTATAAATCTGAAGGAAAAGTTTTTGAAGATCTCCTTAATGATAGCGTTAATTTTATTATAGCTACTCGGGATCTGAATCCGCAGGAAAAAAAGCATTTTGAGGATATTAAAATTTATCCTAGGGTTACTAAAATTGCCTATGATGCAGTTACATTTGTTACTAATAATAATAACCCCGATACTCTGTTCTCCGACGATCAGGTAAAAAAAATAATTACTGGTGAAATTAGTACGTGGAATCAATTAAATCCTAAATCAAATCACTCTCCTGTTCAGATTGTGTTCGATAATAATAATTCTGGGACTTTAAGATTCTTAAAAGAATATGCTGATAACAAAAATCTTTCTAAAAACAGCTCTGCTGCTAATTCAAGCGAAGAAGTAATTAATTATGTCTCAAAGAATAAGAATGCCCTTGGCGTTTTGGGTGTTGCGTGGGTAACTGATAGAAGGGATTCAACTTTAATGTCTTTTGTTAATAAAGTACGCGTTGTTGAAATATCTCCCCCCGATTCTTCAGAGGGAAGAGGGGATTATTATAAACCCTATCAGGCCTATATAGCAACTAAATATTATCCTTTGTGGAGGACAGTTTATATAATTAGCAGTGAAGCTAGAGCCGGTCTGGCTACTGGTTTTGCAAGTTTTGTGGCCGGAGATAAAGGTCAGAGAATAATTCTGAAGTCAGGCCTCGTTCCTGCCTCCCAGCCCGTTAGGCTTGTAGAATTACGCAATAATAATTTTAATATAACTAAATAGGAACTACTTAAGATTATGTCTAATAAAAAATATTATCTTTCATTTTTTATTGTATCCCTCTTTTACCTGTGCTCCTCAGTTTATGCACAGTCTTTGGATGATGGGAAAAAATTCCTGAAAAATGAAAGTTATATGAAAGCCATTCAAACTTTCAAAACTTTGGCCGCTCAGAATAACAATCCCGAAGCATGGTATTATCTCGGCGAATCCTACTTCCATAAAGGTGTTATGGATTCTGCTAAAATAGCCTATCAGAATGGTATTCAGGCTAAGTCTGATTTCGGGTTGAATTATGCCGGTCTGGCTAAAGTATTTTATCAGGAAAAAAATATTGCTGAGGGAGATAAAAATATTGCTCAGGCAGTTTCAATTGCAGATGAAAAAAATGTTAAAATTCTTCAGGCCGTTGCCGATGCCTATATAAATGGCGGTAAAGATATTTCCGTTAAGGCTAAAGATATTCTCGACCAGGCAATAACTGCCACTAAGAAAAGTAAGAAGAAAGATAATAATAATTATATCTTGCTGGGGGATATGTATAATGTTGAAAATAACGGAAGTGCAGCTGTCGAGAATTATAAGAAAGCAATTGTCATTGATTCTTCCGCTGAGGCCTTTGTTAGTATAGGTAAGATCTTTGAGATAATCAGGAATTATGGCGAAGCAGAACTTTCTTATCAGCAGGCTATGAAGGTCGATCCGAATTATTCCGTCGCCTATAAAGGTATGGCCGAACTCCAGTATTCCCTGCATAAGTATGATCTGGCAATTGATAACTGGAAAAAATATATCGATTTATCCGAGAATACTCCGGAAAACCAGAAAAGATTGATTAACTTCATCTATATTAGTAAAGATTATAAAACTGCCATTGATAGGATTACTGCTTTTCTGCAAAATGATCCTCACAATAGTTATATGCTCCATATGCTGGCTTATTCTTATACTCAGTTGAATGATGTTAACAACGGTATCCCTGCTTTTAATAAATATTTTTCTGTCGCAAAAGATTCTGAATTAGTTGAATCCGATTATGAGTATTATTCAACCCTGCTCAAATCTGCCAAACAGGATTCCCTGGCTGTTGTGCAGCTTCAGAAAGCTTTAAGTATGGATACATCCAAAACTGCCGAACTGAACGGTAACTTGGCTTCTGAATATTTTAAATTAAAAAAATGGGATAAAGTAATAAGTTCCTACAATACTAAACTTAAATTAACAGGGAACCTGTCTTCAAAAGAATATTATGATCTTGGAAGAGCTTATTATTTGGATAGTAATTGGGTACAGGCTGATTCCGCATTTTCGAAAATAACCCAGGTTCAGCCGGAACTTATTATCGGTTATGTCTGGCGTGCTCGTTCTAATGCACAATTGGATATTTCTTCTGAAAAAGGACTTGCTAAACCTTTTTATGATAAAGTTGTTGCTTTAGGAGAAAAAGATTCACTTAAAAATAAAACTGATCTGCTCGATGCATATCATTATTTAGGCTATTATTATTATTTACAGAAAGATAACATAACTGCAAAAAGCTATTTCCAGAGAGCTTTGGTATTAGCCCCTGACGACCCCACTGCCCTGGATGCAGTTAAAAATATCGGGCATGAGAAAGAACGTAAAAAACCTAAATAATCCCTCTTCAGATTAAATTAAAAAGCCGCTTCTTAAGCGGCTTTTCTTTTATAAACATAGATTATTTAATAAATTTCTTCTTCAGCGCTTCCTGTACTATCGGCGGAACAAAATCGCTTACGTCACTATTTAAACTCGCTAAGTTTCTGATTATCGAAGAATTGAGATATGTATATTTCTCATGTGGCATTAAAAAAACAGTATTAATATTCTTTGCTAACTTCCGGTTCATTAAAGCCATCTGAAACTCGTATTCAAAATCACTCAATGCCCTTAGCCCCCGTATTATACCAATCGCTCCTACGTTCTTGGCATGCTCAACTACAAGTCCGTCAAATGAATCTACCAGTACCTTCGGATAACACTTTACACTTTCCTTTATGAATACTATCCTTTCCTCAATAGTGAATAGGGGAGTCTTGTCTGGATTAATGGCTACTGTAACTACTACTTCGTCAAATAAATCGCACGCCCTTTGTATAATGTCTATATGACCAAGAGTTACTGGATCAAATGTCCCGGGATATATCACTTTTCTCATTTTGTCATCTCAAAGTATTAAAACAAAAGTATAAAAAAACGAATTTACTTTCCTGATTATTTCCTGGCTAACGGAAATTAGTGTTAACTCAATTAATCTCATAAAGACAGGTATCTCCTACTATCTTAAATGGCTCGGTACCAAAATTTAAAATATCCATCTCCTTCGTCTGGATAGAACGTTCTATTACAATAACCCCTGATTCATTTAGATATCCGTTGGTTTTAAGGTTTTCGGTTACTTTATAAATATCATCTTTAAAAAAAGGAGGGTCAGCCAATATCAAATCATAACTCTCATGATCTGATATCTGGGAAAATCTTAATGCCTCCATTTTGAATATCCGGCACCCCTCTCTCGCTTCAAGTGAGTTTATATTTTCCTGCAGGTTCTTATATATGGGAAAGTTCTTTTCTACAAAATGAATTACCTCTGCACCCCTGCTCATGCATTCTAATCCTAACGATCCTGATCCCGCATATATATCAAGCACCTTTATTCCGCTGAAATCAATTCTGTTGTTAAGCAGATTGAAAAGTGTCTCCCTTACTCTGTCTGTTGTCGGCCTAATTAGTTTTGAGTCCGGGACTTTTATAAGTCTCCCCTTAAATCTTCCCGATATAATTCTCATTCTCATGCAAGTCGTAACGCTATCCCCGCAGCAGGGGAGAATGAGTTGAATTTTTCAATATAATATTTGTTGGTATGAATATTCGTCTCAGGTTTAATCTTCTCAAAAGGATTAAAGAATTTGAAATTTAACCCGATTGCCTCACTTAAGCTTTGAACTAAATTGGCCGATAAGTCCTCTCCCGCTATAAATGCATTTTCAATTAGATTCTTATTAATCTTGATGTTCTGGTTATTGTTAATCTCATCTAATAAGACAGGGATTATTTTCCCGGCATCATTTAACGGGATTGTCTTAAAATATATCGGCTTACTGTTATATGAAAAAATTACTGAAAGACTTTTATCACTGAAATAAATACTTAGTATCAGCCCCTTGTCTGTTAAAACATTATTAACAAAAAGCGCCCGGTCCGAAGCTATATGGGCATTGTCGATAAACCTTACCTTTAAATTATTACGCATGCAGAAGTTGTGTATAATCTGAAGGAACTTCCGCGGTAATGCTATTACTATTGCAGTCCCTGCTTCGTTTATTTTGTTCTTTTCGATCTCTATGTATTGAATTACAAAATCATTAACTAAAAGATTTGGATATAAAATGGAGTATTCCCACCTGAATTCTTCTATTAAGTCCTGGTTTAGTAGTGTGCTATCATAAGGAACCTGCATAATATAAAACAGGTCAAGCGGAAGCGTAAATGAAACATAATCACATTTAAGGGGATTCCTTATTAATAACTCATTATATGCACTTTGTAAAAGTGTATTTATTTTAGTCTCTTTGTCATATTCTAAATTCAGTGGCTCATTGAAATATGCTTCATCTACATTTTCAAGCTGGAACTGGTCTGATTTGAAATTGATCTCAACTACCTGCAGCCTGGATGAGGAGATATTAAATCCGGCATGATTTTCAAATGAATTCATAATTATAATGTACTCCTTATCTGCTCTTCAAAAATCCCTTAATGTCCTTACTTAAAATAATATACTAATTCTTATCTTCCCACTTCATTTTACAAAAAGATACTTTTTAAATTTGGCATATTTGGCTTCTCCTATCCCCTTTACGTTCATGAGTTCTTCTGTATTCTTAAACTTGCCTGTCTTTTCTCTGTACGATAATATATTTTCCGCTGTCTTTTCCCCTATACCGGATATTTTCATTAGCTCCTCTTTCGAAGCTGTATTTAAGTCAATGCTTTTTTCTGCAGGTAATTTCTTTGACTTTACTTCATATGGTCTGTCCTTTAATTCCAGAACTTGTCTCCTCACAGAATCTTTCCCCTCTGATGCTAAACCTTCTTCAACTGAATCCCCCTGCTCCGATTTCAATAATGAGGCCTCTTCTTTTGAATAATCGAATTCTTTGTATTTGGTTGAATCTTCCCCTTTAATAAATTTAGTGTATGCCAGTCCCGCAAGGAATATGGCTAATAAAAATAATAATACCTTTATCTCTGTTTCAGTAAAACCGATCTTTAATGACAGTTTCTTAAACATCTTAATTTAATAATAAGAATTAAAGGCCAAATCTCTTAAAGAAATTCTTCTCGTCCGGTTTAATATGTGTTTTGAATGCAGGCATATCTGCTATTTCCTTCAGCAGTTCTTTCTCTTTTGAACTTACTTTCTTCGGAACAGTAATATTTATCCTTACAATCTGATCTCCGTATCCTCCCTGGTTCAGATGCTTTATCCCTTTGTTAGTCATCTTTAAGAATTTACCAAAAGGGGTTCCGGGATCTATTTTCAATCTTGCTTTTCCTGTCAAAGTAGGAACCTCAACTTCAGTCCCTAAAACTGCCTCTGGAAATCCTATATGAAGATCATAAATAACATCATCTCCGTCTCTTACAAAATATTCATGCGGTATTTCATTAAATATAACCTGCAGATCACCATTGTGCCCGCCTCTCTTTCCTGCGTGCCCGTCTCCGCGCATAGTCATGTAGCTTTCATTGTATACTCCGGGAGGTACCTGGATTGTCACGGTCGACTCATCCTGAACCCTTCCTTCTCCCATACATTTCTTGCATGGCTTGTCTACAATTGTCCCCTCGCCGTTACAGGTGGGACATGTTGTTATATTAACAAATTGCCCGAATACTGACCTGGATACTGATCTAACCTCTCCCGTTCCTTGGCAATGTGAACATTGCTTTGTCGATGTGGCACCCTCTGCCCCTGTCCCGCTGCATGTATCGCATTTAACATATCGTTTAAGCTTTATCTTTTTGGATGTGCCCGAAGAAATTTCCTCAAGTGTTAGTTTTAATGTCACCCTTAGATCTGCTCCCGGCGTGCCTGCACTTTTCCTCCGCCCTCTTGATCTTTGGTTCCCTCCAAAAAAGTCATCAAATATTCCTGAACCGCCGAATATATCCGAAAAATGAGAAAAGATATCATTAACATCTGTAAATCCCTGCGATCCGAATCCTGACCCCCTTACACCTTCATGTCCAAATCTGTCGTACCTCGCCCTCTTATCATCATCGTTCAGTATCTCATATGCTTCTGCCGCTTCCTTAAATTTCTCTTCAGCTTCTTTATCGTCAGGATTTCTGTCAGGATGATATTGCATCGCAAGCTTTCTGTAAGCTTTCTTAAAATCATCCTTCGTCGCATCCTTTGATACACCTAATATTTCGTAAAAATCTCTCTTGGCCATTTATCTTATATCTTTATTATTAATTAAATATCTTCGCTAACAATTACTTTTGCATGCCTGATAACTTTATCTTTATATAAATATCCGCATTCAATTTCTTCAATCACTGTATTGGGGAGTACATTCTCAGCTTTTTGCTGCATTACTGCTTCATGAAAATTAACATCAAATGTTTTCCCCTTGCTCTCAAATTTCTTTACCCCCTGGCCATCAAGTATTTTGATGAATTTATCATAGATAAGACCCATCCCTTCCTTTAAGGAATCAATTTCGTTCGCACTCTCTATATGTTTCATCGATCTTTCAAAATCATCTAAAATCGGCAGAAGCTTGCTGATGAACGATTCAGCACCATATTTTATTAAATTTTCCTGGTCATTTTCAGTTCTTCTTTTATAATTCTCAAACTCGGCTGATTTCCTTAAGATCTTATCCTTCAGTTCCTCAACTTCATTTTCAAGTAGCTGAATTTTCTCCTGGCTGTTCTCTTCTAATGAAAGATTATTCGCTGTTTCGTTCTCATCTTTATTCTCTTTATCAGTTTGTCTGTCCTCTTTGTTTTTGTCCTTTTGCACCATCAGTTGTCTCCTTTACTTCTCATTTTTTAATATTTCTGATATCATTCTGGCTATATAGTCTACTATGGCTATCACTTTTGAATATTCCATCCTTTTAGGACCTACTATGCCTAATGATCCCGAAATTTCTCCTAATTCGTATTTCTTACTTATAAAGCTGTATTCATTTAGCTTTTGGTTTTCATTCTCACTTCCTATCGATATGAATACTTGCTTGTCATCTCCCGACTTTTCTAATATGTGAATAATAATGTCTTTATCCTCTATAAGTTCTATTACACTCTGGAAACTTTCAGGATTCTCAAATTCCGGCTGCCTTAGTACATTCTTCGCTCCGGTTATTAATGCCTTCTCTCCTCTCTGTTCATCCTTGAATATTTTATCAATTGAATCAACAAAAACTCTTATGATTGGATGCTGATTCTCTTCAACATCACTGAACCTTTCTTTGAATGTCTCCCTTATTTCCCTTAAGCTTAATCCCGTTAACCTCTCATTCAGTAATTGCTCTACGGGACTTAACTGCGACGTTTTTAGATCACTGTTCAACTCCAGAGTTATTGTCTTTACTAAACCTGACTTTATCGTAATTACAACCAGTATCCTTAAACTGGTAAGCTGAATTATCTGTATCTTTTCAAAAATACCGCTGTCTAATTTCGGATATGTTACACATGCAATCTGATGCGTAATGCTGCTTAATAAATACGAGGCAACTTTTAACAGTTCATCTGTTTCATTTAAGTTTGTTTCCAGACTCTTATTTATTATCCCCATTTCTGAACTGCGCAGTTTCTGTACGTCCATCAATGAATCTACGTAAAACCTGTATCCCTTGTCTGTCGGTATCCTTCCTGCTGATGTGTGCGGATGATCGATAAACCCCGAGTCTTCCAGATCAGACATAATGTTTCTTACCGTTGCTGGCGAAAACCCTATATCATACTTCTTGGTAATATTCTTCGATCCTACAGGATTTGCAGTCAGTATAAACTGCTGTATAATAAACCTGAGAATATTCTTTTCACGATCGTTTAATTCTTCGTTGTTCATCCGGAAATAAAAAATTTAAGACACTAATATAGATAAATTTTGAAATTTTTTTAGGCTAAAAATGAAGTTTCACATCATTATGCTTTTATCTTATATCTGTGGTTTCAATCAATAAAAAACCCGGCATTTGCCGGGTTTGTCTGAAAATATCACCGGAAGTCCTACTTCATTAAAACCATTTTCTTGGTTTCACGGAATGTATTATTTCCATTAGCTGCCGATGCTTCTAATGTGTAGAAATATATCCCCGAAGATATACTCCCTCCCGATTCGTTGAAGTTGAACTGTACATCATGCTCTCCTGCTGTAAGTAGCCCGTTAGCTAATACCCTTACTACCTGACCCGTTATATTGTACACCGTTAATTTTACATTACTGTCAAACGGTAACGCAAATTTAATCGTTGTGCTTGGGTTGAACGGATTCGGATAATTCTGCGATAAAGAATAATTAATCGGTCCGCTGAAGCTTACATTTACTTCTTTGGAATAACTTGTCTTACCGCTGTAGTCTATCTGCTTTAACCTGTAACTGATCTTTCCGCTTCCGCCTGCCTTATCCGTGAATATATAATTATTCGATTCTGTTGTTGTCCCTTTCCCCGCAACAAATCCTACCTTTACCCACGTCGTACCGTTCAGTCTCTCAATATCAAAACCTTGATTGTTGGTTTCTGTGGCTGTCTGCCATGTCAGTGTAACTGAATTATTCTGAAGAACAGCATTAAATGAAACCAGCTCAACCGGTAATGAACTGCCTAATGCAGCTAATGTTCTTGTTAAAACATCAAATGTATACTTGGCATTGTGCATTCCATAACTTCCGTCATTCTTTATAAGCTGATAGTTCCAGTATGCTTTCTTCTGCGTTAATGTCGTTATCTTGGTCCAGTCGATTGTATCATGTGTCGCATTATTCGGAAGTAATGCTACCACTTTTGCTAAACACCCCTTTACTTCTGTCTGTACATCTTCTACTAAACCGTTGCCGTCATAATCCATTGCGGCCTGCCAGTCCGTAAACTTTGTCTTTGAAGCACCATGACAACTTACGCATCCCTGCGTGTTATCATAATCCACTGTAGCACCTAAACTGTTTACTCCTGAAAAATGCATATTCGTTGAGTGCCCGCCTACCTGGTATTTGTATAATGTGTCTGTCGCTGTCGATGATGCCATATGACAATCTGCGCATGCATTTGTTATCGCATCTTTATGTCCGCTTGTTACGTATGCCTGTGTTCCGAATAGTGCTGCATTCTGCCCTAAGTACATATCACTCTGTGGGCCGTCATGAGGTCCCCAGTGCGAAGACATCGCAGTGTTCATGATTGTAATATTGCTCGCTCTTGCTTTATGACAATTCATGCATATCTTGCCGTTCCCGCCTGTGCCTGTGTAATTATAACTGTTGCTTAAAGTGTCGCTTGCAATTGGTTCATTGCGCAAATGGAATGTTCCCGGAACATCAACGTGTGGATCGTGACATGTCTGGCAGGTAATAACCGTGTGGCTCGCTGATGTCCATTTTGATCCGTCTGTTGGCCTTCCTTTTGTAAAATTAATAAATCCCTGACCGTCATGACATCTCATACAGTCACTTACAGAATAGGTTGTGTTGGTAACGTTCTTTGCAAAACTACTGTTCCATATCGATGTCGAATGCTTGGAATAATTCCATAACGTACCTTTATCATGTCTCCAAGGTGCATCATGACATGACTGGCATACATCTGAATTTAATGATATCGCAATTTTAGATGTGTTCTCTGTTGATGCATGTTCAAACCCTGCTCCATGACAGTTCTCGCACCCGATAGTAGCATAATTTACCAGTCTTGGATATTTGTTCTTTATCGTATCCCATTGTCCTGTAGTAGAAGCAAACGTCCATCCTAATTGTTTGGCAACATCATCAAAACCTCCATTGTTAGCCGCAACTTTATTGTCTGTCCCTGTTGTATGGCAGGGTGTGCAGCTTGTGCTGTAATGACCTGCCGGTGGTGCTATTACTAACTGCTGTTGGAAAATAAGTGCGTGTGGCGTTGTCTGCCATGTATTAAATATCGCTTGAAATGCCGGCATCGAAGCATGACATGTCATGCATTGCGGCCAGATCGCTGCTACACCACTGAAGTTTCCAACTCCTACATAATATGATGAGGTTATTGTAATTGATGTATCATGGCTTCCGGTTGATGTAACCATATGTAAATTAACTACATAAGTGCCATTAGTATCAGCCAGGAATGTTGCCCACTTGTTTGCAAGTGTCGTAATCGTAGCGTTGGAACCGTTGGGTACTGAACCAAATGACCATACTACACTGGAAATTGTCGACGTATCTCCAAAATTGTATGGCGCTAAATATGAATACGTTCCCTTGGCTACAGTCGTCAATCCATTCGATATAGAATTGGTTGTAAACTGGCTAAGCGTATTCGGCGTTACTCCCTTTGTCTGTATTACCCCCCTTGGGGCGGCAAAACCGACCGTAGTAAGTGCAAAAAGCACCAATATCAAAAAGTAATTTAATTTATTCATATATGCCTTATGTGTTTAGTATACGCCCTGCTTCAGACAATTTACGTTCCATCATTTTCTCTTATAAATTGTTGAATTTCTCTATTATTTTAAGCCATATAATAATCCATTTTCCAAATAATAAGAATTTTACCCCATGTACTTATCACTGTTGAGATATTCACGCTTTTAGCAGTATTCATTGTATAATAAATCAACAATATACCCTATCTAAAATTACTATTTTTGAGATATATTAGACCTTTAAGTTATTCCCGACTAACCTTCGGTTTATTCATGAATCCCGATGGTCTACTCTCTTCAAAATGAATGAAATACTAACACGAAATCAGAGTCTCATATTCAGTAACTTTCCGGCTTAATCTGTGGGATATTATCAGCTAACATTATTTCATTTTGATTTCCACTGAGGTTAAAAATTTGGTAATTTTAACTTTCAGAAGAATTTTAACTTTACAATAATTGTTTTTTTATTAATCGGTCAGCTAAGGAGCTGTTTATGTTCGTCGATACACATTGCCATCTCTTCTCCCCTGAGTTTAAAGATGATCTGGATTCTGTTATTAATAATGCCCGGTCCGGCGGAGTAGATTATATCATTGTGCCCGCTACCGATATTAACACTTCTGATAAGGTCCTCGAACTGGTTGATAAATATGATTTCATCTACGGCGCCGTTGGTGTTCATCCCCATGAAACTAAAAATTGGACCTCCTCAATATGTGATAATATTGAATCCCTTGCCGCTAATAAAAAAATTGTGGCTATCGGCGAAATTGGATTGGACTACTTCTACGACTTCTCCCCTAAAGAAAAACAGTTGGAGGCCTTTAAAGATCAGCTCGATCTTGCCCTTAAGCTTAACCTCCCCGTTATTATCCATAATAGGGATGCCGACGAGGATATGATGAATATTATCTCCGCCTACGCTGGCTCTGGTCTTCGTGCCCAATTCCATTGCTTCAGCAGCACCTTGCAAAATGCTAAAGATCTCATCCAGATGCACCACTTCCTCTCCTTTACTGGTAATATTACCTTTAATAAAATGGATACCCTCCGCAATGTTGTTTCTAATATCGGACTCGACCATATCCTCCTCGAAACCGATTCGCCC